>JAVVGE010000026.1:0-22552 GCA_032249255.1 Desulfurococcales archaeon | reverse complement strand
ACGAGTCTAGCAGGCATTGAGCCCACACCTCCACAGGCTGACGGCGGGGTCTGAGAAGTGATGCCGCACCCGTGAGGGGCTCTAGAAAGATGATAAGAAGCCCCAGAGGGTGCAGAACCCCCGCCATTCATGGCGGGGAGCCGTCAGCTCATTCCAACATCTGGCTGTAGTAATGCCTAGTTCCTTCAGCTTCTCATGCTCCTCCTTACCCACTACTAGTTCAACCACGTTAGTCCTCTTTACCCTCTTTCACCCACTGCTCCTTAACATATCTCTTAACAATATCAGCTGTTATGTTTCCAACGATTCGCCCTCCAAGACACTCTCCAGAATATATTAGAGGATACATATCTTATAAATCTCTCTATTCATCCCCGCCCCTAGAAGGGGCGAGGCTTTCAGTTGTAAACCCGAGGAGTATTAAGCAGAGGGATCCCATAGGTGATAAGGAGGCATTCATGGATATGGGTTTGAATAACCTATTCGCTGTGGTAACTACAGATGGATCAGTAATGCTCATTAAAGGCGGATCTATTAAGTCTGAGTATTATTGGTGGAAGAGGGAGATAGCTACATATCAATCTATAAGGGATGTGCTGAGGAGGCTTGGCATATCAACATGGATATACTATCATGAGAAATATCTAGATGCTATGTATAAAAGGGATGAGAGGATCAGGCTTCTCTATATAACAGCGATTAGATTCCTGGCTGATGAGCTACATAGAAGAGGTGTTAGAAAGCTATACATAGGATACCCGATCATGCTATCACAGAACAATGGAAACGAGTATAATACAAACATATGGTGGTTCAGGAAAATAGTTCTTTGGATTGTGGATATATTCATGGAGTATGGCATAGAAGTTGAGATCGTGCCAGAGGACTATACCAGCCAGAGATGCTCTATATGTGGGGCAAAACATAAGAACGGGAGGATATATAGAGGGCTGTATATTTGTAGGAAGACTGGGAAGAAGATAAACGCAGATATTAATGCTGCGTTGAACATAGCGAGAAGGCTCGGATACAGGATAAAAATAGCAAAAAAGATTGAGAGCTACCATGTAACACATATTGGTGTTAAGCCATTAATCCCTTTCCAGGGGGCTAACGCCCGAGACCCCAGCATAGAAACCCCGCCCCTTTAGGGCGGGGAGGGGTCATAAGGTTGGCGGTATCCTGCCCTCATAGAAGGCTACTAGGTTTTCCGCTGTTAGCTTTGCCATTTATGTCTTGCATCGTAGGTTGCACTAGCTATATGCGGTTGTTAGTATGATGCTTTAAACACTGTTAATGAGTGGTTCTGGTTTAAGAGTTCTCCTTCAAATACATCTAGGGTTGCCCCGGCTATCCAGCCTTCTCTTAGAGCTTTAACTAGAGCTCCTGTATCCGCTACCACCCCTAGCTGTATTTGCTAAAAGTGCTGTTCTCTTCATCCTCCTCAGCCTCTCCTCATTTATCATATGCTTTGTTTCAGGGTGTTAGTGGTATATGGAGGGTTACAATGTCGGACTCTCCTAGGAGCCTCTCTAGAAACATCGCATTCTGAGGAATGAGAAGTACCACGAGCTAAGGAATATCTATCCAGATATCCCATCCCACTACATATATGGCTTATGCCAGGATGCTGTTGAAAGGGTTTCCTCTCCAAGGAGGAATAGGGCTAGGCAATACTCTAGAGAGATCTTCGATGAGTTGGTTAAGTATCTAGGTCTAGGGAAAAAGGATCTTAGGGGTAAGAGGCTCGTGAGATATATCTCTGGAGAAGATCTTGGGAGATAGCTCGGCACCAGGTAGATCTTGAGATGATGGGAGGCATACTAATGCCGAGGATCAATAGAGTTAGCCTATAGCTAGTTGATGGCCATGTATGGAAACCAGTAAACCCTGCGAAGATCAATATAAATGGTGTTGAGAACACTTTCTTCACAAGCGCTGCTATTAATACCCATAGGGGCTGGGTATATCTAGATCTTAGCCAACTAAGAAGTTCTACAAGCTGATAGCAAAAGGTTTAAAACCAGCATTACATGCAAAGCTTAAGCTTAATAGGAGGAGTAGGAGATCAATTTTTTATCTATCTCTGAAAAGGAGGCTGAGATCTATAAGCAAAAGAGGATTGTGAAGCCTGTTGATGTTAATGAGAAATCCGCAGCGTCTCTCTACAAGGCATTCGTAATAATCCTCGAAACAGACCTTGCTAAGACTACTCTAGGCTATAGCTATAGGAAGAAGGGTATTCAGAAGAGGCATGGATCTGGTGGCAAAGAGGCTAGGGAGGCTCTGGAGAAGCTTAAGGAGGGGAAGAAGAGGGATTATAGGTGGAAAACAGCAAACCTAATAGCAAGAGATGCCATGGGGTTGAGAGGAGTAATAGTTATTGAGAGAATATACGAGGATGACATCAGGATCATGATCGCTAGGTACAAGAATAAACATCAAAGCATAGGATATATTAGAGTGCATTGAAGGGAGAGCTAAACACAATAATAGACAGGGCAAAGGAGTATGGTGTGCCGATATTAATGGTAGATCCTAGGAATACCTAGAAGACATGCCCACTACATAGAGCAACAATAGAGTATAGAGAGGATAGGGATCTGTAGCAAGGAAGGCGAGAAGAGTATAGAGAGGTGGTAGCCTTGATAAATATTTATCTAGGGGGCCTCGAAGCTCTGTATAGAGGCAATGCTCAGAAGGGCTTCGGGGTTTCAAGCCTAGAGGGGAGCCCCTTTCCTCTGGGCTCAACAGCCACCTATGAGCCCATAGAGATATCTAAACCCCTGTGGAGGAGAAAACACAGCAACCTCGGAACAAAAGAAAATCAATAACAACCAACGACCAACGAGAGACAAGTAGTTGAAAGTGTGAGGGGCAACGGAGGAGAGTTATAAACTCGATTTACTGAGGAAGTAGATACTGAGTAGCTGGTATTTATTATCCTCTTATCATTCACGATCTATGGGGGTTGAAATGCCTACTCTCTCATCAGGATATGTTATAGCAGGTGGATATGCAGATAAGTTGAGAAGGACTATGTTCGCTCAGCTAAGAGAAGAGATTAAGAAAGGAAGTGTAACTTCTCAGGAGATAGCGAGAGCTGTGGGGGAGCTTAACAGCACGCTCTATAGGATACTAGTAGATAGATTCAGGGTTGATAAAGGGGATGTGGTCAGGATCAGGATAGATTACGGTGTGGAGAATGGCAAGATAGTATGGGATCCTTCAAAGCTTCTCATAGAGGTCTTCAGAAGGGATCAGCAGGTAGAGAATGCAATGAAAGAGATAGGTGGAACAGCTCTATGGGGTGAGGCCTTTGGAAAGGGTGTCGAGTACCAGGTAAATAAGCTCGGCGAGACGATAGATGGCGATTCAGTATATACTCTGATGCTGGGCGGCGAGGAAGTAGGTGCTGTAATAGCCACACAGCTAGATGACGAGATCTTCATAAAGAAGGGAGCAATACTACATCCAAGCCCAATGATCTTCGAAAAGATCAGACTATCAGTCAAACCGGGTGAGACTCTTGAGACAACCCTGACACAGAAGATCCAAGAAGCCCAGAGAACAGGGAGACACGTAGCGCTAGAAGAGGCAAGGAAGATGGTTAACTACCTCAGAGAGAGGGTAATGGCATCACCAATTGAAATGAAGACCTACGAAGAAACCCCTGAAGAAACCTAAGAGGATCTAAGAGACTACACTAAAGGCTCAGCTATTTATGATAAAGATTATCTATACTGTTTTTAGGCTTGATATATTTTGAATGGGTTCAGATGCTGTTTCTGCTTTCATGGTTAATTGCTAGACTTACTATTCTAGCTATTTTGATGACGAGGCGATACCACATGTGCTTTGCATATAGATATCCTCGGGATGTGATGACGCTTGAGCTCCCGAGACCGAAGCTCTGTATAGGGGCAATGCTCAGAAGGGCTTCGGGGTTTCAAGCCTAGAGGGGAGCCCCTTTCCTCTGGGCTCAACAGCCACCTATGAGCCCATAGAGATATCTAAACCCCTGTGGAGGAGAAAACACAGCAACCCTGGAGCAAGAGAAAATCAATGATCATTGAGGGATAAGATGCCGATGAAGAGGTGCTAACCCTTTTAACCGGTATGGAGGCCGGACTTGGGAAAGCTAGCATATGTCTCTCAGAAGATATAGTACACGTACCAGGATTACTTCATAGCTAAAGAAAAATAGCCCCAGGAGATAACATATAGCCAGGGTATATTGGTTTGGATGTAGTGGTTATTGGAGCAGGGCATAACGGGTTGGTAGCATCTATCGCCCTTGCTATGAGGGGGCTGAGGGTAGCTGTTATAGATCATCTGCCCTGGTATGGTGGGATGGCTGGATCTAAGTGGCTCTCGGGCGCCAAGATACCTGTGGGGGCCTATGTCATCGGGCTTGTCCCAGACGAGCTGATAGAGGTTCTCGGGCTGAGGATAGATAAGTACTACCCTGATCCCATAGCTGTATATGTGCATAAGGACACCATTGTCAGGTGGTGGCTGGATATCGAGAAGAGGTTTATGGAGTTCGAATCTATTGGTGTTAGTAGTTTAAGGGATATGTGGAGTGAGATCGAGAGCTTCCACGCATCGTTGAAGAAGTACCTCTTTAGGGCTGATCCTCCGAGCCGGGATGAAATCTCCCAAGACCCTGTATTGGCTAGATTCGTGAAGGAGAGCTCATATGTCTTTCTCTCGAGATATCTGCCTAGGTGGCTCTGGGACATGTTCATTATCGGCTTCTACATAGATCAGCCGGCTTTCCTAGTTGGCTATTATAACCCTCCCAAGGGGTGGTATCTACCTATGCGAATGGGTGAGAAGGGATCCTGGGTCCTTGTTGACGAGCTATATAGAAGAGCGTTGGAGCTCGGTGTAAAGATATACCTGGGTATAGGAGTAAGAAGAATCTCTGTAAGTAGTAAAAAGGTAGAAGGGGTTGTGCTAGAGGATGGCAGTAGAATCGAGACTAAATACGTGATTTCTACTGCTAGTCCTGCTAATACGATGCTAGATCTCATAGATCCTGGGCTAGTAGATGAGGACATACTTAGAAGGCTTGAAAAGGGCTCCCCAAGGGTTGGTGTTAAAAGGGTGGTGGCGGTCTTTAAGGAGAAGCCTAGGCTCTCAGAGAGGCTAGAGCCCTATAGAGACTCGATTATACAGACACCGATGGGCGAGGTGGTTGTTGGGAAAAACTATATCATTGCAACCGGGGGTCTCGACATAGACGATCTAGAGGAGATCTCTCCAGGAATCCGTGAGAAGGCAATAGCGATAGAGATAATGGATGCAGAGGATATAGAAAGGGTTTTCAGGGTTAGGGGTGGGATGATAAACCATATCTCAATGACAAGTGACTATCTATATGACTGTAGACCAGTATGTGGCTGGGGATATAGAACCCCGATCCAGGGGCTCTACCTAGGAGGCTCCGGTACATGGCCAGGTGGGCAGATTACATGCATACCGGGGTGGAATGCTTCACAGAGACTCATAATGGACGTCCTAGGAAGGGCACAAGCTCCATAAGGAGTTAGCTATATTTTCACGATCGAATATATATTCTAAATAGTGTCTCATTCATAACGAGTTCTACTCATACAGAGTTGAGGAGATATAGGCTATATAATAGCGAGATCTAGTGGGGCCGCCGGGATTTGAACCCGGGACCACCAGCGTTCTGGGAACTGGTTCTAGCGGGGTTCTCACCCCAGGCTGGCATCCTACCAAGCTAGACTACGGCCCCTCTTATGATCATGTGTTTGGGGTAATTAAGTTTAGCTCTCTTTATATATCTCAAGAACTAATTATATCTTGGTATGGGATTATCTTGGAGAGCGGTATTAGAATTGGTGGCGAAGAGATATCGAGGGGAGCTCCCTATCTTCTTAGGAAAAGTACTCTAACTGATAGTATTGTGCTCATACATGAGGATAACTTCAACGCAACTGTATCGAATGACCAGAGGCTCAGAGTCTTAACATTTTTAGCGAGGGGCATTACAAGGGCCTCTCAAATCGCTGAGAAAATGGGTATAATAAGGACCGCCGTATATAGACATCTCCACTTCCTAGAGGATCATGGGTGGATCATAAAGCACGGAGAGAACTATCTACTAACATCTAAAATATACCTGGTTTATAGGGCACATAAGTCGGATCAGGGGATCTTTCTCGAGGTTCTAGAGAACAAGGGAGCATTCATAGACGAGATCTACGGGCTCCTGGCCATAGTTAATGGTGTAGATGCTAGCCAGAGGTGTATGAACTGCCTCTTAATAGATCTCTGTAGAAACAACATAGAGCCAATAGCCAGAAAGCTGGAAGCCCAAGAGAGCAACGTACCAGCGATCAGGATCATATCCTCGTTATCCAGAATGGTTAAAAAGAATATAGACCTAATGATGAGAAAAGGCTTCGTAATTTTAAAGAGATAGACCTGGGTACCTCATATTGATCAGAGTGTTTCTAACAGAGAAGATCACGGATTTTAAAAGCATTAGAAATAAGAGGTCATTCTCAATATATATTCCGAAACAGCTTATACTGATTGACTGCATATTCAAAACCCTGGGCTATAGAGCATGCTCCCTATACCTATTACTCGGCGAGCCCAGAGACGAAGAGATCATAGCCTCAGCCTCTAGAAGCTTGATAAGAGATCTTATTTGGGAATTTTCTATCTTATCTGGTGGGCACGATCTAATAAGAATCGGTGTTAGATATCCTCTATATAAGAACCTATATAAGCTTGGTAGTAGCGATGGATCTATATATAGATACCTAGCAAATAACTACTTCGAGAATGGTAAAGCAGATATAGATATAGCTCTTTGTCTTAATGCTGAGAGATATGGATTTAAAGTAAAGGATGGATGGATCTTAAGAGAGAGGCCTATAAGAATAACAATTTATATGAAAACCGACTGGATCAAGGCTGCCAAGGTTATGAAGAATCTTAGAAGATCTATAGATGAGTTCTTTAATCCGCTAACTAAGATGCTGAAAGAGATAGAAGCCCCAGCTACCCAGGAACCGCCGCCCCCAGAAATCCTTATCGAGGTCCTGGAAGGGAGGGTTATAAGATTTGATAATGTCAAAGAGAGACTTACTAGGATCAGTGGGAATAAAACCATCGAGGGAGCCCTGTCAAAGATCCTCGAGGCTATCTCGACTTCTAAGATATATGCTGAGAAGGAGAGTGGTGTTAAAATGGTTGTTAAGAGATTCTCTGAGTATGCATCTACAAAATGGATTCTCATAAGCCCGACGGTAGATCTAATAACGCTTATCGGTATAAGGCCGAAAGCCCTGCCCTCAACGAGATTCTGGAATGAATATAGATATTCGATCGAGCTGAGGAAATACGGGATAAACACGCCTAGGATCCTCTACATAGATCCTTGGTCCTTTACAATGATTAAGGAATATATAGAAGGTGTGCCCCTTAGTGAATATATAGTAAAGGGAGAGGATCTCGAGAAAGCCGTAGAGATCTTCTTGAGATCAATTGCAGATATCCACAGCAAGGGGTTATGTATGATCGATACGAAGCCTGACAACTTCATAGTATCGAGGGATGGAGTAATATATTATGTAGACCTAGAACAGATAGAGAGATGTAGAAAGCCTGCTCACATGGCGTGGGACATAGCAGTGTTCTCATACTTTACTAGTCTCGAAGCTCCTAGCAGATCCCTCGAGAAGATCCCGGGCATATTTAGAGAGAAGATAGAGATCTACTTAGAGAATCTACCTTATGATGAAAAAGTAAAGAAATCTATATTAAAGGGTTTCTCAGATCCTAGATTCGTGCCGATATTCTTATTGAGCCTCTCTATCGTGAATCCTATTAAGCTGAAAACCCTAATAGATATATTTAAGAAACTAAGCTCTATAAACGGCTTTTCTGAGACAGGCCCGGGCTAAAAAACATCTATTTCCCATCCTTTAAGTAGATCACTTCGACATTGTCCTTAACCACTTTCTCAACACTCTTGATAACCTCTGTCTCTGTTACGGGTCTGCCAGTCCACTTTAACGCCTTGTGTTTAATCAGTATCCCCGTCTCCATGGCTATAACCTTAGCAGCTTGTCCTAAGTAGTTGTTCTCTATATCTATTACTATGTTAGAGCTACTTAGGATTCTTCTAACTATGTTCTTCGGGAATGGGCTGAAAACCTTTATCTGAAGGAACCTAATTCTATAACCCCTATCCCTTAGAATTTCCATTGCATCTAATATAGCGCCTTTCGTAGATCCCCAGCTCACTATGGTTATATCCGCATTCTCATCCCCATATAGAATTGCTCTCTCCTCTTCCGGGATCTCTCTATCTGCCGTCTCTAGCTTCTTAAGCCTCTTCATATACATCATATACCTTGTCTCAGGATCCTCTGTTATATGTCCATGCTCATCATGCTCATCTCCTGTGTACCACATAACAATTCCCGGCGTCCCTACAAATGCCCTCGGAGATATCCCATCTTCTGTGAACACGAATCTCTTATAATCCTTAACAGGCTCTCTAACTATCCTGCCTCTTGTAATCTTTATCTTATCCTTATCATACATCCTAACCATAGCCCATGAGTTTGCCAGATTCTTTTCCACTAGATGGATCACTGGGCACTGGTATATCTCAGCCCAGTTAAGGGCTCTCACAGCATCGTAGATCGCCTCCTCATGATCCCCTGAAGATATAACAATCCTCGGGAACTCACCATGTCCAGCGGACAATGCGAACAGGAGATCAGCCTGGCTATCCCTCGTCGGAAGCCCCGTGCTGGGCCCACCCCTCATATATAGAGTAACAACAACCGGGGCCTCGTTCATCCCTGCCCAGCCAAGGCCTTCAGCCATTAGCGAGAATCCAGGGCCGCTCGTGGCAGTAGCGCTTCTAGCCCCTGCTAGGGCTGCACCTATGGCCATGTTTATAGCTGCTAACTCATCCTCTGACTGGAAGATCACTACCCCCGCTCCTTTTAGAAGTTCTGCTTCATCCCTGAATTCTGGATCCGCTTCTAATAGCTCGTAGCTCTCTAAGAAGAAGCTCTCATCTGCCGCTGGTGTTATTGGATAGTATGTTTGGAACGTGAGCCCGCCGAGGATCTTTCCAATAGCTACAGCCTCATTGCCATTAACTATAGCTAGTAATTCGTCTCTGGGCTTGAAGTCCCCTATTCTCTTATCAAATTTGTTGAAGTTATTATTAACATAGTTATATACAATATCCGCCACAACCATGTTCTGCTCTATGACCTGCGGCCTCCTAACGCCAAAAACATCCTCAAGACCCTTCTTAAAAGCATCCAGAGGAATGTTGATCAGTGCCGACACAGCTGAGAGCACGACCGTATTTAAAAACCTCTGGACAGCCGAGAGACTGCCCGCCTTAAGCCTCTCAGCGGTTTCCACAAGCATCTTCTGATACGGAAGCGGGTATAGCTTAGCCCCCAGCTTCTCCTCGGCATACATAAGGGCGCCCTGAACAGTTGCTTGGTATCCGCTGCTCCTCAGCCTCTCCTTAACAAACTCCTTTGTTTCTGGCTCCATCATGGGTAGAGCATCTATCTTTGTCTGGGTAAATGAAGGATCAAAAACTATCGCGCCACCAGGAACTATGTCGTCGAAGTGTGTAGCTATGGATTCAGCATCCAGCCCCGCTACTACATCAACACTACTCCTAACAGATCTCACAGGCCTATCCCTAGCCCTAACCTGGAAATAGCTATGCCTACCCATTATATTGGAAAAATATTCCCTCTTTCCATATACATATAGACCTGTTCTAGCAAGAGCCCTCATGAATACCTGGGCAGCAGTCTCTATACCTCCTCCCTGGGGACCTCCAAGTATAACCTCGATTTCCACCAATAGCAGCTCCTCTGAATAAATTGCTTAAAACACTTATATTTTAGGGATTTGGATTCCCCTAGTATCGACCCTCTACAGAGTATCTAGACATAGCCCGGTCTATCCTCAGCATTACATAGGAAATAATCGAAATAAGTATTATAAAACCGCAATAGGGAGAACTTGAAAAACATAATAACTTAGTATAGTTAGAGCTCAGTGCATATAAACTGAGGTGGGGTTTGAGCCCAGAACTATATAGATTTTCACAGTTTTGTTATATTTGCTCGATATTTTTCTAAGTAGATTCAATTCTTAATCTAATATACAGGATCAATGTTAAGCTATCTTTATCTTGAAAAACCTTATTCGCTCTAGAACTACGTATTCCCTGATCGTCACTAGAGGATCTTTACGTCTCTTACATATAAGTATGGTATCGCTGCTATAACCCTCACGATTCCTATTATAAGCATGAGTAGATCCACAGCGTCAACAGGATCTTCCGCGGAAGATATCATGGTAAACAGGGCTCCTCCAAGTACAGAGCCTATTATAGTGCCTATACCGTTTAAGAAATTAAACATTGACAGTGCTTTTCTCTTATCAGAGGAGTTATCCATAACGTAGGATGTATAAGCTATCACAGCTGAGTTCGTGAAACCAGATACTATCTGCACTGCATATAATTGATACACATTCGTAGAGAGTGCGTATCCTAGGGGAAATGATGCCAGTAAGACTCTTCCGGAGAACATAACGATCTTTCTATTGAGATCTACCAGTGTCCCCACGATCCTCTGTAATGCCAGGGTCGAGACGCCCGATATAACTGTTAAGATCCCAACTTCTGTAGCACTCATCCCAAATTTATGAACCTGGGCTATGGGGAACAGGGGCCATGCAAGCGACATAACTATCATGTAGGAGAAATTAACCATGTAGAATCTTCTCAGATCTCCCAGCCTATCCTTGCCTTTACCTCTTTCAGAGTAGGACACGCTGCCCAGATCCTTGTCAACAGACTGGTTATAATCCTTATAGCCTAGAATCAATAGCGAGCTGATTATGAGGAGAGTGCCCGTCGCTATGTAGGAATAGGCTATATAGCCTAAGTTTCTCCCGACAAGATAGCCCGTGATCAGGGTTGCTAGTAGAGAGCCCGCATTTGCGTAGAAAGAGTATCTAGCTAGCTCGAAGCCTCTCCTACCTCTGCTCACTTTCTCCAGTATCAGGGACCATCCTAGTGAAGCTATGCCAGAGACTATCTGAGTTGTTAGATAGAGCCCAACGAATAGGGCCCCGATCGCTGAGACTATGCCGGAGACTATCCATATAATCCCAGTTATCATAGTACCCAGAATAACCATCTTCCTAGGATCTGTTTTGATCCTTAGGATCGCTATCTGCGATATCCCAGGCAGAGCTGTAGAGGCTGAAGATACTAGGGAAACCATGTATGTAGGCACGTTGGAAGCTACCACGAAGAACCCGACGAAGGGGTTCGCTAAGCCACCAGCTAGATTGCTAAGAAGCGAGTATAGCCTCAGGGGCCTCAAATCGCTCTATCTCATGACTATGTAATTCAGGGCTGAGCTAATAAGCTATTAAAGCATATTATAGCTGAAGGCTTCAGTTAAAAGGACTACCCTCTATAGTATATGGCTGTCATATACTCACCCATGGTGGGATCCGGACCTATTTCTTTTAGTAGCCTGTCTACCGCATCTACCCAACTATAGTTTTTTGTGAGAACAAGGCTTAAAAGCCTCTCAAGGGCCTTATCTATATAATCAACACTTACAAGTCCCTCAAATCCAAGGTAATATGTTAAACCCTTCGATGCAAATGCATCAGCTATATCCCTTGTGTAGAGTGAGTAGCAGCTTGCAACTATAACTACTGATCCTTTGCAGAAAAGGCCTCCAAGCCTCTCGTAGAAGAATTTCGGAAGAAGTGCTAGATAGGCCTTAGTAGAGTTATATGGGAAGGCTCTGGTGCCTGTGCCATTCTGCTTAAACCCTACATACTCGTCTCTCCACTCGAGACCTGTAAAGAGCCCGTTGATCTTTATATCTCTCCCATCTACTACCACATCGGCTTTTCCCCCGTGTACTCTAAGAATTACTATTGAGTATTCATTTAGTCTAGAATATAGATCTGGAGTGACTTCCGCTCCTTTTTTAATATCTACGAAATAGCCAGCACCCTCTAATAGCACGGAGATCTTTCTTATGAGAGACTCGTTCGGGTAATCAATTGACAAGCTGTCAGCTATTAGAGCTCTTTTAGGAAGAGAGGAGCAGTCAGGCCTAGATGAAAGAAGCCTCGCCATACTCTCTCTAGCCATGTAGTCTGTGAGAGCCTGTAAAGAGAAGTAAAGGACTACAGCCATTACTATAGAGAGTAGTGCTACTAGATAATACCTCGATCTTCTTCTACTTCTACCTCTTCTCCTCATGGGCCTCCAACTAACGAATCTAGAGATAATATTAAATTTTCTAAAGCCAGTTACGACTTTTGATCGGACATAATTCAGCTCTCCAGATCCTAGACGTTCTTGAGCAAAGTATATCATGAAATCAAAACACACCGGCTTAGGCTAGAAGTAGGATTTAGAGCATCATGATCTGATTTAATTACGAGTAAGAGGGAGGTTAGATATATATTTTTTTAAGTAACTAATTATTGAGACCTTCGGGTGGATATCATGAGGGAATTAATTATTGGTGGCGAACGCATCGATTCAGGATCCTATCAAGATGTTATATCTCCTGGCACGGGTGAGGCTATAGATCGTGTTTCTATAGCATCTGATCGGGAGATGGTTAGAAGAGCTATAGATATAGCGTACGAAACATTCGAAAAATTCTCTAGGGAGCCTCTGGTTAATAGGATAAAGATTTTGAAGAGGGCGGCAGATCTGATAGAGTCCTCTAGTGAGGAACTTGCTAGGATCCTCTCCATGGAGGCCGGAAAACCTATAAGGGATGCAAGAGTCGAGATCTCCAGAGCGGTATCCCTTTTCAGAATCGCTGCTGAAGAAGCTAGAATGGTGCTAGAGGGTAAGGTTCACAGGGTTGACGCCTATGAATATCCCCCTGGAAATGAAAACAGGATTGTTATGGAGGTTAGAGAACCTATAGGTGTTGTAGGGGCTATACTGCCATTTAACTTCCCAGCTAATAGCTTTGCCCACAAGGTCGCCCCTAACATAGCTGTCGGCAACACCGTGGTGGTTAAGCCAGCCTCTGCAACACCGATTTCAGCGCTAGAGCTGGCCTCAATACTCTATAGAGCAGGGCTTCCGAAGGGTGTTCTAAGTGTTCTACCAGGGCCTGCATCCATAGTAGGGGATGAGATTGTTAGCAATAGAAAGGTTCATGGAATAACCTTCACAGGATCTACAGCAACAGGGGTTTCCATAGCTTCTAAGGCTGTGTTAAGCGGTAAGAGGATTATGATGGAGATGGGCGGGTCAGATCCCATAATAGTGCTTGAGGACGCCGATGTGGTCAGGGCTGCTCAGATAGCAGCTAGGGCTAGATATGAATATGCTGGGCAGAACTGCAATGCCGGTAAAAGAATCATTGTCCATGAAAAAATCAGGGATAAATTTGTAGAGGCATTCCTAGAGAGTGTTAAAAGGATAAGGGTAGGAGACCCCCTGAACGAGGAATCCGATATGGGGCCTGTCATCTCAGAAGAATCTCTTAGAAACCTTCAGAGCATGATAAGAGATGCACTTGAAAAGGGTGGTAAACTCCTACATGGTGGAGATAGAATGAGGATGAAGGGCTTTTATCTAGCCCCAACAGTCATATATGAGCCTCCGAGGGATGCGAGGGTCATGAGGGAAGAGGTTTTCGGCCCTATAGCGCCGATAACGGGGTTCTCTAGGGATGACGAGGCTGCCGAGATCGCTAATATGACTGACTACGGGCTCCAGGCCGCGATCTTCACTAGAGATATTGCTAAGGCTCTGAGGATTGCCAGAGAGCTCGAAGTAGGCGGAGTTATGATCAACGATAGCACTAGGCTTAGATGGGATGCACTGCCATTCGGAGGAGTCAAGCTAAGCGGTTTGGGAGGGAGGGAAGGGGTTAGAAGCACTATTCTTAACCTGACGGAGGTGAAGATAGTCTCAATAAATATTGCGTACTAACTTGCTAGGGAAATAGCCTCTCAGGGTCCCTTGGGAGGAGCCTAGCCTCTCTTATGTTCTGCAGCTTTAGAATCTGCATCACAACCCTCTCAAGCCCTATCCCTGCGCCTCCGTGTGGAGGTGCACCATATTTAAAGAATTCTAGGTAGAACCAGAAGTTATCTGGGTTAAGCCCCTTCTCCTTAGCCTGCTCCACTAGTATATGGTACCTATGCTCTCTCTGCCCTCCGGTAGCTACTTCTAGGCCCCTGAATAGAAGGTCGAAGCTGAGGGTCCACTCAGGCTCTTCAGGCTTTCTCATGGCGTAGAAAGGTCTTACCTTCCACGGATATTCCGTGACAAACACGAAGTCTGAGGAGTATTCTTTCCTAGCGTATGTCCATAGCATCTTCTCAGCCTCTGAGTCTAGATCCTCGCCATAAGGTATTCTCTTACCCATCGCCTCCAGTATTTTATAGGCCTCCATCATAGTTATTCTGGGGAACTCCTTAGGCACTAATATATCCGAAGCACCATAACTATCTATAATCTCCCTGACCTTGCTATTCCTGAGAACACTCTCAACCACATGTTTAAAAGCTCCCTCAGCAACCCTTAGCACATCTTCAAGCCCTTCTATGAAACCCACCTCATAATCTATCGAGTGATACTCTGTTAGGTGCCTAACTGTATGGTGCTTCTCAGCCCTATATACAGGCCCTATCTCAAAAACCTTCTCAAACCCAGCGATCACGCCCATCTGCTTATAAAACTGGGGCGATTGTGCTAAGAAGGCCTGTCTATCAAAATAAACTACGGGAAATACCTCAGCCCCGCCCTCGGTCGCGCCCCCAACTATCTTTGGTGTGAAGATCTCTATGAAACCATTGGCTCTGAAGTACTCCCTAAAGGCGTTGGCAACCTCAGCCTCTAATATGAATATTCCGAGCACCCTGGGGTTTCTAACATCTAGCCATCTCCACCTGAGCCTAGTGGATAGGTCTGATTGGAAAGAGCCTCCAACCTCTATTGGTGCTGGCTCAACCACCTTAGATATGAGATCTATCTTCTCAGCAACTATCTCACCTCCTCCCGGGGCCTGGGGATTTCTTCTGAAAACCCCACTTACACACACGACGTCTTCCCTATCCAGTTCTGCTATAGTCTTCAACACATCTTCAGAAGTCTCTCCTGCTTTCCCAACGATCTGTATAGTTCCCTCCCTATCCCTTAATATTGCAAATTTAATCCTCCCCAGATCCCTAACCCTGTCGACCCAACCACAGATCCTATATCTACCCCCATCCACACCGATTCTCAGCAGATCCCTCGTATATATGGTCTTCATATCACCCACCCTTCTTTCAATTCTGCTTTCAATTCTATGGCAGATCATCCCTCCTGGGCATAGCCCTCATTCAGGGTCACAGCCCCAGGAACCCCCATAGTCACAGTAACCCTAAAGCCCCTATATATCATGCGCACTAAGATTCCACCTCATCATCGGATATGGATATAGATAGAGAACTTATAAATTTAAGTATAATCACTAAGTAGATTGCTTAAGAGCCCTAGGCTATATAAGGGTCACATAGCAACCACTCTATTTAGGATGAAGCATCATGGGACTTCTAAGCGGTGGGGTACTAGGCTCCGGATCTAGGGGGATCGATAAGAAAAAGAAGGAGAGAGCAGAGGCTGTTCTGATCATGTTAAGAAACCTATTATCTAGAATAGATATGTATATATCTAGATTAGAGGAAAGGGAGAAACAGCTCTTCAACAATGTAGTAGAATTAACCTCTATGGGGGATGATATGAGAGCCAAAATAGTTGCTGGAGAAGTAAGCCAAATAAGATCAGTGCTTAGGCACATGACAGCTGTGAGGTACATAGTGGAGGGGATACTGTTAAAAATAGAGAACTACCTAGCCCTTGGACAAGCGATAGAATCGTTAGGACCCGCGGTAGCGGTACTAAGAGAGATCAGAGGAATTTTCAAGGGCCTTATGCCCAGCATGGAGCTTGAGGTTCAGATGATAGAGAGCGGTCTAAAAGAAATCATATCGGAACATGGAGAATATATACCATCATCAGCACTATACACGCCTCAAGCGAGCCAGGAAGCTAGAGAAATATTGGAGGAGGCATACATACTTGCTGAAAAAAGACTAAGGAATACATTCCCCCTAGCATCAAAAGATGAGGAGAAGTCAAAAGCTAAATAAAATAAAAGCTATGGACCATTTTTCTCATAAGAAAAATAGTCCCATTTCACAGTACAGCCAAGAAATAATCCGCATGTTCATCGATAGTTATTGATGGTTGTTGGCTTTCTTTTGTTTTGGAATGCTTTGCTTCTTGATCCACAGGATTTTGATCTCCGTGGCTATCAGAGGCTTCCTCCCACTCCACCTCCCGGGCTATACGCCCCGGGAGGCTTCTCGGAAGGGCTGTGGAGCCCAGCGGCACTGTGCTCCCATCTAGGATTGGGACCCCGAAGCCCTTCTGGACATTGCCCTCATAAAGGACTTCAAAGCCCCCTCAGATAGATATTTAATAATGCTACTACCTCTCTATACCACTTCTCGCCTTCTTTGCTACAGATCCCTATCCTATCCTTCCCATACTCTTTGTTGCTTTATGTATTAGGCATATCTTAGAAGTGTTCTTGGATCTACCATAAGTACTGGCACTTCATATCCTTCCTAAACCTCTCTAAAAGCCTTTGCTTTTTCAACATCATCTCTATAGAATATTGTAGTATTCTATTAGGTTAGAATATTATTACTCTTGGTGCTTTGGTTAATATAGAGACCCCCTTCTCTTCGACGAGGACTAGCTCCTCGATCCTGACTCCCAGTCTGCCAGGTATATAGATTCCCGGCTCTACAGTTATTACAGATCCCTTTTCAATTATCGCTTGAGAAGATCTTGATATTATTGGTTGCTCATGTACCTCTACCCCAACCCCGTGTCCTGTAGAGTGTATATAGTATTTTCCGTAACCCATCCTATTGATCGTGTTTCTAGCAGCCTCATCTATATCCGAGGCCTTCGCCCCCACCGCTATCCTCTCAATAGAATTGTTGAGCGCTTCTTCCACAGCTTCTAGAGCTCTTCTAACCTCTTGATCCGAGTTCTTGCCCAATAACATTCTTGTCATATCAGATACATATCCTGAGTATATAGCCCCCATATCTATAACTACAGCCTCGCTTGGGGATATAATTTTATCACCGGGCTCGGCGTGAGGATAGGAAGCATTAGGCCCCGAAGCGACTATTGTTGGAAATGCGTACCCCTCTGAACCATGCCTCCTTAAAGCCCTGTCAATCTCACCAGCTAGGTCTCTTTCAGATATGCCTCCAGAGACTATCTTTACAATATCTAGATAAGCTTTCGAGGCTATCTCGGCAGCCCTGGATATAGCCTCGATCTCGCTATCTGACTTCGACGACCTGATCCTCCAAAGTTCCTCCGAGACGTCTATACACTTCCCAGTAAGGATATTAAGCATTGTTCTCCCTAGGAGAGATAGATCGCAACCTAAAGCACCTCTTACACTAATCTCTTTCCTAACAAGATCCTCAATACTTCCGCTAAACACTTTGAAACCCTCAGGCACATCCACGGGGTATCTTTGATAAGCAATAACATCAACAGATCTAATTCCGGAAAGGTGATCCACAGCCCTAGTATATTCCAAAACCGGTACATAGATCCTAACTGCATCACGCCCTATAAAGGTTATAGAAGATAGGCTCTTCCCAACTAACCATCTATTCATAGACTCACTAGCGAGGATCAAACCTCTTAACGATAACTCCTCGAGTAAGTTTGCTAACCTCCTTAATTTACTCTCAAGGATCCTATCTTTCAGCTCCGTAATAGATCACCTCTAATAGCATTGCTTCCTTAGTTATAACTTTAACATCCTATATCCTCTTATAATAATCTTCTAGATCATTACATTCCTCGACTACACATTCCACATAGGAGTAAAGGCTTTCCAATCATATAGTGATGATCCACTATAGAATCAGGGTTGAGATTTCTATACCTATCGATCGATATATGTGGGTGATATAAAATAAAGGAGCAAACCTAGTCCTTTAGAGTGGGATATATATCTGTATGCCCTATTGATATAATAAGTAATGACGAGTACCAGTAGATTTCGAGGATAGGGGTTAATGCTTTGGTTAAATGTTTCATTTAATATAGATATCGAAGGTGGGGTCCGGCTCTTAATGATCTACTATGGCGTTGAAAGAGAGTTGAGATCAATTGACGAGCTGATCTCTTCATAGAGCTTTAGAGCCTTTTTAATAGCTTTCTCCCATCTCACTATAGGTGGATAGATCGTTTCGAAGTTAGCTCTTCTACCCATTTTCTTCATATATTTACAGAAGATCTTTGCCTTGGTAGGATCAGCTCCTTTACTAGCTAATTTTTCTGAGCACTCATTTGATTCTAGTTTAGTATCGATCCATCTATATACTATCTCGTTGATCGCTTTGTATAGATCCTGAAAATCTCTTCTAGTTAGCGAGGGTTTTCTAACTAGATCCGAGATCCTGCCCTCAAACGCTATGGATATATTCTCTTTATACCCTATCGGATCATCAGTCCTTCTAGTAGGGGTCTTTGAAAGAAGGGCTAGAGATATTATTAGAACTGATGTACTTATGACAAGAACCCTAGCTAGGTTAGATATCGAGACCAGTCTCTGAATAACACTGTCTATCCACGATACTGCAGGTGGAAGCCATGTGGCTGGGTGTATTATCCTTGCTATAGCAGCTGCTATAAACTCTGGCGTTACTAGAAGCGATGGATTAACGCCCCTCATAATGATTGATACTGGGTCTCCACCGATATATTTTGTTGCATCGAATATTACGTAGCACTCGGATCTATGTCTACATAGATTATCCAGTGCCTCAGTGTAGAGGGTTAGATACTTCTCCTTATAACTACTCCTCATGATCTGATTGAGAAAGAGGGAGCCATCGCCTATTACAAAGATCTTTGTGTTTCCATATGTATCCTCATAGGCGATTGGAACATCAAAGAAAACCCTGTCCCCGATCTCCCCAAATTGGTTGGCTAGATAAGCTGCTGGTATATAGCCCGACAGCGCTATATAATGATCCTTGGGATCCTCTATAGATAGGCTTGATGCTATATCTAGAGTAAGCTCATCCCCGTATCCCCAGGATGTGTTGAAAATCGCTACAGGGTATGGGAGCCTGGACGACACATCTAGCACCTTGTTGCCGAGTACCCTCACAGAAGATCCTAAGAGATATAGCAGCTTATTAGAATTGCCACTCTCATCAGCAACTAGAACTCCTTTTTCGGAGCACCTGGAGATGAAATCGGCTATCATCCCCGCTTCGCTATCGCTATAGGGGATCTCGGGCGATATGGATATTAGTACAACGACCTCGCACTTATCTGTAAGAAGAGGAGGCTTGCTCCAATCGGTGACCACGAAAGAGTTTGGGTATATGGACTTTGTCTCAGCATATATATCGCTAGTCCCTAGAAGACCTGTATTGAATGGCGTTGCTCCTGTGTAAATCATGATCTGTGGCGGTCCTAGTTCCAGTATCGAGATAAGGCCTATCAAAAGCAGAGTGAGGATCGTGACTCCTCCTACCAGAGATTCGAGGGATCTAGCGGTATTTTTCTTCATTTCTATCCACGCTCAGGGAGCGCCGCCCATAGCTCTTATCAATAGCTCAGCCATGATCCATAGATCTTTATAGTATTGTGCTACAGGGGCTAGGAAGCTGTCGAGACTATTCTGAGACTGGGAGCTCCAGGGAGACATGTCTAGAGTCATTGATAAGGTATATATCAATGCAATAATGGTTACGAGATATATTACTCCCTTTATACCGGGCTCTCTCTCTTCAGTAAATAGTCCTCTGGAGACTATAGACCATATGATGGCGAAGAGAGCTATTCCCACGAGACTGAAGAGAACGCTCCTCACAAGATCCATCGATTCGCTTGGGTAAGGTGCTAGAGAGGCTAGGAATCCACGGAACATGTAATATATAGGGGGTGTTATTATGGCTGAGACTATGAAGCCTCTTAGAAAGCCTAGGGAGGGTTTTATCCATGAGATATTAGCGACGCTGGAGAGCTCTGTCAAAGCGATCCTCGGGTTTGGCATAGTGTATAATATAGAGATCTCGATAGCATACCTTGAGAGAATATAGAAGACAGCAAGCAATATTGAGGTCATGACTATGGAACCCGCTGGGTTATTATTTAGGAAAGACACTATGGGAGCTAGATAAGGGCTCTGGGTATGGAGCTTGAAGGAGAATATATATGACGCCACTAAGAGAGAAACGATCAGTGGAGAGACTATAGTGACTAGGAAAAGAGCTAAGGAGCCTAGTATAGTGTCTCTCAAAGCGCTCCTTATATCTACTACAGGGGAGCCTTCTAACTTTCTATATATGTTTCTAATAGCATCTGATATAAGTACTATGAAGAATATCACAATTACCGTGTAGATGCCAAGAGCGAGGACAAACCTAGGATCTGCTAGGACCATGAAGAAAATGGTTAGGGTGAGTATTGATGGGGATGGATACACTAGGGTTAGTAGACCGCTTAATATCGATACAAATATTAGAAGGGGGTATGAAGCTATATCGAGAGCTCCTCTAGATATTAATAAGGGGATCCTCGTTATTAAGATTGCATATAGATTTATATTTATCAATATAGGGGTGAGTATAATGAGCACAGAGATCCTCGGCAAGATCTCAAGAACTATTCTAGTTGCTCTCACCACTACTCAACTCCTTATAATCCTTTAGAGCCCTTTCATAGAACTTATCCTCAGGCTCGTGTGCATATCTAACACTTTCATATATTTCAGTGAGATCTTCAAAAGATCTTCGAGAGCCCATTAACCTCCTTACCTTATTTAGATACTCTCTATGCGTCTCGCTCTTATCTCTAGGAACTCTTCTAGAGACAAACTCAACTGCCTTCCAATAGATCCCAACAACGCCGCTATAACCCTTCAGAGAGGTCTTGATCTTCATCTCCAAGTCTTTCAAGGCTCTTATCTTCAGAAGCTTCCTTGAAAGCCTCATCACGACGATAGTAGCTAATATTGAAACACCTACTATGGCTATAACTATATAGAGCTGGTCGCTGTCAAGAGACCCTGTTGGCATAGGTAGGTATATGGGATATCGCTGGTAGCCGGGATAGAGGCTACTCCTGCTACTTATCTGCTGTTGCTGGATCTGCTGAGGCGAGACGTTGGAAGACACGAGTATGTTTGCAAGCCCCCTAACAAGCCCCTCAGCTGTTCTGGATAATATGAGATTCCTTATAATCTCAAGCTGTATCCTATCAATAGTGAGGGCTTCTCCTTGGAGGCCCTGGCTAAGCGAGATTCTCTTGAGGAACTCGAGAGCGGCTATATACTCGTTTAGCGATATTCTACCTCCTCTGAAAAGGCTGTCAAGCACCCCTAGAACCCCTAGTGGAGAGTTCTCTGCAAATATGTTGGATATTAGCTGCGTTATCTCCGGATTGCTGAGGAGTCTTCTTAGGCTTTCATCACTTATGGAGATCTGATCTATGCTTCTAATTATCTCATCAACAGCACCTGGATCTATGTACCCTGTTCTCTCAAGCTCTCTGAGGCTCTGCTCAATAGAAGCTCTAGCAGTTCTATTCGCTGCTATGCATGAAAGCGTGTCACAGCCCATGCTTATATCCTTTATAGCCTCCAGGATCCTCGATACATTAGATCCTCCAGGCCATATAGACCCTCTAGACCCTTCTATGCCAGATCCTACTATTGCTGTGAAGTTAATAGTATGCATGCCGAGATATATGCTTACATCATAGCCTTGATATGTTGTGTTATCAATTGCCTGGGAATATGTGTGGGGAAATATAAGTGCTAGGGTGAGAGCTACTGAGATCGCTAGGATGGTCATGAGCCTCATGGTTTGGGCACCTCAACACCAGCTATAATCTCCTTTATTGTTGCTACAGGATCTGCATTCTCTATTTCATACTCTGGCTTGAAGATCAATCTATGCCTGAGAACAGGGATCACAACAGCCTTTACGTCGTCAGGGATCACGTATCTCCTGCCATCTAGGTAGGCCCACGCCTTTGCAAGTCTTGCAAGTGCTATTCCAGCTCTTGGGGATACACCCATTAGAAGCATTCTATGTCTTCTAGTAGCCTCTATGATCCTAACTATATAATCATATATAGAATCATCAACATCAACCCTGGATGCCGAGTTAATAGCGTCTAAGATCTCCTCCCTGGAGAGGACGGGCTTTAAGCGGTAATAAGCTTCCTCAATAGCATCTATCTTCTTAACAACCTCGATCAGTCCTTTAGTGCTCGGATAAGAGCTCTCTATTTTCACTAGAAACCTATCTAGCTGGGATCCTGGAAGGGGGAATACACCCTCCGATTCCACAGGGTTCTGGGTTGCAAGCACAATGAAAGGCTCTTCAAGCC
>JAVVGE010000025.1:0-23034 GCA_032249255.1 Desulfurococcales archaeon | reverse complement strand
CTACATTACCCTTTTCATCTAGATCCAAGAAGTGATCATAGATAGCCTGATACACCTGCCTATCAACGGCAGCCGTGGAGGCATGAGGATCCAGCCTAACTATTTCAGATATAAGTTCTATCCTCAGCTCCCCGCCTCTAGCAGGTCCAACAGGGGTTGAAGTGGGGCTGGAGGTGGGGGTTGTAATTGTCGTTGTCGCTATACCTCTCACAGTGGTCGGAGTTTGTGATCCTCTTGAAAGATAGTAGATGACACCTAATCCAACTCCTGCAGCTATAACCACACCGCCAACAATCTTTAGAAAAGATCTCCTAGTTACCCCTCCCTCGCCCATGGATTCGACCTTAAGCTATATTTCCAGCGCCTCTTATATAGTTTATAGCGCTCGCGGATCTTAGAGGACGAGATCTGTGCATGTATAAGTGGGCAGGGATCTAGTAAAACATAGATAGATCTGAAGCACAGATATCAATAGAGAGCTTTTAACCCATGTCTCAGTGAAACTTAGAGGTATATAGCTGTATCTGTTTATCCCTCAATGGTCATTGATAATTGCTGTTTTTTCTTTGGATATGCTGTGTTTCCTGATCCACCTAGTTTTATTATTTCCCAGCAACCATCATGTGACTTTAATCTTCACCACAGAGATCTCGAGATCCCTACGGGCTCATAGATGGTTGTTGAGCCCAGCGGAAAGGGGCTCCTATCTAGACTTGAAACCCCGAAGTCCTTCTGGGCATAGCCCTCATAGAGTCATTGGTTTCAAGAGCATTGATCATCATAGCATCTCGAGAGCATCAAGTAGGCGAGTAACACAAGTAATTATAAAATTGAAAAAATCGTTTCGAAGCTGTTTTGAGTTTCATATTGATTTATAAGCTTCTATGTCAAGTTTCTTGAGTGGGCTATGGAAGCTGATGCTCTGTACGCGGTGAGGCTTGCTGAAGGCTCTTGAGCTTGTGAGGGCATATAGAGTGCCTATTAGGGATGGGAGGGCCTCAGAGCTTGTGACACGGTATGTTGGGGCTCCCAGACAGCTTAGATCTGATCTAATAATATTGAGTGGAGATACCGCTTCCCAGAGCTTGTTAGAAGGGGTGGAAAGCTAACCAACACTTATGAAGATAGACTATTAATCAAAAACCCTAGGATAACTCTGAGACCAGAAGAATACCTCTATGTATCGTGGAGATCAACGTGGTTTGAGAAAAAGGTCGGGGATGGGGTGTTGGTGAGGTTATAATCAAGGATGACAGGGTAATAATACTGTTTAAAAGCTCTAAGCAGATCGAGGTTAAGAAGGTTATCGGATGGGTAGCAATGAGCTATCATTGAATGGCTACGAGCCATCGATAGGCTTTATAAATCTGATCTCGGGTCTCATCAGAGCATAAAGATCGTGTATGAAGGGAAAAAGGCTATAATACAGAGAAAGAATAAAAGGGATCTCTATAAGAAGTACGTGACCAGGGAGAGGGATTTCGTTAATAAGCTGGTAGCAGGTTTGAGAAAAATATTACCAAACACTATTCATGTTTTCGAGGATCTTGATAAGGAGGATCTTGTTAGTAGGAGAAGGGCTGAGAAGGTTAGGAGGAAGAGGAACGCTAGAACACCATGGAGAGGCATACATAGAAGAGTGTCAGAGGTGGCATTAACGGCTTATGTGGATCCAAGGAATACATCTAGGGAGTGTCCCAGATGCGGGTTTGTTGTGGAGACCTGAGAGGAGCAGGTTTTTGAATGCCTTAGATACAGTCTAAAAATGGGTAGGCAGAAGGTAGCATCGATAAACACTAGAAGATATCCAGAAGGAGGGAAGAGGAGGAGAGCCAGGATGCGGGAGTTTCCCCACAGCTATGAGCAGGAGGAAACTATGAAGGTGGAGCTGCGGGTCGGGGTCACCCCGAGTGGGAGGAGCTTGGTGACACGGATCTCGATGAAAAGGGATCCTGAGGCTTTGAAGCCAGGGAAGAGGGCTTGATCAAAGATGTCAAGCCCAATGAAACCCAAACCTCCCTAAGATGGCGCTATCCCCTTAGGATCTTTATGGATTCTTTCATTCTCTCTACTGGGTCGTGGTGTCTGGTTATCCAGCCCCCGATTATTATTATTGATGCCCCTATTCTGGCCATTTTCTTTATGGTCTCCCCCTTTATGCCGCCTGCTACTGCTATTTTGAAGCCTCTCTCCACAGCTTCTTTTATATCTCTTTCTAGTGCATCTACTGATATGCCCCTTCTCCTCTGAACATCGACTCCTATGTGCATTATCACTATATCTGGTTCAAATTTTCTGAGCTCCTCAGCCCTTCTCAGAGGTTCCTGAACGTGGATCAGATCTACCCATGTCGATACCCCCAGATCCCTGCCCCTCGATATCGTTTCCTGTATAACCTCATCACTAGATAGTGCGAGGACACTCATAGCGTCTCCACCAGCTCTTGCAACAATCTCTGCCTCCATGCCTCCTGCATCTGCTGTTTTTGTGTCTACCATAACTATTGAGTTCTCTGCATGCGCCTTGATCCTGGAGATCGCTGTTGACCCATACAACTTTAGAAGGGGGGTCCCAACCTCTACTATGTCAAAACCTATTTTGGATGCTTCTCTAGAGATTTTCACAGCGAGGTCTAGATCCACTATATCAAGGGCAACCTGCAGAAGAGGGGCACTAGAGATTCTCCTGAGAAGATCTTCCCTCGGCATGTAGACCCCACATATTATAAATTCTAAGGAGAAGAATTTATAGTCTTAGAATTAACACCTGAGACCAGGCAATAGGAAACCCCGTCCTTCAAGGCGGGGAGAGGTCATTAAGGCTGTTCCACAGCCTCTTCAGAGATCTTCTTCAGCTGCCTCAAATACATCTCTAGAAGCTCCTTCTCGGTAGTGGCGTCTTCAGCCCTCTTATCAGGTCTCCACCTAATGAACCTTGGAAACCTTATAGAGACCCCAGCGCCCTTCCTCACAGCATCCTTGCAGCAGGTGTGTAGGGGTGAGAGAGTTAGCTCGGCCCCTATAACTTCCATTACCAGTTGTGGGACCAACCAGACATCGGGCTCTATATCGGAGACCACTCTCGGGTGTCTATGCTTAATGATCAACGGTTGGAACATCTTATTCATCTCAGCGAGATCCTGATCCGTAAACCCCGTACCAACCTTACATACAGTCTTGAATACGTCTCCCTGGGGGTCGTAAGCTGCTAGAAGAACGGTTCCGAAGAGACCTGCCCTTCTGCCCCTGCCATAGAATGCCCCTACAACAACAAGGTCTACGCTGTCTATCATCTCGCTCTTATAGTCCCTCTTATATTTGATCCAGAGCCAGCCCCTAGCACCTGCCTGGTATATAGCCTTCTGATGCATTGCCTTAACCACGACGCCCTCGCATCCATCCTCTAGGGCTTTCAAGAAGAATTTATCGAGCTCCTCTGGATCCTCTGTAACTATGTAGCTTGCTATGGAGAAGCCCTGACTCTGCTCTATGATCTTCTCAAGAATCTCCCTTCTCTGGGGTAGAGGCGCTCCTGTAAGATCTTGTCCATCTACGTAGAGGGCGTCGAATAGTCTCACAATTACCGGGTATTTTTTAGCTATATCGCCTATATCATGCTTCCTCTTCCTATGCATGAGCTCTTGGAATGGTCTCATATCCCCGGTTTCGGGATCTACCGCTACTATCTCCCCCTCCACAATAGCCTTTCTAGCCTTTACATGTTTTTTAACCATATCAACTACGTCGGGATATTGATGGGTGATATTCTCGAGCCTTCTCGAGAATATATATACCTGGTCCTCCCTCTTATGGATCTGGGCCCTCTCGCCATCGTACTTATACTCAGCAATAGCTCTTCCGCCAACCTTCTCGAGGATCTCCCTCGCGTTATCGAGTCTCTCGGCTAGCATGGGTCTGATCGGTATCCCAACCTCAGGCTTCAACTCCTTGAGAGCCTCGATACCACCTCTGGCCAGGATAGAGGCTATGTTGCCTAGATCTGCTCTTAGATTATACGCCCTCTCGATAACGGTCCTCATGGCGTCGCTTCCGCCAAAGGCTATTGCCAGGGCATCCATTATAGTTGCGTCGCCTACACCGAGCCTGAGATTACCCTCAACAAGCCTAACAATGTATTTAGCCTCTCTAGGAGAGGCGTCTTGGAGAAGAGATACCAGGATCTTTATCTTAAGATCCCTAGATCCCTCACCAACAAGCCTAGCAACCTTAGCAAGGGAGTTATAGACCTCAGAGACACTTAGCTTCCTAGCCTGCTTACCCATATAGGCTGTTAAACCCCCGCTCTGGGATTTCTTCACAGCCTTGAGATGCTCAGCAACCTTCCCTAGATCCCCTTGCCTCTTATAAAGCCTCTCAACCTCTGCCTCGGGGATCGAGAGAGCGAGTGAGAGGGTCTTGATCAGAAGCTTCTCTCCAACACCTAACTCCGGCTCGCCCCTCCACTGGGGCCATAGCTCGCCCTGGACTAGGTAGACCACCTTATCTATATCCTCAGGATCTGCCTTCTTAAAAAGATCCGAGAGTATAGCAGTTAGCTGGAGCCTGCTACTAGTAGTCTCGAGCCTTTCAAACACCTCTGCAAGGGTTTCAAATAACATGGCCCTACCATGTATATGATTCATTTTAGGCTCTATATATTATTCTTAATAGTGCTCAGAGGCTATAAGATCTACTCCTCAAGGTGTCTAACGCCCTCTCCAGATCCCTTGAATGGATCTTAGCTATCCCGAGAGATGCGTGCCCACCTATGCTCACAGCAATCCCCTCCTCCTTCAGGATCTTTATAACTCTATATGCTACCCTAGGATATTTAACTATTAGAAGTAGATAATCCTCCTCCCTACTCCTAACACAGAGAATAACAGGGGCTCTCAACCTCCTATAGAGGGTTGAAGCTAACGCGCTAGCCCCCCTCTCCCTCCACTTCTTCCTTGCATCCACATACCTGAAGATCCCGAGCTTTTGTGAAGATATGGCAAGCATGTTAGCCTCTTCCCTAATCCTCTTCTCAGCCTCTTCAGCGATCCTCATTATCTCCTCCATAACCTCACTGATAAGTGGATGCTGAAGCGGAACTGGAGAGGAGATCCATTCCACGGTTCTCTTCCACAGGCTGGCATCTCTCTTATATGTCAGAGCCTTAGATATACTTGAAACTGTTTTTAGCAGGCTATGCATTTCTTTAGGAACTCTTGCACCTCGGTCCATCAGATCTACAGCGTCTACAAACGATCTAAGCCTTTCCCCTGGATTATACCCAGTAGCCAATACCCTGTCAAGGGCTATTCTTGAAGCGGGCACATATCCTATGAGAGGCTCATCAACAACTCCATAGAGAGTCTCTATGTGCTCATGGGAAGATATGTGATGATCTATATATATGATCCTCGTAGATCCACATCTCCTCCTATAGTCCTCGATCCTATCGAGCATAGCCTCTATTATGGGTATATCTAGAACCACCACAACATCATAGCAAGGGATCTCGGAAAACCTGAGAGATAGCCTATAAGGCTCTGCAGGCTCTAGCTCTATCAAGGCCTCGCCATGAACTGGGTACACGCCTCCATACCTCTGGGAACTAGCTATAACAGCTGAAGCCACGATCCCATCGGCATCCCAATCTCCAAAAACTACCACCTTTGGAAGATCTCTAAGCGTCGATCCTGTATTAGATCCTGTGATCCCCACCACTCATTCCCAATCATTTGCTCTTAAAGGAGAGATTAATAAGTATGTTTTTACTCCTTCGAAATATACTCCTTCAAAATATTCTAGGGTATGGTACAGATATCCAGGGTTTGGGTTTCATTGGGCTTGACATCTTTGATCAAGCCCTCTTCCCTGGCTTCAAAGCCTCAGGATCCCTTTTCATCGAGATCCGTATCACCAAGCTCCTCCCACTCGGGGGTGACCCCGACCCACAGATCCGTCTTCATCGCTTCCCAGGATCATTGCTATGGGAAAACCCGCATTTTGGTTCTCCTATACCTCTCGGATCCACATGAGCCTCGCTTGGTTCTCCACCTCTACCCGTATCACGAGGATCCACAGAGAACTTTCTACCAAACCTTATAAACCTATATGAAACCAAAAACAGTTTCAGAAAGGCTGTTTAATAACGCTTTTATATATTAATGCGGTGTGGCATCCTTCCAACTCTATAGGACGAGGTTTGCCCATCTATTTTATATTGCTATGACACCCTCCCCGCTCTAAAGGGGCGGGGTTTCTATGCTGGGGTCTCGGGTGTTAGCCCCCTGGAGAGGGTTTAATGGCTTGACACCATTATGTGTTACCAAATAGCTCTCTATCTTCCTAGATATCCTTATTCTGTGTCCCAGCCTTCTCGCTATGTTCAGCGCAGCGTTTATGTCAGCATTGATCTTCTTCCCAGTCTTTCTACACACGTATAGCCTCTATATATCCTCCCGTTCTTGTGTTTTGCTTTGCATATAGAGCACTCCTTGCTAGTGTAATCCTCTGGGACTATCTCAACTTCTATGCCGTACTCTCTGAATATATTCACGATCCAAAGAACTATCTTCCTGAACCACCATATGTTAGTGTTATACTCATTGCCATTATCCTGTGAAAGCATATATGGATATCCAATGTATAACCTCCTAACACCCCTGCTATACAGCTCATATGCTAGAAGCCTAGTAGCTGTTATATATAGGTGTCTTAGCCTCTCATCCCTAGTGTATATCGCCTCAAGGTACTTCTCATGGTATTCTACCCACTTTGGGAGCCCAACGTTCTTCAGCAGATCCCCTACAGCCTGGTATGTTGCAACCTCCCTCTTTCACCAATAATACTCAGACCTGATAGATCCGCCCTTAACGAGCAAAGCTGATCCATTTGTAGTTACTACAGCGAATAGGTTATTAAGACCCATATCCATGAAAGCCTCCTTATCACTAATGGGATCTCTTTGCTTGATAGATCTAGGGTTTGTAACCCTACCCTTTTTATCTCTATAGTTAGGCTTGACATAGCCCCTCCTGTTAGACTTAGGAGGCTCAACACCAACCTCTATAGGTATGTATGCCTGCCACCTACCAGACTCATATATGATCTCAAGCCTACCCTGCTTACCCTCCCACCTGATCCTGCCAGCATATCTTATCCTCAGACCGAAATCTACTAGAACAAGGTAGCCTTCACCCTCGTTTATAGGCTCTAGATAGTATCTATCACTTCTAACGAATATATGTATCTCTTTCTCACCTGTAAGCCTGTCCTTCCAATAGCCTGGTGGAGAGACCTTCCTGATATGTGGTGGTAATCTACCCTGTTTCTTCAGATCCAGTTGCTTGAAGAACGTGCTCCAAGCCTCATCATTCTTCTGTATAACGGCTTGAGCATTAACGCCTAGAACCTCATTGTACTTGTAATAGTACTTGCTGTCAATCTCATAGCACTTCTCAGGTGTTAGCTCTCCCTTGAAGAACGCCTGCCTCTTCTCATAGTTAAGCTCATTGAATAGCCTAGCACAGGTTAATCCAATGCCCATTAGGCTCTCATGCTCGTTTTCTGTAGGTAGCAGTCTTAGCCTAACATCTCTGTCTAACATCTCTCCAGTTTTCGCTAAGCCTCTCCTCTATCTCCTCTCTTAGGGTTTGGAGGGGGGTCGGGTGCCTATCCATGAGTAAGGATCGGGGAATCGTCCCCCCTTGGGTCATCCTTCCAGCACATTCATCCACGGAGGACACCCCGACCCCCAACAAATTACGGTTAGAAGTTTAAAAGCTGGCACTACTCCGTCTTGAAAGACGAGGTTTGTTCAGCTTTTTAACGATCGAAAAGATCTACGTAGGATCTATTGCTATATATATGATCGATTTTTCATCTGTTTCATTGAGCTCTAACGACACAATGCTTCTGTATGAGCTGAGATCAATAGTGTTTTTGCCAACATTGATTCTATGACTCTCAACACCTAAAAAGTTTGGGGGTAGGGAGGCGTCATACTCATAGATCTTCAGCGTGTTCGTCTTACTGGAGTATATGTTCATGGTACTTCTCTTAACAGACATAAGGGGTATACCTCCCCATCTCTCTTGCTTCACATCGCTCCCCTTGACTCTTATAACAATACTTGATCTACATCCTCTTAGCAGGGTATCGGTATCCATGATTAGAAGGCTCTTCTCACCGAGATCTAGGGGTGTTGCATCCTCTCCACCCATGTTTGGAGCTGTATTAACGCCTAGGATCACCTTCTCTCCCAAGCTTTCTAGTGATGTGACTCTCGCCCCTAACGGGCATAGGATCCTGATCATGGGCGGTATAAAGTGTAACAGGAGGGTCGGTGCTGGTGGGCTGTTAAAACTCCTGGCTAAGATCCTCCACTCTTCTTTGGGTCTCAAAATACCGTGTGTGTATGAGTTGAAGGGCACCAAAACACCTCCGGCAAGAGGTATATAGGATGTTCTCAAAGGACCATAGTCTGTTGGGGGTAGGTCGAAGAGCCTTATGAAGTAAAGATCTTCGCCCTCTTTTTCCCACGGTTCCCACACTATATAGCCTCCTCTAACGAACACGAAGATCCTTCCGTAGAACGATACTACTTGGCCGACACCTGCCTTCTTGGGCCCCGCCCCATCTATAGAGATCTTTGCCCTATCACTTGGGATCCTGTATGTCCACCTTCCATTAACAAGATCCAGACATTGAAGCCCTTTAAAGCCCTCGAACCCCTCAGAGATATCGAAGCATGCTTGGTCCCCTAGAAGGGCTCCCTTGAGGCTGGGCTTATCGTTTAGCCTAGCAGATCCGCCTTCGAGCCCTACGGAGTATACGCCAAGGTTCTTAGAGCCGTCGGCCCTAGATACTAGGAGCCTCTGCTCGACGGGATCATAGAGTATGTTAGATACCTCACCAACCCATGAATCCTTGTCGCCCGCATTCTCCTTCCACAGAATTCTAACCTCGAGATTGTCTGTGTCGAAGTAGTGTATATGTGAGTACTTAGAGCTGAAGTCCAGCCTTCTCTCGCCCGCAATATACTTGACGGGCGCATGCACCCATCCGCCAAAGAATATCTTGTTATCAATAGCGTCTGAGGCGTTATAAGTATCTCCACCAGATCTTGGGGGAGGGCCTACGAGGCTGAGATCGTATTGTTTGTAGAAATCCCTAGAAATAAAATGTGCTCTAGCGTCGAAGGATAGCATGTAGTAGAGAAACCCCCTGTGATACCTTAGCCCAAAAACCCCTCCAGATCCCCATTCTGGGCTGTAATGAGGTCTAAACCTATACTGATTAAGATCATAGATCCTTATAGACATACCGTATCCCGCGGATTTCTCTATCCATGTATTTTAGAGAAGCTGGTTTATAAAGCTATATATAGTCCATATAGTATACATATTGGTGGATCGTGTGAGGATAGCCGTCTTCACATTAGCATCACCTCTATCCGATATCCAGAGGAGATTTGCCGAGGAGATGTACGAGGAGGTTAGAAAAACCCTCCACCCGCTAAGAGAGGTACTGGAGTTCACGCCCCTAATAACGAGTGCTGATCAGGCGGAGCAAATGGCATCCAGATACAGAGACTGGGTGGATGGAGGGCTTGTTGTTGTATGGAGCGGGGGAACGGACAGGATGATCTATAGGATCGGTTTGGAGCTCAGGAAACCATTGCTTGTCTATGCCCACCCAGCCCATAACTCCCTAGCTTCTGTAAGGGAGGCTATAGCTGCTCTCAGAAACAGCGGCATAGAGATCTCAGTTGGGTATGGAGAGATCGGGGAGATATACGAGAAGGCCTCTCCTTTCCTCAGCGCGCTGAGAGCTAGCGTGATGCTAACAAGATCTAGATTTGCTCAGATAGGGGAGCAAGAGCCATGGATACTTATTAAGAGAACACCTGAGCAGCTGAGAAACAGGTTCGGGCTTGACATGGTTAAGATCAGGTGGGAGGAGATGCTAGATACAGCGATGAACGCTGATAGAAAAGCCGTTGTTGAGAAGGTTATGAAGCTGAAGAATCTCTTCGGTAAGGTTGAGAGAGGTGATGAAGAGCTTGAGAAGGCTGTAAGGCTATATATGGGAATGAGAGAGATTGTAAAGAAATACTCGATAACATCCGCTGCTGTAGAGGCAAGAGATATGTTAGACATATCGCTAAGAGACTGGGGACCCTACCTGGGTGTAGCGCTTCTGAGTGATGAAGGGATCCCGTCGGACTATGAGGGAGAGCACGACGCAATAATAACTAAACTAGTGATTCATCATATGACTGGCAAAGCATCGTTCATGGCTAACCTAACCAGGATAGATAGTGCTAGAAATACAGCTGTCTTCTCCCACTGCACGGTTCCAATATCGATGATAGATCCCAAGAGATCGGCGCTCCTATCCTACTACGAAACAGACAGAACGGTGGCTATTCGCGGAAGGTTGAAAGAAGGTGAGAGAGTAACCTTCGCTAGACTCGGAGGAAAAGAGCTTGACAAGATATTCTTTGGCACAGGAACAATAGTGAATGGGGACCTAGGTAGAAAAGATCTTTGTAGAACCCAGATCGAGGTAAAGATAGATGGTAGGGTAGACGAACTCATAGACAGGGCTCTGGGCAACCATATTGTGGTTGCTTATGGAGATCTGAGGGATCATATCAAGTATTTCGCTAAGATCAAGTCTCTAGAGCCTGTAGAGATCATATAATAACGAAGAAGAATCTTTCTTCAGGGCGGGGGAGGTCATCTCTCCCATGCTTTAGAGCTCTCAAAAAGTAATATCTACATTTAAATCAAAGACTTTTCATAATAACAGTTGAAGCTTTTAAACCTGTGAACACTATCTAGAGTGGGCTTTTGTTAGAGCAATTTACGGAGCCTCTCCGATACGAGGGGCTAAGGGGTAGGGATATCGTATCTGCTAAAGATCTGTCCCGAGGTGATTTAGAAGCTATATTTAGAGCAGCAGATACCTATAGAGAGAACCCTAGTATATATAGAAACCTATTGAGAAGAAAGACTATAGCCCTAATATTTGTAGAACCCTCTACAAGGACTTTTCACAGCTTTGAGAGAGCGTCGAGGATCCTTGGATGTGATGTAATAGGAATAAGGGATCCCTCGATGACATCAATAGCGAAAGGAGAGAGCCTTCACGATACTATAAGAATGATCGAGTCCTATGGAGCCGATCTAATAGTTCTGAGGCACCCTAGTAAGGGTGCAGCTCTATATGCCGCGGAGATCAGCAATGTACCAGTGATAAACGGTGGAGATGGCGGTAGGGAGCATCCCACCCAGGCTATACTAGATCTATATACTATACATAGGAAAAGAGGCTCGATAGATGGCTTGAGAATAGGTTTCCTAGGGGATCTCAGATTCTCTAGAACGGTGCCGTCTCTAAGCTATGCTCTCACGCTGTATAGCGATATAGAGATCTACTATATAGCCCCACCGATTCTTCAGATAAGAAGAGAGGTGGAGATCTATCTAGAGGAAAGGGGGGTAAAGTATGAAAAGATCTCGGAGATAGAGTCGCTGGCAAAGATACTGAGGAACATAGATGTTCTCTATGTTACAAGGCTGCAGAAGGAGAGGTTCCCAGATCCCAGCGAGTATGAGAGGCTAAGAGGGGTCTACACAGTTACCCCAGAGATCTTGAGGATCGCTAGGAGAGATATAGGTATAATGCACCCCTTACCAAGGGTTGACGAGCTATCCCCAGAGTTAGATGGGACACCAAATGCCTGGTACTTCGACCAAGCTAGGTGGGGCATTGATGTGAGGGTTGCTCTATTAAGCCTTGTGCTGGGGTGATGCTTTTGGAGGAGCATCTTCTGGTTAGGAAGATAGATATGGGCACTGTGATCGATCATATACCTCCGTGGAGAGCTGGTAACGTTCTTAGAATGCTAGATCTTGAGAAGATAAAGCACTCGGAGATCTCTCTAATAGTTCTTCATAATGTCCCTAGCAGGAGGTATGGTAGAAAGGATATAGTGAAGATATATAGACACTATATATCCCATGAAGAGGCTGATATAATATGCCTCGTATATCCAACAATCACCGTGAATTATATAAGGGATTGGATGGTTGAGAAGTACAAGCCCAGAGTCCCTGAAAAAATAATAGGGAGATTCAGGTGCCCCGACCCAACGTGTATAAGCAACTCACCTAGAGAACCCATCAAGTCTAGATTCAGAGTTATGGAGAAGCTAAGAGCAGTGCAGTGTGAGTACTGCGATACGCTAGTAGAGTTTGATAGAATAGCAGACCTAGTTCCTAGGAAAGAGGGGTCTTTAGATGTCTAGCGAGCCCCCCTATGAGAGGTACTGGAAAATAGATCCCCATATACACTGCAGAGACTGGAGAGAGAGCTATAAAGCAACCATATACGGGGTGACCAGAAAGGCCCTTTCCAAGGGCATAGGAGCTATTTTCGACATGCCCAATACTGATCCCCCGATACTGGGTCTAGACGAGGCTAGGAAGAGAATAAGGACCGCTGATCAGCAAGGGGTGCTTCAACACTATTTCCTATATGTTGCTGCAACACCTAGCGAGATGCAGTTGAGAAGAGCTGTGAGGGCTTACGAAGAGATCGATAGAGTTGTCGGGCTGAAGCTATATACCGCGCCTATGAAGGATCTTGAAGCAAGGGGTATTGAAGAGCAGTCTTTAATATATAGAGTCTTGACCGATCTAGACTATAGAGGGGTGCTGGCAATCCACTGCGAGAAATACGAGATGCTCTCTGAGAAGCTTTGGGATCCATCTAGGCCCTATACATGGAACAGCGCTAGACCCCCCGAGGCTGAGGTTGAGTGTGTGAAGCAACAGCTATTCCTAGCCGAGAGATCTTATTTCAAAGGAACTATATATTTTGTACATATATCGACCCCTGAATCTGTATTACTTATTAGAAGGGCTAAGGAGAGAGGCATTAACGTGGTTTGTGGTGTAACGCCTCATCACCTAATCTTCGACACAGATCATATGAGATCTCCTGAAAGCGTCGTGCTTAAAGTGAACCCCCCTATAAGAGAAAAAACACTGGTAGATGCTTTGAGAAGGCTAGTGGCTTCGGGACATATAGACTTCCTAGAGACTGATCATGCTCCCCACTCCCCTTCAGAGAAGGTTTGGCATCCATATCTCTCGGGGATTAGGAGTCTCGAGATATATGATGAGGTGTTGCGAATGCTCATAGACTGGGGGGCTAGTGAAAATGTAATATATATGATGACTAGGAGAAACGCTGAGAGGATATTTAACAAGGTCGAGGATCTGTTGAGGAATATCTAGCCTACGGATCTAGTGCTCCTTATAAGTTCTTCAAGGCTTCTTACACCAATCGATCTGAGATAGTTTCTGAGATCGTTAAGGATCTCTCGAAATATATTAAAGCCTTTATAGGCTATGGCGCTACAGATCTGGAATCCCTTGGCCCCTAACATAGATAGTTCCACAATATCCCTCACAGAATCTATACCTCCTGCAGCTATTATAGGCACTCTGGTCACTCCCCTTATATCTGCTATGACTCTCCTTACAATGGGCTTCAGAGAGGGCCCTGATACTCCTCCGTATCCTTTCGGACTACCTAGTAGAGGTTTTCTAAATACCGGATCATAAATGTAGCCCCTTAAAGTATTAATCGCCGTGATCCCATCCACACCTCCCTCCACAGCCTTCCTAACCACATCTATATAGTCTGAGTTTGCTGAGATCTTCACAAACACGGGGATCTTAACCACCCTTTTAACGCTCTTCACCACATCCCTCACGAGCTCCGGTATATCCTCAACCATTTCGAACTCTGTGTGGGGACATGAAATATTTAGCTCTATCGCATCCACCCCAGCCATATAGATCTTCTTAGCCACCTCGACATACTCTGCAGGATCCCTCCCGAATATGCTGGCAATAACAGGCACCCCGGCTCTCTTGGCATCGATTATCTCGGCAATGTATCTATCAACTCCTGGGTTCGGAAGCCCCAGGGCATTTATATATATTAACCTAGGATCCTCGATCAATACGGGGCCTCTGAACCCTCTTCTGGGCTCAAGCCCTATAGATTTGGTCACTACAGCGCCCGCACCTTCTAGAGCGAACCTATATAAGATTCTTCCTGAAAGCCCGCATCCTGAGGCGTTCATGAGGGGGTTTGGGAACAAGATCCCGGAAATCTCTATAGATAGCTCGGGATCTCGTTCAACGATTCTATAGGGAAGCTCTGGCGCTTCGCCAGCGGAGCTGTGTATAGGTACTCTAGATCCGCTTTTATCCCTTGTCCAGAAGCCGTATTCAGTATTTATAAGAGACAAGGCGTCTATAAAGATCCCTTCCATACATGTTCTATAGATCCCTATGTCGCATGACCCGCATAGGCCTAGACCGCATTTTATTGGTCTTTCAACGCATAGGTATCCCTTAACATGTTTACTGACAAGTGTTTCCGCTAGTCTTCTTCCTATAGCTTCTTCAACACATATAATTGCTAGATCCGACTCCTCCAAGGATCTGTAGAAGGCCTTTAAAAGCTCTTCAGCATCTCTAGCGATCACGAGATCCGCATTGCCACGAAGGAAAGTCCCAACATACGGAATACCTCTCCCGGCATCAACAAGGATTACCCTTCTAACCTTTTCTCTGTGTCTCTCAAAATAGAACCTTAGATAGGATATCCCGTATGAGGAGCCCACTAGGAGAGCATTAGAGCCATTATTGGGGAGGGGTCTTCCAAAGGGTCCTCTAACCCCTACTAGCTCTCCTACGGACATATTGTATAGAGCATTAGTAGTCTTCCCTCTAGGAGGGCTGATCATGAGCTCGATACTATCTCCATAGGAAGATGCTATGGCTAGAGGGATCTCGTCAACACCTGGAACCCATAGCATTAGAAAACCGCCGGGGTATGCTTCTCTAGCAACTTCCCTAGCCTCGATCTCTATAGTTTTATAATCTCCTTCACTATAGATCCTCCTAACCCTCGCAGGCTCAGGCCTACCTTTCACCTGATACACCCTCTATATATCTGTAGATAGCGTCCGCTAGATCACCCTCTATTAGTCCCTCAGATACCAATGTCTCCACTATATCCCTTATGCTTAGAACCCTGTATACCTTTAGACCTCTTTTAGCAAGCTCCTTAGCGCCTCCTTCCTCTCTATCTACGAGTACTGCGATACCTACTATATCTATTGAAACCCCTCTCCTTCTCGCCTCTTCCTCGAGGATCTCTACCGCTTCTAGCTTGGTCTCGCCTGTCGTGATTACATCATCCACTACCAAGATCCTATCGCCATTCTCTATAACACCGTCGACAAGCCTTGAAACTCCGTGGCCCTTTCCTCCAAGCCCTCCTATGAAGTCTTTAAGCTCTTCTATGCATCTAAGGCCTGACGCCGCGGCCTTCTTAAGTAGATCCCTGTAGATCGATGGTTCTTTTCTAATATATGTCCCTGGTATATCACCGATCGCTGAGATCGCCGATACGAGCACGGCGCCTGTCATCGGTATTCCGCAAAGACTAGTGGGTTTTGGAGTTAGTCCCTTGATCATATCTAGCATGAGCTCAGCAGAGATCCTTAGTAGCCTTGGCCTGGATATGATGATCCTCAGATCTATATAGTATGGGCTTACACGACCAGATCTAAGTCTATAGCTTCCAAAGGATATGGCACCGGATCTATAGAGTTCCGCGGAGAATCCTTTTAGAATATTTCTATCAACGGGCATTGCTTCTCATCTTCCTAACCATTTCTTCTAGAGCCTCTAGAGATGGTTCTCCTCGCAATAAGGCCCTCCCAAATATGAGGTGCACATTTCTATATAAGGGGATCATCTCCTCAGATATTCTGGTAAAATCGCTATACATTCTGACACCTGGGAGAAGGAACACAGGTTCCCCAGCCCTCTTAGCTATTATTTCAGCATATCTCAAAGCCCTATCTACCTTATTGCCTGGGAGAACGAAGTGCCTTACACCGAGCTCTGAAGCTTCTAGATATATGCGTTCTGGCGCATCATCACATATATAGCCACCCTCGGATCTCAGGTATGCTTCATGCGTCATTTCACCTCCTATGATTGGTATAATTCCCTCATTATTCAGAGCCTCGATCCACGTTACCATTGTCTTCGGACCTGCATGGGGGAACCCTATGGCTGCGTCTACACCAGCATCTCTTAGGACTCTCGCAAATCCCATACCAATATGTGGCGTGTCGTTCATAGCCTTTTGATGATCATATATTATAGGCTTATTAGATAAACCCCTTATAGTCTTAACAACTGTTCTCAGCCCGTGGGTTATTGCTGCTTCAAGCCCCACCTTATAGCCTGTTATACCCGCGATATTTGAGGTTGCCTTGACAACATCCCTGATAACTGATAGATCGCTTGTATCGAGGGCCACAATGATCCCGGCTTCCTTTAGAAAATCCAAAAGCCTTCTCTATATATCGTTTGGAGGCTAAAAAAGGAGAGGCTCTATGGTCTCACAATAACTACTTTTTTATCTGTGAAGAAGTCTATCGTATCGATCTGCGGGTGTAATACGCCATAGAAGGATCTCTTTCTCCCAGCAAAGGGGAAGAATGCTATTGGCGCTGGTATCCCTATGTTAACCCCTATATTGCCGGCCTCTACGCTGGAGACAAATTTCCTCGCAGCTTCTAGATTTCTAGTGAAGATCGCGGCTGCATTGCCATACTCACTCTTATTAATCATCTCGATAGCTTCGTCAAGGCTTTCAACTCTTATCACGCTGGCTACGGGGCCGAAGATCTCCTCTCTAGCGATCACCATATCTGGTGTAACCCCTTCGAAGATCGTTGGGGCTAGGAAGTACCCCCTCGGATACTCCCTAACCCTTACACCCCTTCCATCCAGGATCAGCTTAGCCCCTTCCTCAACCCCCTTCTCTATGTAGTTAATAACTCTCTCCCTAGCTCTGCTAGTAACCAATGGCCCCATGTCGACGCTCTCATCTAGTCCATAGCCCAGCTTCAATTTCGATGCACTCTCCACAAATGCCCTGAGCCCCTTACTATAGATCTCTCCTACAAGGACCAGGTTGGAGCCTGCTAAACACCTCTGCCCGGCGTTTCCGAAAAAGGAGCTTATTATTGTCGGCATGTACCTATCTAGATCCGCGTCTGGCATTACTACTACGAAGTTCTTGGCCCCTCCTCCATTCAGACTTCTCTTCCCGTATTCCCCAGCGAGCCTATATATTCTCTCAGCCGTCTGGCTACTACCAACAGAGGCTACTCCAACCACCTTCTTATTTTTCACAAGATCCTCGACTACGCTTCCATCACCATGTACAACATTTATAACACCCTTTGGAAGAACCGCTTCTCTATGTAGGAGCTCTAATATATAGTGGAATGGGGCCGGGGTTATCTCGCTAGGTTTAACAACTACCGTGTTTCCTAACACTATTGCATATGGTATGAACCAGAACGAGATCATGGTTGGGAAGTTGAATGGGGTTACTATAATAAATACCCCAAGCGGCTCTCGAATCATATACTCATCTATTCCCTCAGCTATGTTCTGCATATACTCGCCTTTAGCCAATGTATATGCTGCAGATATCGCGGCTTCAACATTGTCTATGGTCCTTCTCATATCACCTCTAGCCTCATGTATAGTTTTTCCATGATTCTGCGTAATGACTCTAGCTATATCCTCCGAATATCTCTCAAGAACCTCTTTGATCCTATAGAGATACTGGATTCTCTTGGTTATAGGTATCTCCCTCCACTTATTAAAAGCCTCATAAGCAGTGTCAACAGCCTCAGAAACCTCGTCTCTGATTGATATAGGCACCTCACCAATTACTTCATCAAGGGATGGATTATAGATCTTGAGGAGCCTAGCCGAGGCCGACGGTCTAAACTCTCCATTAATATAGTTAGGTATAACTCCATAGCTCTTCCTTACCTCGGAGAGAATTTTAGACATACTGGTCTCCAAGCTTTTAACGACTTAGCCGAGTAATATATGTGAAATTTGTCTAGTTAGACTTAATATATGTCTCTCTGGAGCTATATGGCAGAGGCTGTTACAAAGCAAGCAATAGATTTAAATACTTCTAGTTGCTTATAAATACTTGATGTGTGCATGGAGGAACGTTATATTAGTAAGGGGGTTTGCTAGGGTTTGGAAAAGTGTTGGGGAAGCTTATTGGGATTGCTGGGGGATGCATGCTATCGCTAAACAGATTATAGGTTTTAATATCCTGGATACTTATATATTTGGTATATGTGTGGGATCTATTTCTTGGAGAGGCTTTTCAAGGTTCTTCTTAGAGCTGTTGTTTTAGAGTGCTATGCTAACAAGCCCACTAGAGAAGCCCTAGGAGAGATCGTAGAACCGCTAAAAGCTATGATTGAGGAGATGGTTGAGTATACATTAAAGCATAAAGCCTCCCAAGAAACACTACACAGGGTATTCTACGAGATGTATAGGGATCAGTATCCTTAGATGCCAACGAGGGTTATTAAGGGCTCTTATAGAGATGCTGTTAGAAGGGCTAAAGCCTTTAGAGAGCTTTTGAAGAAGGGTAGAGCTTACACAGGGAAGCCAGAGGTTAGGAGGGTTAAGATAGTCTACTCGGATAACCAGGATTGGGGGCTCGAGAATGGAGGCTTGAAAATTAGAACCCATGGGGGGTGGATAGAGCTGAGGTATAGGGATGACAGGCAGTTGTATAGATACCTCTACAACGGTTGGAGACTATCTAGCGAGCTCAAGCTAGAATGTGATGAGAGAGGGCGCTTGCTTATCTAGCATTCTCAAGATCCTTCGAGATCACCTACGATCCTAGTAATGTTGTTGCTGTCGATGTTAATGAGAATAATGTTACGATAGCAGTATTCAGGGGTGGCATGTTAGTTGAAGTGATCAGGGTTGAGACTAGCCTTGGAAAAATTGTTATAGCATATTCAGTTGGGAGGGAGAGGATCTCGAGGCGAAGATCTACTGTGGGGAGGGATGTTAGGAGGAAATTGAGGAAGCCTCATAGAGGATCTTGCTAGGGAGAACAACGCTGTTGTAGTGGTAGAAGATATCGATGGTGATGATAAGGAGGGGATGTCCCGGAATAAGGGTGGGAGGCTTATGCACAGGATCCACTAGTGGAGCGTAGCTAAGCTGATAGAGCTTCTCGAGGATAGGTCTATACATGCTGTAAGGGTATCTGAGAAGGGGTCCTCGAGCGTGGATCCATTTTCAAGGAAAAGGATCGATGGATACAGCCCCCTAGTGATCCGCACTACGGTGAGGGGGCTAACAGGAGATACAAGGTTATGAAGATAGTATTGAGGATAGCATATGTTGATGGCAGGGTTGTTGAGAGAGATGTCGTTGGGGCTATAAACATCGGCTTGGAGTATTTATCCCCAGATGGGAGGCCCGCGGCGTTTGGCTCGACGGGCACCCATGTGGCCCTGGTGAAGCCGGTGAACCCGGGCCTAGGCCCAACCCCGCTAGCGGAAATACAAGTATTTGGAAACACCATCAAACACTGTTAGCGGGGAAACGCTCTGGATAAATGTATAAATCTCGGTGTATAAATTAGCATGGCATTAAATGAAGGGATAAGCCTCATTCCTTCATGCAGGGTTTATGTATGCTGTTAAATATATAGATATTACTGTGATGAGACGGATAAATCTTTGACCGCTACTGCTTTGGGATCGCGTATTTTGAAAGATATGAGAGCAACATATAAAATAATGATCCCAGATGTGATTGGAAGAAAACTAGCAGCCGATCCCGAGCCCTATGATGGAAAGAGAAATAAGATCTCATATGGAATTGATATAGATCTCATAGATTCGCTATATAGCAGGCACCGGGTTAAAGATTAATTCGTATTCTCCTCTTCCTACGATGATCTGGAGAACTTCCTCCGAGATCAGGGGTTTGTTGTTAACTATTGGATATGCGTATGGAAGTTCTATCTCATGCTCTATATTGCCTATCCTCTTCCTTATTATCAAGCCAAGGGCTACCGGGATCTCTTCTATCCTCTTGCCTCTAATAACTTCTAGCGCCATATATACGCTCGCGTCGATAGGGAATGGATGTTCTCCTATGTTTCTCTTTGCTGCCTCCGGGAATCTTTCTGAGAGGAGTTTCTTGGTTCTTCCAAGGGGTGGGTGGGCTCCTAATATGCCTCCTATTACAATTGCTTCATAGCCTCTCAGATCTTCTGGCTTCAGTTCTTCAGGCGCTTGTGGATCTAGTATAATTGCTTTCAATGGTTCTACGAGTTCATAGAATCTCTTTCTAGTGCTTGGCAGCCCCGGAATCTCGATCCCTGTTATGGTTAGCATCTCTCCGGCTAATCTATAGCTGCTCCTATACTCAGCTAGGATCCATCTACCCAGATCTCTCTCGAGATGTTCTATATATATTTTCATCCCCATACTAGCTAACCTGCGGGGCTAGATAGAAAGTCGCGGTTCCTCCCATAGCTAGTGGGAAGATCATCTTGAGGGGCGAGTCGCTGGAAAAACTTAGCTGTAGCTGTGAAGCCAGCTTAGCTAGGGTGAGAGCCTTATCTATATAGCTGATCTCGTAAGAGCAGCTGGAAGGCTTGGATAGCCTAAGATCTATGAGAGAGCCAGAAGATCTCGAGAGCCTTGCAAGCCCCCTTTTAGTAGAGGCCTCCATAATCTGGAGCGTCTCCTCATCCTCAGCCTTGAATAGAGCATAGGATCCTATAGCAGATATATCTTTTATAGCCACCTTAAAAGGATCCAGCCCCACGGTAGCGTCTACATCGTACTGAACATCTATACTAGGGATCTCCTTGGGAACCTCTATACTCCTAAACTTATACCTCCTCGTAGGAAGCCCCTCAACAACAACCTCTATAAATTCACCATCACTCATGAGAACATATTTATCCGTTTTCCTAGCAGCCTCAACAGTAAGCTCCAGGCTCTGCATAGAGACGCCTATAGTAAGCTCCTTATCGACCCTCAGCTCTAGAAAAGCACTAGCAGGGATCTCCATAACTAGCATAGACACCCTAGCAGGGTCTAGGGCTGCCAGCCTAAAACCCCCAGAATCCACTGTTATGAGAACCTCATCCACAAGACCCTTCAGGGTATTAACAAGCGTAGATGGTAGCTTAACATCAGCAAAAGTTATCGAGACCTGAGGAGAGATCGTTGCATAAGAGGACAAGCAACCCCCTAAAATAGTATTATATAGACACTAAAAAACACTAGCTACACGAATAAAACCCAGTCCTCACATTAGAAGATATCCCCACATCCAGATTACGATCGTCTCTCCTGCAAAGATCTAAATATATTCTTAGCACGATAATCAATAACAGAGAAGGGAGTCTCGCCCTTCGGAGTAAGTATATTGCTCTGAAGATAACAATATAATGATGAAGTTATCGGGTGCTGGTCCAAGAACTTGAGAAACAGTGATCCCTGGAGAGATCGTCCGAGGCGTGTTCCTAGCTTAAAGATCTATCTAGTAAGATCACCAAGCCTCCTCAAGATAGCTAAGAGAAGGAGGTTGAGATCTATAGACCAGAGAGTATTGTTAAGCCCGTTGATGTTAATGAGAACTCTGTAGCAACTCTATACGAGGCATTCTCAATAATCCTCGAGACAGACCTTGCCAAAACTGCTCTAGGCTATAACTATAAGAAGGAAACATTCAGAGGAGGCATGGATCCGATAGCAAGATGGCTAGAGAAGCTATGAAAAAGCTTAAGGAGAGAAGGAAGAAGAGGAATATCTATCTAAAGGGCCTCGAAGCCCTTTATGAAGGCATTGCCCAGAAGGGCTTCGAGGTTTTAAGTCTAGAGAGGAGCCCTTTCCGCTTGGCTCAACAGCCACCAGCGAATCCATAGAGATCTCAAGATCTCTGTGGGGAGGTGAAAGTCCCCCAATGCCACAGGGATCAAACCATGTGGATCAAGAAGTACAGCAATCCCAAACAAAAGAATATCAGCAACCATCAATGATCATGGGGGTCAAACGGTAATAAAAATAGCTTATAGAAAGATGGTTAGAAGGGCAGGGTTTTTAGAGATGCTGGTCGATATGAAATCTCTGAGATAAATTAATACGATATTCACATAGGAGAGTGTTCTAGCTAAAAATATTCTAAGATCTCTAGAGTTTGAACATAACTTCTCTTATTTTTTCTATTGTTCCCAGCATTGTATTTCTATACATATAGATTTTCAGTTTTATAGAAAATCCAGATCCTGAGATGATCTTGTAGAAGATATCTTCAAATGCGGGTCTATGGACCACGAAGTCGGTATCGAGAGTCGCAGACCCCTTAGCAGGGATCTCTATGCGGGCATTATAGCTTCCGAAGCTCAGTTTCACATCACTTATACCTATTAGAGTTCATATACTACCTTATCTACAGCAGCAGTAGTGCTTCCATTATTATATAGCCTGATCCCCCATTTTCAGCGTTATATTATCCGGACTAACCCTGTACGGGGTTCGGGTTTCATTGGGCTTGATATTGTTTGGTATCAAGCCCTCTTCCCTTGGTTTCATCGCCCTCAGGATCCCATTTCATCGGGATCCATATCACTGGGCTCCTCCCGCTCGGGGTGACCCCGACCCACAGCTCCTCCTTCATTGTTTCCTCTGGTTCATTGCTGTGGGGAAACCCCCGCATCCTGGCTCTCCTCTTCCTTCTCCTCTTTTCTTCCAGGTATCTCCTCCTAATGTTTATAGATGCGACCTTATGCCTATTCATTTTTAATCCACATCTAGGGCATTCGAAGACATGCCCCTCTTGGGTCTCCACAACATACCCGCATCTGGGGCATTCTCTAGATGTGTTGCTAGGATCCACAGAGGCTGTTAAAGCCACCTCTGACATCCTCTTATGTATTCTTTTCCAAGGTGTTCTAGCATTCCTCTTCCTCATATTCTTCCCCCTTTTCCTGCTAACCATATCCTCTTTATCTAGATCCTCGAAGACGTGGACTGTGTTTTAGAATAATCTTCTCAAGCCTG
>JAVVGE010000024.1:0-23559 GCA_032249255.1 Desulfurococcales archaeon | reverse complement strand
CCTATCTCCTTGTTTATCTTATCATCTCCATAGACTATCTTCCTCTCATTAACATCAACAGCAATAACATCCCTAGGCTTGTAAGGCTCTGGCCTCGGTATCTTCCTTGATATCCAAAGCATCATCTTACCCTCTCTATAGACAAGCCTAGCCTCCCTATTATCATACTGATCATACCTCCTGTCCCAGCCAATTATCCTAAGCCTGATCCCTCCCATGATCTCTACGTAGCCTTCTTTCACCCTATAGCTCAATCCTTGGTGCAGGAGCATGCTCAGCTTCCTAACCCTAGGCCTCCTCCCCCTCCTAGGATTGTTCCTCCAGGCATTGGCATTTGCTAGGGCATCCCTATAGCAGTCAACAGCAATCCTAGATGGGAGTCCAAACCATTCCATCAGCTCTCTATATAGAGCGTTGTGAACCCTCCCAATGCTCCTCAAATTCAGCCTCAGAATCTTGTTCATAGCATAGTTGAGAGCTACATTGTATCTCCCGAGGAGCTCCACAGCCTCTGGCTCGGGACTAACCCTCATTCCGATCGAGATGGTTAGCAACCCCTCATCGCCAGAGGCCATAGAGCCCTCCAAAAACAAGTACCTGGAGAGCTATTAAAACCATCCCCGCCTTAAAAGGCAAGGCTTTCAGTTGTAAGGCTTGCTATAGTTGTTCACCTGAGAGCGGCTATTTATATTCTTTCACGTTCTTTCGCATCCGCTCTCTGGCTCGTCACGGCATGACTCTGGGCGGGCTACGGGAGTTCAGCTCCCTTACGCACCTGGACATATCTATTATTAACGTAAAAAGAATATAGCCCTTTATCCTCTAGCTAAGGCTTTTCAACTCCTAGCATATCGATCTTCGATATATCTGTTTATCATGTATTAATTCAACTCTATAGAGTTATCTTAAGATCGCAGGAAAAGTTCTTAATGAATCATGAATAAAGCGGTTCAAGATCTGTTACAGCATATGTGCAAGAGCATTCTTAGCTATATCTAAATTTAACTCCATGCCCGCCTCTTTCAGGGTTAAAGTCTATGGCTGGGTGGCCTATTACCCAGCATGTGCCGCATGAGATGCAGGCGACGTGGTCAAATTTAACCTCTGCCCTGGCTATGTCTCTCCAAGTTTCTTTAAGCGCCTCTGATGCTAGGGCTCTATCAATGTTTAAGCCCTTGGTTCTTTTTAGCATTTCTAGGTTATGTTTGTAGAGATCTCTGTATGAGGTGAAGATCCCTTTGCCGGGTACCGAGATCGTGTAGCAGTTTACGGGGCAGGCGGGGACCCAGAGCTTATATGGATCCTTGTTGGACCTTTCATAGTCAATCTTTATGTGGGAATATATCTTGTCCTCCTCATATACCAGTAGCCCTGTTCTCTCTTGAACCTTTTGTATGGAGTCCTTCTCATTGCCCTGGTTAGCTATAACGGTTGTCTCGCCTCTCCCCATGATCCTTAGGAGCATCTTATATCCGGGGCCATATAGCAGTCTACTCTCGGAGATGATCGAGTTCCTGGCCGATCTCCTTATATCCTTGTATATAGGTTCTAGGAGGTCTAGATAGATAGCCAGGGTCTTCTCGCTGAAATCATGGTGCTTTCTAGCATATATATATGTCTGGGCAGCCATTATCCCAGTCGCTATAGCCCTCCTCATACCGTCTATCAGCCCCCCTATCTTTACAAAGGATCCGAGAGCGTCCCCAACCACTAGAAACCCGCTTCTCAGGGGCTTCTCAAGCATAGTCTTATGCCCCTTGGGTATGTTGTGGGCTGAGTACTCAACCAACTTAGCCCCCTCAATATATCTCGAGACATATGGGTGCGAGATCATCTCCTCCAGCATGTCCAATGGCTTTCCAATCTTATCAACATTCCTCCTAATGCTGTCCACCATGCTATCAATAGAAACAACGATCCCAACAGAGATGGTGTTTCTATTCGTATATATGAAACCGCCTCCCACCGAGCCATGGAGGAAGTCCCCCATAAGGGCTATCGCAACACCCTCCCCACTCTTAAGCCCGAATCTCTTGTTTATCTCTTCCTCGCTCAGCTGATAGACCTGCTTAACCCCATGATAAACCTGCCACGGCTGAAGAGGCCCCCTGAGACCGGCCTTTATGACTAGCTTGCTAGTAACCCCGCTCGCATCTATAACTAGGTCTGCATATAGCTCCTCCCTACTAGTTCTAACCCCTACTACCCTATCCTCTTCAAACACGAGATCCTCGACAGCTGTTGCTGTAACCAATATACCCCCCGCCTCTTCAACCCTCCTCGAGAACCACCTATCAAACCTAGCCCTTATAACTGTGTAGTCATGCCCCGTCGAGACCCCTCTATGGACGAACCTATCGAGGAAAGAGCCCTCTGTGATCTCAAGCACTTTATATGATCTGGCATCCGGGGAAATCGATCTATATCTATACTCCCCCGGATATATGGGGCTAGAGATAATGGCTAGCCTATACTTAGTAACCCTCCTCTCTAGAGGAGCCTCTGACTCGAACTCGGGTATGAGATCTATCAAGCCATAGCCCTGAATGTAAGAGCCATACAGAACACCCCCAGTCACGTTCCTCTGTCCAGGGACCTTAGCCTTTTCAAGAAGCACTACATCATAGCCCCTCTTAGCTAGATAGTATGCAGCAGCACATCCCCCCGGGCCTGCGCCAACCACTATCACATCGTGCTTATCAACCATCTAGCCTCCCTCTATCTTTCTCCGAAGAGCCTCGTATAGTTTTGGTAGGGCTCTATATAGGTCGTCTATGATTACATAGTGGGCTATCTCATGTATAGGTGCCCTAGGATCTATATTGATCGACAATATATTCTCTGCCCTCAGGATCCCTACCCTATGCTGTATAGCCCCACTTATCCCCGCAGCAATATATACCTTAGGCGACACCGTCTTACCAGTCTGCCCAACCTGGATATCATGTGTTATTATACCCCTCAGCTCCTTAACATCTGCGTGGATAAGCGCCCTCGAAGCCCCCATAGCAGCCTTAACCCCCAGCCTGTTTCTCACCAGCTCTATGATCTTGTTAGCATGATCAACAGCCTCTAAAGGATTCTTAGGATTGCCCTCAGCATCTCTCAAGATCCCGAGGCCAAGGCTCACAATAAGCTTCGCCTCAAGGAGATCCGCTCCTCTATCCTCTATAGTTTCATAACCAAGCACCTTCACCTTCCTGGGATAGCCTGTTAGCGACGGCTTATACCTATAGACCTCACCCTTCCTACCCGGGTCTCTTGGGAGAGGTTTAAAGGATCCCGGTCTTAGGGAGGCTATCTGTGGCCTGTGCCTAGGCGTATATATCTTAGCTATCCTAGTTGCGAAGTCAGGCCTTATCTGTGCCAATATATTGGTATATCTCTCCTTGAGGAGGCCGTGGTAGAAGTCCTCTACATCGAAGTCTATATTATCTGTCGCGAGCCCCGTGACCAGTCTATAAGCTAGCCTCGGAGCTAGATCCCTTCCCAGCTCGTCTGCCATGAATATCAGGGCCCAGGGCTTCCTCTCCCTCACAACCTCCTCTAGGGCTAGTGTGTATGCGAAGGGCTCATAATCAGCTAGATATGGATGCTCAACAACAACAACATAGTCAGCCCCGTGCTCTATAAGGGTTTTCACAATATCATCGCTAACTGTGTCGCTAGCCACCAGGGCTCCTACGTTCATATTAACCTTAGAAGCTATCTTCCTCGCAGCCGATATACCCTCTAGGCAGTAGCTAAGCATCTTACCCTTGAGAACCTCGATGAAGATCCAGACGTCCCTATAGCTCTCAATATCAGGTGTTGGGGGGAGCACGTTTATAACTTGCTGGGTTTGGGCCATATCCTCACCTCCTGAGAATGCTTATAATCTCTTCGGCTAGATCATCGTAATCAAATACCTTTGCAAGCCCCTTCGACAACAGATCTTTCTTAACTTCCTCAGGAAGGGAGTCCAGCAGATCCCCCTTTCTATATGGCCCATAGGATTTGTCTCCATAGCTTATCTTATCTATATCCTTAGCAGCAACTATCGAGGAACCCACGATCTTTCTAACATATGGCCTGCCTATATCTACCCCAGGACCAACAACTGTTGGAGAGCCTGCGAGACCTATGAATCTGAGATCAGCCCTAATATCATCTGCACCATAGATCTTTATATCTCTATTCTTCCCCCTATAAGAACTCATGAGAGCCTGCCTCCTACCTGCTAGAGGTATTGGAGGTACTGAATAATCAACATGAATAGTTAGAACCGCGGGGATCTCGGCCTCCACAATCTGGATCAGGTTAACTAGCTTCCTCCTAGCAACTATGGAGTTCCTCTCACTAATATACTCGAAATCTATAACGAAAGAAACATGGGGGATCGGGAAGCCCAGCTCCTGTGATAATGCCTCAGCAACCTGGGGCCCTACATTCCCCGTCTCTCCATCAGAGGTCTTCATCCCAGTGAATATTACGAATTCCCTAGCAACCCTCATAGCTTCATCCCTAAGTATTTTAGAAGCCTCTTCCCTCGAGATCTTCCCCTCCATCAGCATGTTTACAAGGGTATCCCTTATAGAAGGCTTATCACTATATATCCTATTAGGAAGCAGGTTCTTTCTATATAGATCTGCTGCCAGTGCCTCAACCCTCTCCACAGACTCCCTGGCCTCCACAGCCTTAGCAAGGGTATCAAGGGCCTCCCTATGTATCGAGAGTATCTTGGAAATACCCTTAGAAAGTGTATATGATGTGGCCCAGGTATCAGATCCAGCCATCCTCTTATCGCTCAGAATATAGGCTTCATCGATACCAGATACCTCTGCATCGAATAACTCGTTCATGATGGGTATTATCTTTGGATGAGGCCCCATCGAAAGAGCAACAAGCTTGCCTCCAACCCTTCTCCTCATATAGTCAGCAGCCTCTATAGTCTTCCTATCATATGGATTCAACACTATATCCATCTCCTCCCTCCTAAGGATACCGCCCACACTAACAACCCTAGTAGTGTTTGCAGGCACCCCCTTGACCAACGCGAAGACCAGTATATAGCATCCCCATCTATATTATATTAGCACAAGGAATATATGCCGAATTATGCTGATATATTCCTATACTTTTATTTTCTAAGAATGCCCTGGCTAAGGGAGCGAGGATCGCTCTTATTTAATATAATTTTATTGACTATCTACTAATATAGGGTGCATATCGTGAGGATGGAAGATGCTCAATATGATCTCGATGTGCTTAAAGAAGTGATTAGATATGCGGAGACATTGGGAGCTAGCTATGCAGAAGCTAGGTTCCATAAATACTATTATGAGCTTTTAAGGGCTGATAATGGTGTTCTTAAAGACTATTCTATAACGCGGAGGGCTGGGATCGGGGTCAGGGTTGTGTATGGGCATAAGCTTGGTTTTGCATCAACTAACTCCCTCAACAAGGAGGATCTCATGAAAGCTGTGAATAGAGCGATAACAGCGGCTAGGGCAACCCAGGAAGAGGTTTCTCTAGCTGATAGGGGCTCTGTGAAGGGATCCAAGGTTTCGAGCTTCTCGAAAGATCCTGTTTATATTCCCCCAAGCGATAAGATCAGGGTTGTTCTAGAGACAAACAAGGCTGGTCTAGGTGTTGAGGGTATAAAGTCTGCAATAACGATGCTAGGTATACAGAGGGATATTAGAGCCGTGATTTCAAGCGATTCTGAGGTCTCTTGGAGCGTCACACTAGTAGGGATTTCCCACACAAGTATTGCTGGCGAGGCGGGCTCTATGGAGAGGCTACACGACAGCAGATCTATGGTTGCTGGCTGGGAATATATAGAGAAGGGGGACTGGGCTAGATTTGCAGAGGAAATATCACATACAGCCAGGAGGGCTCTTAAGGCATCGACACCACCCCCAGGCAGGTTTAAAATAGTTGCAGATCCAGACCTTGTGGGATTGATACTCCACGAAGCCTTTGGACACGCATCAGAGGGAGATTTAGTCGCATCAGGAACATCAATCCTAAGGGGAAGGATAGGGGAGCAGGTGGCCTCCGACCTAGTTACTCTCATAGATAGTGGAGACGTAGAAGGAGGATTCCTAGTACCCTACGATGATGAGGGAACACCTAAAGAGAAGACAGAAATAATATCCAGGGGCATCCTAAAAACCCATCTAACAGACAGGATCTCGGCATCAAAGCTCGGCATCAAACCCACGGGGAATGGAAGAGCCCAGGATTTCGAAAGCCCACCCATAGTTAGGCAGACTAATATCTATATAGAGCCCAGGGACTGGGGATTTGAGGAGATGATTAGAGAGACTAGGGAGGGTCTATACCTCCTGGGAAGAGGTTCTGTAGGGGGGCAGGTAGATACCAGCATGGGGACATTCACATTCTCCGCAGGCCCCTCATACATTATAAGAAAAGGCGAGCTGGGAGAGATGGTTAAGGGTGTAGTGATCTCAGGCTATATATTGGAGACCCTCAAGGGTGTAGAGTCTGTTGGCAGAGACCTGGTTGTAAGAACCTCGGTATTTGGTGGATGTGGCAAGGATGGACAGCTGGTGAGGGTGGGTGATGGAGGCCCCCACATAATGATTAGAGAGATAATAGTTGGGGGTAGATAAGCATGGAGATGGGGATTGACATAGAGACTATCTATAGAAGGGCTATCGATTTAGGGGCTTCGGAAGCAGAGATATACTATACATATTCAAGGGAAATCTCTCTAAGCATATCAGAAAAGATCGAAAGGGCTGAAACCACAGAATCAGGGTCTCTAGGGATAAGGGTATCTATTGGTAAAAGGGTATCTGTAGTCGGTACACAGGATCTGAGTGCTAGGGGGGTGGAAGAGGCTCTAGAGGATGCGATCTCCATAGCCAAATCGATGCCTGAGGATCCTAATTGGAGGGGTTTTAACGAGAAACTAGGATCAGCTTATCTCCACAGCTATGTTGATAGGGAGACACGGGGCTCAGGGGTTGAGAAAGTAGCCGAAATAGCTTTAGAAGCGATAACAGGCGTTCTAGAGATATCGAGAGGTGTGAAACCTGTGAGGGGTTCTGCATCCTCCAGCTATATGTTTACTGAGATTATGAATAGCTATGGAGGTCCTATAGAGAGGGAAGAGACAGCTGCTTGGATATATATTTATGCAAAGGCTGGCGGGGCTGGAGAGGAGGGTTCTTATGGTGATTATAGGGCTTCGAGATCTATAAAGGATCTAAGGGCTAGGGATCTGGGGAGAGAGGTTGGACACACAGCATCCACGTTTGCAAAATCGCAGCATACTAGGAATGGCATATACGATCTGATCCTCTCGCCAAGGGTCTTCGGATCCTTCATAGCTACTATGCTATCACCAGCTATTTCCGCCCTCTCCGTGCAGAGGGGGAGATCCCCTCTAGCTGGGAAGCTAGGGCAAATCATCGCCATCGATACACTCTCGATCTATGATAATGGCTTAGAGCCGAGGCTATTAGGATCTAGGGGTTTTGACGACGAGGGGCACCCAACTACTAGAACAACTATTATAGAGAAGGGGGTTTTAAAGAGCTATCTCTACGATAGCTACACGGCGAAGGCTGAGAATAGGATCTCTACAGGGAATGCCTGGAGAGTATACTCCTCCCCACCATCTCCAGGGCCTAATCACCTGGTGATCGCGCCCGGAGACTCGAATCTTGAGGAGATGATCTCATCCATTAAAAGCGGTCTCTATATACTCACAACAATAGGTGAGTGGCTCTCAAACCCTGTTAGTGGGAATCTAAATGCCACGATAACTAATGCCTATATAATAGAGAACGGGGAGATCAAGGGAGCTGTAAATGGGGGCGTTATATCGGCCGATTTCTATGATATGCTAAGAAAAGGGATAGCCCTCATAGGCAAGGAGATCGAGGATAGGGAGAGGGTATCAGCACCCCCAGTGCTCATAAGGAACGCTAGGGTGGCTGGTAAGTAGAATTCCAGCTCCTATCAATGATCTCAAAGCTTCTTCACTATATCAGGCACCCTGTAGATCTCGTCAACGATTTGTCTGGGAATATTCTCCACAGATCCTCCCCTCTTTACTAGCCGCGCAACCCCTCCCTCTCCTAGAACTCTCCCTATAATACTAGCCTCCACACCCACTGACCTCAGGGTTTTAAGGGCCTCATCCACCATGTTATGGGGCACTGTAGCGATTAGTGCCCCACTACTTATGAGTCTAAGAGGATCTACACCCAGTGCTTCTGTAATAACCATAGTCTCCTCCGAAATCGGTATCGAATCCTCCCAAATTTCTATAGTCTTGCCCGATGCATAAGCTATTTCTGCCACACCTCCTAAGATCCCTCCCTCAGTGGGGTCGTGCATAGAGGTAGCCAGATCATTCCGCGCCAGGGCCAGAGCCTCGTCAACAACGCTTATTAGCTCGAGAAATCCTGAGACCCTTCTAATTACCATGGGATCAACACCCCTTCTCACAAGAAGTTCCCCATAGTCCTGGGCTAGTATAGCCGCACCCTCCAACCCGGCAGACTTTGTCATGATCACATAATCCTCCTCCCTAGCACTCGAAGTCGATATAGGCCTCCTAATCACACGACCTATAATTGTAACCACCACTATGGGTCTCGCAAGCCCCGCAACCACCTCTGTATGTCCCCCCACAACCATGATCCCGAGCTTCTTGGAAGCCCTATCAATATCTGAGGTTATATCATCCAACAATTTCTCTAAAACCCCCTCCGGCAAAAGAATAACCACGGAGCCCCATCTAGGCTTAGCGCCCCTAACCGCTACATCGTTAGACGCTACATTAATCGCGAGCCACCCTATGTTTCTCTCAGCAGCAGTTATAGGATCGCTATGCACAGCCACAAACCCATCGCCGATCCTTATTATTGCGGCATCCTCACCATACCCCGGACCTCTCAACACATCAGGATCTCGAACCCCGACCCTGCCCAGCACGATTTTCTCAAGAAGATCCACAGAGATCTTACCTGCCCGAAGCAAAGTAAAACCCTAGTAATTTATTCACAAATTCAGAAAAAACCTATTAGACGTTAAACCTCAGATTACTTAGCTCTGATCTCTTCTCCTGCCTTCAGGTCTTCATCTTGATCGTCATTCCTTTCAGCGGTTCATCGTTCCCCCATCTATTCGGGTTTACAACTGAAAGCCTCGCCCTTAAGAGCGAGGATGAAGAGAAAAGCTTATAGGCATTTTAGGGATTTGATCATTCTTGGAGGGGCTCTATGGCCTCAGGTGTTGAAGGGTTACTAACCATCTCGATCAGGATAATGGTCAGTCCCGAGCCTGGGGCCAGAGAGCTTCTCAGGAGATACAATATAGCCCTAAACTATGCTATGAACAAGATATTAAGTCTGGATCTGAGGAGCATTGGGAATTCATAACGCTCTATATAGAGAACTCAAAGAATGGTTTGGACTTCCACCTAGACTTGCTATTGACTGCTACAGAGATGCCCTTGCTAATGCCAATGCCTGGAGGAATAATCCTAGGAGGGGTAGGAGGCTCGTGAGATATCTCTGGAGGAGATCTTGGGAGATCGCTCGGCACCAGGTTGATCTTGAGATGAGCAATGGAATACTAGTGCCTAGGATCAATAGTGTTAGCCTGTGGCTGGTTGATGACCACATATGGAAACCAGTAAACCCTACGAAGATCAATATAAATGGTTTTGAGAATATTTTCTTCACAAGTGTTGCCATCAATACCCATAGGGGCTGGGTGCACCTCGATCTAGAGCCTTCTAAGGAGTTCTACAAGCTTTTGGCTAGAGGCTTTAAGCCGACATCCCATGCAAAGATTAAGCTTGATAGGAGGAATAGGAGGGTGATTTTCCACCTATCCCTCGAAAAAAAAAAGGTTGAGATCTACAAACCAGAGGATATTAAGACTGTCGATGTTAATGAGAACTCTGTAGCAACTCTCTACGAGGCATTCACAGCAATCCTCGAGACAGACCTTGCTAAGACAACCCTAGGCTATAGCTATAGGAAGGAGAACACCCAGAGGAGAAATGGATCCTGTAGCGGAGAGGCTAGGTAGGCTATGAAAAAGCTTAGAGAAGAAAAAAGAAAAAAGGACCATAGAATGAAGACAGCAAACCTAGTAGTAAGGGACGCCCTTAGGACTAGGGGCGTTATAGTTATTGAGAGGATCTCGGGAGACAATATAAAGATTATGATCGCTAGGTATAGGAATAAGCAATTGAGGCATAGGATATATCAGAGTGCATTGAAAGGAGAGCTCAATGCGATAATAGACAAGGCTAGGGAATATGGTGTGCCAGTATTGATAGTAGATCCTAGGAATACATCTAAGATCTGCCCGATACACAAGACTGTAATAGAATATGGGGAGGATAGGATAGGTGTTTGTAGCAAAGGTGGTGAGAAGTGGCATAGGGAGGTAGTTGCCTTGATCAATATTTATCTTAAGGCCCTCGAAGCCCTTTATGAGGGCTCTGCCCAGAAGGGCTTCGGGGTTCTAGGCATAGCCCTAGATGGGAGCCCCTTTCTGCTGGGCTCCACAGCCACCCATGAGCCCATAGAGATCCCAAGATCTCTTTGGGGGAGGTGGAAGTCCCTCGATAACCACAGGGATGTAATAACATCCCTGTGGATCAGGAAGCACAGTAATCCAAAACAAAAGAATATTAGTGATAATCAATGATCATCGGGGGACAAGCGGTACCCTCCGTGAGTGGAATGCTTGGAAGGATGACCCAAGGGAGGACGATTCCCCGATCTATACCTGCAGAGGAGCACCCAGACCCCTTCTAAGCACTCGAAGAGGAGATCGAAGAAAGGTTGAGTGAGAGCTGGAGAACTGTTAGGCCGAGATTACTACTATCTGAGAATGAGCATGAGGGCCTCATGAGTATTGGCTTGACGTGTGCTAAGCTTTTCAACGAGCTTAGCTATGAGAAGAGAAGGTATTCTTCAAGGGTGAGCTTACGAAGGTGAAGATGTATGAGATAGACAGAAAATACTACTAAATACTACTACAAGGTATAATGAGGTTCTGTGGGTGTTAATGTCCAAGCTGTTATACAGAAGAATGATGAGGCTTGGAGCACGCTCTTCAAGCTACTAGATCTGAAGAAACAGAGGAAGCTACCACTGCATATCAAGAAGGTCTCTCCACCAGGCTATTGGAAGGACAGGCTCACAGGTGAGAAAGAGATACATAGTTAGAAGTGATAGATACTACCTGGAGCCTATAAACGAGGGTGAAGGCTACCTTGTTCTAGTAGATTTCGGTCTGAGGATAAGGTATGTTGGCAGGATCAGGTGGGAGGGTAAGCAGGGAAGGCTTGAAATAATATATGTTAATGGCAGGTGGTTCGCACTAGTACCAATAGAGGTTGGAAGAGAGCCACCAAAATCCAATAAGAGAGGCTATGTCAAACCCAACTACAGAGATAAGAAGGGCAGGATCATAAATCCTAGATCTATCAAGCAGAGGGATCCCATAGGGGATAAGGAGGCTTTCATGGATATGGGGCTTAACAATCTATTTGCTGTGGTAACTACAGAGGGATCTGCTATGCTTATCAAAGGAGGAAAGATCAAGTCTGAATACTACTGGTGGAAAAGAGAAATTGCTACATATCAGGCTGTTAGAGATATGCTGAAGAACGCTGGGTTCCCAACCAGGATTACATACCATGAGAAGGTCCTTGAAGCAATGTACACTAGGGATGAGAGGCTCAGGTATCTATACGGAACATCCATTAGATTCCTAGCTGAAACACCATGGAGTAGGGGTATTAGGAAGCTATACATAGGCTACCCCATGATGCTTTCACAGAACAATGGCAATGAGTATAATACAAAAAATATATGGTGGTATAGGAGGATTGTGGATATATTCATGGAGTATGGTATAGATGTTGAGCTCGTGCCAGAGGATTACACTAGCAAAGAGTGCTCGATATGCGGAATTAGGCATAAAAACGGCGAAATATATAGAGGGATATACATGTGTAGAAAGACTAAGAAGAAGATCAATGCAAACATAAATGCAGCGCTAAACATAGCCCGTAAGCTGGGCTATAGAATAAAGATAACTAGGAAGATAGAGAGCTACTTAGTAACGTATAACGGTGTCAGGCCATTAATCCCTCGCCAGGGGGCTAATACCCGAGACCCGGTAATAGGAAACCCTCCTTTAGAGTGGGGAGGGGTCATGGTATTTGTAAATATTTGTGATGTCGTTAGCAGGGTTACACCTCGGTGTGGGCTCACCAGCTTCACTCACACCTCATGGGTGCCTCTCGAGTCCAATGCCACGGGGCTCCTATCTGAGGGCTCGGGTGCTCTAAGCATCATAGCTTCCCGAGGTCTTTACACACCCAGATCTAGCAGAGATTATCGCCTCATTATCAAAATGGCCAGGAATTAGATGCTTATAAGCATTAATTGATAATAAGCAAATATAAGAAACATCCTGATATCATGAAAAAGGATACAGTCCATCGGACATCTTAGGAGGCTTTGTGTCTCTAGAAGTTGAATCCCAACCTCATAGTAGAAGCTGATTCGGCTTCTACGAACACCTCTACTTTTGTAGCCTTCCTTTAAGCTCCCTGTATCCTATTACTACTTCTATATATTTCCCAGCCTTTTCTCTTAGCTCCATATCCTCAGTAACTAGCGCCGCCCTTACCGCTTCTGAGGCCGCTAAATATGATGCATCGTAGAATGTTAGCTTCTCACTAACTGCTATCTGGAGAACCCTTGTCGTGTTCAGCTCATCGAACCCTATTATTTTGATCATATTTTTCCTTACGAGGCTTTTTAAAGCGTATAATATGTCTTCGGCGTCACTTAGTTCCAGAGCATTCTGGAGTGTTACCAGTTTCCACAGGCTGTTCCCAACTTCATACAGAGTTAGATCTAGTGCGAAGATCCTCGCCTTAACGACTATTTTGGGAAGCTCCTCCCCGTAGTCAAGCAGCAGGGGGAGCAATGTTGACGCGTCCAACAGATAGCTCAATATCTACCCCTATCCTCCCTCACAATTCTAGCTATGGCAGCAGGATCTATCCTTCCCGCTAGACGAGCTCGAAGCCTCCTGAGCCTCTCCATAAGAAACCTCTCCTCAGCCTCCTCAACATACTTCTCAAGCATCTCCCGAACAACCTCGCTGATATTTACGTTGAGCATCTCAATTCTCTCCTTCAGCTCCCTAGGAATTCTAATAGAAATAACCACGCTACTCAGAACAACCACCATAATACAATATGTATTACAACGCTTATAAATATCCACGTCTCGGCAAGAACCTCTTTAATCCTTAGCATCACAATGACATTAATAAAAAAGCGAGAATATATAGATGCTTTGAAATCAAAGCTGCCAGAGATAAAGACAAAGCTAGCAACAATCCTGGTAGAAGTCGATCTAGGGACTCAGAGGAGCTGGAGATGCAGATAGCCTTTCACCGCTTGTCCCCCACAATAGATCGCCAAGAATCTGACGTACTGACGGAGATAAACAGATCTTCGGTCTTGCTTCCTCCCCCAGAATAGATAGAATGTTAGATCTAGTTATTGATGCTTAGCGATGTTACAGATCTGACCTCTACCCGCTCTGAAGGGGCGAGGGTTCCTCGGATCATCAGAGCCCCCGCCTTAGAGCGGTTCATCGTTCCCCCATCTATTCGGGTTTACATCCGTCATCTGGGAGGCAGAGGGGGTGGTCAGAGATCCCCCTGATATTATCAGGATCTTCAGAGCCCTCTTCCTTATGTTCAGCTTCCCAATGACTTCTCTGTTCGCTTCGAAACCGCATTTAGGGCATCTCGATGACGTCCCGTTGGGATCTACCTTCATGTGGGGAACCCCTGTTTCTCTGCCTGCCGGTCGATCCGCTTCCCTATTCTCCTGTACCCCATTATAGTGAGCCTCGCCATGTGATCCTTGCTCTCGATCCTTCTCAGTGTGTTTATCAGCCCAGTGAGATCCTCTCTAGTAACTGCATATCTAAGCTTCTTAGCAAGCTCCACGATCTCAAGAGATGTCTTCCTAGCCCAGTCCTCCAATATATTCCTAGCCTTCCTGTGATAAGATCTAATTCTTCTCAAGATCCCTCTTCTCCTCCTCCAGGCAGAATATCTAGTTGATGAATATTGATGAATATCTTCTCTGGAGATTCTCTGCGAGGAGTTTTCATTTATAGACTCTATCAACCCCTGTGTCCTTCTCCTTGTTAATCACGTGGTTTCTATAGACTATCTTCTTTTCATTGATATCAACAGCAATAACATCTCCTGATTGATAGGGCTTTAGCTTGGGTATCATCCCAGCCAATGATCCTCAGCCTTATCCTGCCTATGATCTCCACATATTCCTCTTTGACCTTGTATCCCGAGCCTTTATGCAGAAGCATTGATAGCTTCCTAACCCTCGGTCTCCTCCCTTTCTTAGGATTGTTCCTCCAGGCATTGGCATTTGCTAGGGCATCCCTATAGCAGTCAATAGCAACCCTTGATGGGAGGTCGAACCATTCCCTCAGCTCTCTATATAGAGCATTATGAATCTCCCCGATTTTCTTTAGATTCACTCTCAGGATCTTGTTTATAGCATAGTTCAGGGCTGTATTGTATCTCCTGAGGAGTTTCACAGCCCCAGGCTCGGGACTAACCACCATGCCGATCGAGATAGTTAGCAAACCCTCACTGCCAGAGGCCATAGAGCCCCTCCAATAAACGGAGATAAAAAGCTAATAAAACCATCTCCGCTTTAAAGGCGAGGCTTTTAGTTGTAAATATCCTCAGGAAGTAATGTGCTCAGAGCTCCCAGGGCTGATTCTTAGATGAGATGATCTGGAATGGAATTGAATAGCTATATCTCGATTCTGATCACATCTATCTCTAAGGGCCTTAGATTGGCACCTAATATCGATGATAGGCTAGGAGACGTTCTCCCCTCATCGCCTGTTATTGTTTCTTCAACATATATTTTGCTGGGCATTGATAATAGGGCCTCGAATGTTCTCTTGGAAGTTCTGTGAATTCTATCGATTCTGAGATCGCCTGTGTAGGTTCTATCTATCCCTCTCCTTTTCAAGATTCTCTGAGGAGTTCTCTGGCTAATGAGTAGGGGGCTCTGTTTCTGAAACTTCTGGAGCTCCTCCTCGCCTATATCTCTGTCAGAGTATATGTATACCCTGTAGGTTATTCTCTTAACCCTCCCCGCGAGCTCCTCAACGTCTCTTCTCCTTCCTTTCCCCATTATATCTATAGCATATCTCCTCAGCTCCTTGTTGAGGGCTCTGGATATGATCTCTAGATCCCTTTTGCCAGGTCTCAAAGATCTGATCTCTATTAGTGAGTAGCATCCATCACCCAGGATTCTATATCTGGAGGTGTCCCTCATCGAGATCGAGATCCTCAAACCCTCTCCTATCTCTGTAACAGCCTTTTCAGCCATCTCTTCAATAGATTTTCTCCCAGATCTCCTCTTGATGCTCACCCCTCTCACAAGCTTCACCAGCCTAGAGCTAATTGTTAGTGAAGGTATCACGACCTCTATAGATTCCCTTGGAATGTCTAGTACAATCATTACCTCGGGATCGTTGAAATCGGGCTCAAAGCCATATACCCTCGCAACCCCCTTACCAATCTCCCTCTTAAGCTCATTTTTAATAGATTCCCAATACTGAAGAGAGAACTCACCAGCCACCTCCTTCTCAGCCTCGGAAGAGCCCTCAGGAGGCTTGACACCGAGTATAAACCTTCTATAGCCCATAGCCCTGAGAGCCTCACCAACCCTTTTTACCCACTCAACTATGATCCCATCCACCTTATCACCGCATACATAGCATGGAGAAGGTCTAGGAGGGTCTAGACCATATAGGTACCTATATAGGCTTAGAAAGGGTTCACCAGCATTTACAGAACATAGATAGATCTTATCCCTAAAGGCCTGAGGATCCCTTGACGCCTCAGCATGAAGAGCCATGGCAAGGAAGATCTTTATAGATCTCCCCCTCTCAAGGTTCGAAAGCCCCGTACCAAGCCCAGCAAATAACCTTCCCAAGCATCTATCGCATAGAGGATACCTCTCCAATATCCTACAAGCAAGAGACAGCAACTCCTGACCAGCACTCAATCTCCAGTACCACATAAATATTATATATTTTCCTACCATGAATATCTTTAGACCTTCTCCCCACCCTGAAGGGCGAGGCTTGTCCTCTATTTAATGTCACGCAAGCTATATAGATTCTCCTCTCCTAGGAATGTGGTGGACCGGCCGGGATTTGAACCCGGGTCCTCTCGGGTGCAAACCGAGCGCTCTTCCGGGCTGAGCTACCGGCCCACTATTTATATTCCATCTAACCTTTTAATTTTTGCTGGGATATAGATGACCATATACTGGCAAAGATGTGATTGGTGTGGTGCCTTTAGCGTTATTAAGCCCTGCTATCTACATCCGCTAGAGAACATATGCTATATAAGCTGTATCACATGTAAAGAGAGACCCCGATGCCCGAACCCGGCTTGGAGCCCCTGGGCCAAGGCTGGAGGTCCTGGTGCTGTAAAAACTGTGCAGCCTTCACCAGGGCCCCAGCCCAAGGATCAGAAAACTCTCCAAACATCTAGAACAAGACCTAAACAGAGGTAACCTTTAACTCATAGTAGAATATCTATTCTATGCTAGAACTCTTAGAAGGATTATCGCTCCTAACTCGATGACCATCGGACTAGACGTTTTTCCTATGTATTGGCTTCAGATTTCTCTTTGGCAGGATAATCCGTATGGGTTATAGCCTCTCCCGCTGAGAGGTTTATGTGAATTGGTTTGAGAGTGTGAAGATGGATAACAGGATCTACTATGTTGTTGCTCATTATATGGGTCATAAGGATGAGAAGAAAAGGTTAGGAAATGTTATCTAAATCCTGAGAAGCATATCTACGTCTTCAGCCTCTATGAGGATCTTGGACTTGCTCTCAAGGGCTTGTCCGAGAACGATAAGTGGGGGTTGTCGATGATCTTCTGAGAGTTAGGGGGTATTAATAGTGCTCTTGAAAGGCTAGGGTGGTTGGTAGCCGATGTTGATGCTGTCCGTGAAGTGGTGGTTCAGAGGACGGTGTTCATTACTAGGCTACATAGGCACAAGAACATGAGGAGCTCATATTTGCTAAGGATGAGCTCGAAAAGCTGTGTCTCAGATCCTAGAGGTGTCTTAAATGCATAGGTATTATCTCGAGATCCTTCACAAAGCCCTTGAGGAGCTCGATGCTGCCAGGCCTATGTCTCTTACACCCCAATCTTGAGGGACATAGATGGGGATTCCCCTTGAATGCATCATGAGCGATAGTGGCGAGCTCTTAAAAGGGTTGTGAAGGCTAAGGATTTTTATGGAGTATGTAAACTTCGTCCTTCAGAGTGGGATTCGAGGAGCTGAGAATTTCCTTATAATCCCCCATATTCCTTCCCAACAACCTCGCCTAATATAATGGATCCCTACTTCCTATACATCTGGTCGCAGAGAAACCTAGTAAGCTCGAGCACTAAAAATCTCTCAAACCTCTAACTTATGACGCATAGAGACGCATTCTTGAAGAAGGGTCATACCACTGCCTGTGGGCATGGAGACTATAACAAATCCTCTTCCCTTTAATGTCTCGAGAAGTTAGTAGACAACATGAATCTGGTAGCTTTTTAACTTAAGCGGTCTATCCCAGAGCTTCGAGCTTCTCCCCCAGATAGTGGTCAAACTTCTCAATGATCCTATCGATGAAAGACAAGCTAAGGCTCCGAAGGAGGTAGAGTGTGGGCTTAATTAACATTTTCATATATTATAAGGATCTGCTCTATTCGAGGGGTATATTGTATATGCTCACCATACACATTTGGAAAAGCTTAGTCATATTATCTAGAAAGTAGAGCTAAGCAATTTAAGTCTTATACTTATAATGAGCCTCCCCTAGGAGCTGTTATTCTCGGAGCTAGAGCCATAGCCTGCAAATATAGCCCTGTTACCTTGTCCCTCTCAGTTGGAGTCAAGCCGGTATTTAATATTTAGTTAGTCTATTTTATCATCTTTATTTAATCTATTTTGGTAATTTATTTGGGGGTTATTTTGCCGAAGAATGATAAACGCTACAGGTCTTCCTGGCCATTACCGGGTGGCTGGAGGAATTACTTGAAAACTCTTCATGAAATTCTATTAATGATAAGTAGAGGCAATCTCACGTTTGACGAATTAGTCGATCAAGTGAGTAAGAAGTTTGAGGCTAGTCCTGAATGGGTTAAACAGTCCTTGTTGACCTGTATAGTATACCCGTCATTAGCAATTGTTGAAGGGGGTAGGGTACGTCTAACCGGGAATGGGCATAGGTTTCTAGAAACTGGAGATGGAAGGGTGGTCTTGGAATGTCTTGAGCAAAATATATGGGGTGTGAGAGAGTTGTTGTGCTTACTGAAAGAGCGGCCTATGACGAGAAAGGAGCTTTTTGAGGAATTAAGGAAGATGGGGGCCCCTTGGGGTAAGGATCACCAGGTTAGATTCAGACTTCAGTGGCTGAGAGCTTTAGGCGCGATCAGCGTGAAAAATGAAAGGTACCAGCTCACAGAAAGCGGGAAAGAATTCGTTAGCGTTAGAACCTGCCCTAGATCTCCGGAGGCTGAGGGGGAGGGACCTCCTCGACCTCCTCCTGATGATGAACCCGTTAATCACGATAGACTCGTTAATGAGTTGCTGGAGCTGGGAAAGTGGCTTGGTTTTGATGTTGAGAAGGAGAGGCGGACCCCTGGCAATGTTTATAGGCTGGATGTAGTGTGGATGAGGTCTCGGGATAGGCCGCCGGTAAAGGCTTTTGAGGTTGAGCTTAGTCAAGATGTTGATAAAGCTTTAACTAGATTAAAAGTTGCACATTATACATGGAACTGCGAGCAGCTATGGCTAGTAGTGAGTGATGAGGCTAGTGCTGAGAGGGCTAGAAGGCTTGTGGACTCAGGCGGGATTTTTGGGGATATTAGAGATAGGGTAAAAATACTTATCTGGGAAGAGCTGCATAAGATATATAAATTCCTAAAAGACTATAAAGAAGATGTTTTAGACTTGATGAAGAGATAATTCAAAGAGCTGTTACAGATCTGAAATGATTTGTAGATTTCTGTAAATACTTCTAAATATTTCTTATGGCCATGATATATGTTGAATTGAAACCAAGCTTGTGGGTGTATAGAGGTGTCTCATCAAAGGCATAGCTCAATAAGTATTTAGATCCCAAGATCCTTGTATATTGTTGATGTACTGGGTTTCCGAGACCCATAGGGTTTTGATCCTCTGAGCGACTAGGGTGAGCCCCTGAGATGAGGAGGCTTGGGGGTAGCATAATGAACTACCCGCCAAGCCTTATAGGCTTAGCTGATGGTGAACGCTCTACTACATCTATTAACTCCATAGTTTTGACGCAATTCATAGATGATGCTAATCTTTTCGATCCTCTATAATTATGTAACATTAACGCAAGGTAGCTTGTTGAATCTTTTTAGTTGCTTTCACAGATCCGGTCCGTTCTAGTGGTTCTCCCACTTATCTGGTTATGGGTCTGTTACCATGTGTTTGCTATTTGTTCTCTCATACTCTGTATATAATCTAACACGTGATTTGATCGCAATGTCCTGGGCCTTCCAGACCTCCTTCTCTGTGGGTTCGCTAATGGCGAGAGGTCCAAATCTGTCCTCCAGCTCGCTCATGATCGCGTTTAATGCTTCTTTCATTGTTATGCCTACTAGGTCTCTGAGGTTCTGTGGGTTATACTTAGCTGGTGTCACCTCTCCTCTAGCGACTCTGTCGAGCTTCGGCCTTATAAGTCTTTTGAGAAGCTCTATGTTCGAGGATATGAGCAGTGTTGAGTGAACTAGATAGGCTCTATCCTTGATAGCTGCTGCAGATCCTGAGACCTTATAGCCCTTTACAATCACGTCACTATGATTCTCCACCCAAGCCCCTACCCCTAGCCTAGATAGAGATCCTATTATAACTCCTGTCGCCTCTCTATAGACCTCGTTAACCGGCTTAAGCCTTTTTGAGGGGGCTACTATAGATATATTTATATTCCCGAGGTCGTGGTAAACTGTCCCGCCCCCACTGATCCTCCTTATAATAGGGATCCCCAGCCTAGAGGCCTCAGCACAGTCAGCCTCTTCACAGGGTTTCTGCGTATATCCTATTACTATGGATGGGTAGTTAATCCATATCCTTATAGCTCCGCTTCTAGAGCCCTCTCTAGTAGATTCCAGGAGCACCGCATCAAGCGCCACATTGAAAGCTGGGTCGCTGCTTGGATAGTATATGAGATCCACACTCACCGCCTCTCCGGATCAACACCATATATGTTCCACTCATCCCTAGAGTATTTCTCACTATATAGTTTCATTGCCAGTGAGAGCTCTCCCGGCTCGAGGGATCTATATACCAAATCCCCATACCCAAGAGCCTCTGCAAAGCCCTCGGCAAGGGCTGTGTAGATATCGCTGATCTCGATCCTCCCCACCAGATCCAGTAGCCCGACAACCCTCTCCCTAGCCTCGAGATCTTCCACATCCCCAACTCTTATAACCTTTATGAAGAGCTCATGGTTATAAGATAGTAACAGAGTTCCATGTTGAAGAATAGCCCCCCAATCCCTTCTCTGAGCACTCCCAGAGATCTTCCTACCTCCCACCAGGACATCACTTGATCCGGGGTTCACATAGCAATATATACTTGAACCAGGATCTCCAAAGCCTCTCACACCAGCCTCAGCCCCCAGCCTTCTAACAGCTAGAGCGATACCCTCTGCAATTCTGGCAGCTGATCTGGCAACATCCAGCCTATATAGCTCATTCTCGCTACTGACAACCAGGCTATAGGTTACCTCTTGATCCTGGGGGTGGAGAAGGGCAGCACCTCCAGTCGGTCTTCTAACAAGCTTATAGCCGAGCCTCTTGATCTCATCCATGTTAACCACCTCCACAGCGTTCTGTCTCCTGCCGATGCTAACGCCGCTTGGCAGCCACATATATAGTCTCAAGGTGTCATGCTCTACCCTATTCCTATAACGGGCTAGAGCCTCATCTATAGCCATGTTAAGCTGGGGATCCCGAGGGCCGTCGAAGATCACTCTGAGGCTCCTTGACAATGTCCTTACCCCCATATTATGGCTCTAAACACTTTATTACAGCTTTCAACAAGATCATATCCATAGCATCGCCTCAAGATCACGGATACCCTGGCCTTAATAACTAAACAAGACCCTAACTCTAAAAATAGGGAGGAGCCCTGGATGCGAAGCCCACGCTATTTAAAACCCCTTTTACTGGCCTCTATATAGGCCTCTCTAGCCTTATATGATGTTCTCGCTAGGGGATGTGCCACCACGTATGAAAACCCCAGTTTATATGCAACTTCTTCCAACTCTCTAAACTCCTCCATCCTATAGACCTTCACGACCGGGAGTTGCTTAGGGCTAGGCCTCATATACTGGGAAAGTACTAGTATATCGACCCTGGCCTCCCTAAGATCCCTCATAGTCTCTATAACCTCATCAACATTCTCCCCAAAGCCCAGCAATATAGAGGATTTCGTCACAACCCCAGGGTTGTATCTCTTAGCATATCTAAGCACGCTAAGACTCTGATCATAGCCGGCTCTCCAGTCCCTCACGAGGGGTGTGAGTCTCCTAACAGTCTCTATGTTATGGGCTAGGACATCTGGACCAGCATCAATAACCCTTTTAACAGCCTCTAGATCCCCCCTGAAGTCTGGTATAAGCACCTCTACCCTCACACCGGGATTCAGATCCTTCACAGCCCTTATAGTCCTAGCAAAATGCTCCGCACCCCCATCAGGGATATCGTCCCTATCAACAGATGTTATAGTTACATAGTCGAGACCAAGCCTCTTCACAGCCTCCGCCACTTTATAGGGCTCCCCAGGATCGAGGGGTTGGGGAACCCCCTTCTTAACGTAACAGAACCTGCATCCCCTGGTACACGTGTCACCCATTATCATGAATGTTGCAACACCACTACCCCAGCACTCAAATATGTTTGGGCATAGAGCGCTCTCACAAACAGTAGCAATCCCCAAGCCGGAGACCAGCTTAGATAGCTCAGCATACCTAGCATTTAGAGACACTCCCAGCCTAACCTTCTCCAACAACCTCCACCCTGACGAGACCGCTTCCAGGATATACCGAGTCACCCTGAGAGACCAGGATCTCCTTGACTATACCGCTATATGGAGACTCGATCACGAGGACAGCCTTCTCGATCTCGACCTCAGCAATGGGCTCACCCTTCGAAACCCTATCGCCTGGCTTTTTAAATACGTTAATAACCTTACCGCTCCACCCACCCCTCCTAGACCAAAGCTCCTCAGGTATTCTAACAATCTCCTCCAGCAATTCGCACCCCAAAGTATATCTGAATAGAGGCTATATGTATTAAACAGAGTTCACTACCCACCGAATTGCGGGCTTGGCGAGTGGCTTATCTCGCTACTCCAAGCCCCATCACTGCAGGGCTGAACCCTTTTTCATAATAGTAGAAATCTTTTTATATTCTTTCATTATCAATTAATGGTTGGAGTAGAGGTTTAGGGGCAAACGAGGTCCATGGTTAATGGCTAGGGGAAAGAAAAAGAGCGATAAGAAGTGAAGGTGGGTTACAAAGCCGGGCAACAGGATCTTTGTTAGTAGAACCGCTGTTCTACCCTCAAAGAAGTTATCTAGGAGGGAATTCAGGGCATTGGAAAAGATCGTGAACATATATAGCAAGATGCTTGAGGATGTGCTTCTCCACGCATCTAGGAATATTATTGAGAATTACTATAGGCTTAAGAATGAGAGGTACCAAGAGCTAAGGAATATCTATCAAATATCCCGTCCCACTATATACATGACTTATGCCAGGATGCTGTTGAAAGAGTTTCCTCTCTAAGGAGGAATAGGGCTATGCAATACTCTAGAGAGTTCTTCGATGAGCTTGTTAAGTATTTAAACCTAAGGGAAAAGGATCTGAAGAATAAGAAACTTATGAAACTTCTATGGAGGAAATCCCGGGAAATAGCTTGGGATCAGGTAGAACTTGAGATGAGTAATGGAATATTAGTGCCTAGGATCAATAGTGTCAGCCTATGGCTAGTTGATGACCACATATGGAAACCAATAGACGCTACTAAGATCAATATAAATGGTTTTGAGAATATTTTCTTCACAAGTGTTGCCGTTAATACCCATAGGGGCTGGGTATACCACGATCTAGAGCCTTCTAAGGAGTTCTACAAGCTACTGGCCAGGGGTTTTAAGCCGACATCTCACGCAAAGATTAAGCTTGATAGGAGGAATAGGAGGGTGATTTTCCACCTATCCCCGAAAAAGAGGTTGAGATTTACAAACCAGAGGATATTGTTAGGCCTGTTGATGTTAATGAGGATTCTGTAGAAACTCTATACGAGGCATTTGCAGTAATCCTTGAAACAGATCTTGCTAAGACGACACTGGGCTATAGCTATAGGAGGGAGAGTATTCAGAGGAGAA
>JAVVGE010000023.1:0-23685 GCA_032249255.1 Desulfurococcales archaeon | reverse complement strand
TCTCTTGGGAAGCCTTATACTTAACAGCGTATTCAACCATCTCAACAAGCATCTCCCTATATGCATCCTATATGCATCTTCAATCTCTCTAAGTGCTTGCCTTCCAAACCTATTAACCCAGCCCTCCAGTATAACAGTTCTCCTGAGGATCTTTGTGAGCTTCTCCACCTCTAATCAAGTAATTAGAGATAACCAGAGATATTTAAACTTATCGTCAGTTCTGCAACAGCCTAAAATAATTCTCTTTTATAGGTTGCCTCAGCAATTTTATTCCATACTAGTGTTAGCAGTTGAAAACCATTCGTGTTAAAGTTTTAATTCTATAAAGGGTTGTTTCGCGCTATACCTTAGCCCTTTCTCTATTTGGCTTGGTTTTTCTAGTATGAATAGTTTTTCATGGTATATTAGTAGAAAGTCTCTTTTTCTCAGCTTCCTCCACACTTCTCGGGTTGTCTTCATCTTGTGCTGGATCTTTATGACCTCCTCCTTTAATATGAAGCCTGCATCTAGTAGTGTTAGCAGGACGTAATATGTTATTGGTACATAGTGCTTCTTGATCCTCGTATCTCCAACCAGGATCCCTAGTACTCCACCATGCTTTAGAACCCTGTAGATCTCCCTCGCCACCTGTTTGAGTAGTGCTAGGTACTCCTCCAGACTTCTAGTCCTTGATAGGTCTCCTCCAAGCTCCTTCTCACTATACTTTATTATGTTAAGATATGGCGGGTGCGTAACCACTAGGTCAATGGAGTTACCAGGTATCTTATCAAGATCCCTAGCATCACCATGATAAACCCTGTACCACGCCTTAACACCCTCGCCCCTCACCCGAGTATAGCCTAGGAGGTCTCTATACCTACCCTCCTTCAAAGCATTAATCAGATAGTAGAGCCTATGGTGTGTTAGCATAATAGCATTGTAGTTTATATCAACAGCTATGCAGTTCCTGTTAAGCAGAATAGCCTCAATACACGTCGTTCCAGATCCGATCATGGGGTCAAGAACCGTGTCCCCGGGCTCTGTATATCTGAGGATCAGGGCGCGGGGGATCTGGGGAGCCCAGTTACCCCTATAATCACCCCTATGGGTAGCCCAAGAACCCCTCTCAGGAAAACTCCACACGGTCGTGGAAACATCCGTAAGCTCCTCTGGCAACGGCTCGAGCCTACTAACCTCAATAGGCTCGAGCGGTATCATCTGATCCTCAATAACAACACTCCTTTTCTTAGAGACAAAGTCCAGATACTCCTCAACAGGAACCTCCCTCATGCCGCTTGTCCCCCGATGATCATTGATTATCACTGATATTCATTTGTTTTGGATTGCTTTGCCTCTTGATCCACAGGGATGTTATTATATCCCTGTGGTCATCGAGGGACCTCCACCTCCCCCAAAGAGATCTTGGGATCTCTATGGGTTCACCAGTGGCTGTGGAGCCCAGCGGCACGGTGCTCCCATCTAGGATTGAAACCCCGGAGCCCTTCTGGGCAATGCCCTCATAAAGGGCTTCGAGGGCCTTAAGATAGATATTTATCAGTGCAACTACCTCCCTATGCCACTTCTCACCTCCCTTGCTACAAACACCTATTCTATCCTTCCCATATTCTATTACAGCCTTGTGTATTGGGCATATCTTAGATGTGTTCCTGGGATCAATCATGAGCACCGGCACACCATACTCCTTTGCCTTATCTATTATCGCGTTCAGCTCTCCCTTCAATGCACTCTGATATATTCTATGCCTTAATTGCTTATTCCTATACCTAGCGATCATAACCCTTATATCTTCCCCCGAGATCCTCTCAATAACTATTACTCCTCTCATCCTCATGGCTTCCCTGACTATCATGTTTGCTGTTTTCATCCTATAGTCCCTCTTCTTCTTCCCCTCCTTAAGCTTTTTCATAGCCTTTCTAGTCTCTCTACTATCGGATCCATTTCTCCTCTGGATACTCTCCTTCCTATAGCTATAGCCCAATGTCGTCTTTGCAAGGTCTGTCTCGAGGATTACTGCGAATGCCTCGTATAGAGTTGCTACAGAATTCTCATTAACATCAACAGGCTTAATATTCCCAGGCTTGTAGATCTCGACCTCCTTCTCTAGGGATAGGTGGAAAAGCACCCTCCTACTCTTCCTACCAGGCTTGATCTTTGCATGGGATTTCGGCTTAAAACCCCTAGCCAAGAGCTTGTAGAACTCCTTAGTAGGCTCAAGATCTATGTGCACCCAGCCTCTATGGGTATGAATGGCAACACTTGTGAAGAAAATATTCTCAACGCCATTTATATTGATCTTCGTAGCATCCATAGGTTTCAGGTTTCCATAGGTGGTCATCAACTAGCCATAGGCTAACACTATTGATCCTCGGCACTAGTATTCCATTACTCATCTCTAGATCAACCTGGTGCCGAGCGATCTCCCAAGATTTCTTCCAGAGATGTCTCCTGATCCTCCTACCCCTAAGATCCTTTTCCCTAGACCTAGATGTTTAACCAACTCATCGAAGATCTCTCTAGAGTATTGCCTAGCCTTGTTCCTCCTTAGAGAGGAAACCCTTTCAACAGCATCCTGGCATACTCCGTGAACATAGTGGGACGGGATATTTGGATAGACCTTCCTTAGCTCTCGATACTTCCCATTCTTAAGCCTATAGTAATTCCCAACTATATTCCTATGCGTAGGATAGCACATCTCCAAGCATCTTGCTATATGTATTCACGACCTCTTCTAACATCCTGAAATCCCTCCTAGATAACTGCTTTGAGGGTAGAACAGCGGTTCTACTAGCAACTATCTTATCTCCTGGCTTAACAACCCACACCCACTTCTTATCCCTCTTTTTCTTTTCCCTAGCCATTATCCCTAGACCTCGTTCGCCCCTAAACCTCCACTCCAACCATTAATCAATAATGAAAAATATAAAAAGATTTCTACTATCATGAAAAAGAGTTCAGCCCGCCCTTAAGGGCTGGGCTTCCTGCTTCACTGCCCCACCATGCCCGTAGCCATTGGCTACGGGTAGTGGGCGGAGCTCCACAGGCACCAAGGGTGGCTCCTACCCCGCACTTCTAAGAATGTTTAGGGAGGCGTTGTAATCCCTATCCGCGATCAAGCCGCATTTTGAGTATGTGAGTATGCGGTCTGCTAAAGATAGGTCTTCCTTCACAAATCCGCACCTCGCACAGGTCTTTGAGGTCGTAGCTGGATTGACAAGTCTCAGAGTTTTTCCGTACTTCTCTAGCTGGTACCTCAGGATCTCCTTCAGTTCGTGGAAGGCGACATCATATAGCCTTTGCCTCAACATCCTATCGGATTTCCCCACCCGCTGCTTAATATCGATATCCTCCATTACAACTACATCGTAATGTTCGGCAAACTATTTGCTGAGCTTCATGTATATGTCTCTTCTGAGGTTCTTCAGGTGCTTATAGGCTTTTGCAAGCTTGATCCTTGCTTTGAACCAGTGCTTGAGAGATACTTCTTTCTTGAGAGTTCTTTGTGCAGCCTCCTTACTTTATTGAGTGCATTCTCATAGGGTCTCAAATTAGGGAAGTAGTATCCATCGGATGTTACTATGAGCCTCTCAATCCTAACATCAATAGCAACAACCCCGCCTGTACTAGAGAGCTTATTGAAATCATGGTCCTTAACCACGAACGAGATATATATCTCTCTTCAGAGGGCATTAATTTAACCACCACTCTCTTCACCTTGTTGAGTGGGAAATCCTTATGAACAATAACTTTGAAAACCCCTAGGCTGGATAGTCTCAGTAGTATGAGCTTCTTCTTATTCTTCTTACTCCTTACCCTTATTTCTCTAACCCTGAGTATCTCCCACCCTTTTTGCGGATAGACTAGGCTGCGGTATTTATGGGGCTTCTTCTCCCTAGGGAACCTTGCTAAGCCGTCGATAAACCTCTGCCCAGCCTCGTAGAAACGATCCCCGATCTGCTGAACTGCCTGCGAATAGATCTGCTGATAATCCCTATCATGCTTCCTTAGATCTAGTGCCAGTTGCCCCAACTCTGTCAGTGTTAGCCCCTTCCATCTCTTTGGTAGAAGTATATGTCTGCTCACCGCAGGGTGTTATAGATCTCACATGCTAGCATCAGCCGGGCTTTTAACGCCCCCAGTGTCCTCCTATCAGTATATGCCCTATACCTAAACCCTACGGTGGGCATTAACCAAGATATTGTACGGGGGTTTGAAAGCAAAAACACCACCGCCTCAGAGAGGCGCTATTTTCAGCTATAAAGGTAATAGATAGAATCTTAATATACTATATACTATCAAGAAAAATTATCCTGTATATATTAATTATATATCACTTCTAGGAAAACTTTAAGAAGCTCTATAATAGAGTTAATTAAGCGCCAAATCTAGAGTAAAAGAATTATTGAAAATATCGAGAAAGGTACAGGTCATCGAGACCTTAACTGGGCTTGTGAAGTAGGAGAGATAAGTAGATCTACTACTAGGAGATTGGAGTTAAGATAGCTATCTCTTTATCATGGAAAGTGGAGCTTCTACCTATGTGCTCTTTTATCTTTATCGCTAGGAAGAGCTGTTCTAAATGCTTATAAGCTCGTAACATCATTTTGGTATGAGGAGTTGGGGATGTGTATTCACTAGATCAAGGACACGATGCCTGGTGAATGTATATATCGATACATGCCTAGATATAGAGGAGACGCCTAAACAAATATCAAACATCTATAGGCTATACATGCTATTCGGAGGTGTTTAGTTATTGCATGCTTCGTTAGGCTGGCAATACCCAAAGGCTCTCTTGAGAAGCAGGTCGCAGAGTTCCTTGAGAGAGCGGGGTACATTCTTATTGGTAGAGAGAGGAGCTATAGACCTCTAATCAACGATCCCGATATATGTGTTAAGATACTGAGACCCCAGGAAATACCCGTATACGTCTATGAAGGGCTTCACGATATAGGTATAGCCGGTCTCGACTGGGTTCTCGAGCAGGGGTTGGGAGATAAGCTGCCTATTCTCCTCGAGCTGGGTATTGGCAGGGTTAAGCTTGTCCTAGCCGTTCCCAAGGGTTCTGGATATAGGGATTCTGAGGATCTCGTTTCGAGGTTTGCTAATGAGAAGAGGATATTGAGGATCTCCACGGAGTATCTGAACACATCAGCTAAATACATCTCCTCCAGGAGGAGCTATAAAGAAAACTATGGCTCCTCAGCCCCCCTTATAATAACTCCGTGGGGTAGGTGGGGAGATAATAGGATGGTCCAGGTTATACTATCCTTCGGAGCTACAGAGGCTAAGCCTCCTGAGGAGGCTGATGCCATAATTGATGTATCAGAGACAGGGACCACCCTTGAGAGTAATGGGCTCGAGGCCATAGATCTTGTCCTCGAATCCCAGGCTGTTCTCATAGTTAATCCATCATCCCTTAGAGATCGTGTCAAGGGGGAAAAGATCTCCGACATTGTCGCTATATTTAGAGGAGTTATAGATGCAAGATCTAGATATCATATATTCATAAATGTGAGGAAAAGCAATCTAGAGGAGCTATTGAAGAATCTTCCTGCACTTAAAAGCCCCACGATAAGCCCGCTAGCAGATCCTGAGTGGGTCGCCATTAACACAGTTGTTGGTAAAGAGGATCTCATAAGGATAATGCCGATTCTCAGGAAACTTGCACAGGGTCTGGTGGTGTATGAGCCTAAACTGGTTATACCCCTAGAGGATCTTGGGAAGGGATAGAGAATGCCCAGGATCTACAGAGTAGATAGTGATCGTGATATAGAGAAGGTGTTAAGAGCTATTAGATCTTCGATCAACCTAGAAGAAGCCATAGAGACTGTGAAACCCATCGTGGAGGATGTTAGGAGAAGGGGAGATGAAGCTGTTATCGAGTATGCTAGAAAGCTCGATGGTTCTGAGCTCAGGGCGGAAGAGATCTATGTAGATAGGGCGGGGCTGGAGGAGATCGCTAGAGCCGCGGATCCAATGCTCATGAGATCACTTATTAACCTTGCAAAGAGAGTAGAGGCTGTGGAGACCCCTTTGCTAGAATTTATAAGAAATGTATGGAGAGTTGAGCCTAGATCAGGACTCGTCGTTGAGATCTTCTTCAAGCCTGTCGAAAGAGTAGCCTGCTACATCCCCGGAGGTTTGACGCTATACATATCAACAGCAATAATGTGTGGCACGGTTGCAAGGCTTGCAGGTGTTAAGAGGCTCGTAGCACTGCTACCACCCAGAGCTCTAACGCCCAGCATGGCTGCATCACTCTCCATAGCGGGGTTCAACGGAGTATATAGGGCAGGAGGCCCATACGGCATAGCGGCTGTCGCATATGGAACTCAGAGGATTGAGAGGGTGGATAAGATCGTTGGGCCTGGAGGGATATATGCCACGGCCGCTAAGGCCCTCGTATCAATGGTTATTGGGATCGATATGCTGGCCGGGCCTACAGAACTAGTTATCTATATAGATAAGAAGGGCTATGAGAACGAGACCTTGCTCCATCTAGCAGCACAAGCAGAGCACGGGGACTCGGTCCTCCTTGTTGTGGTAACACCTTATAGGGAGGTAGGAGATTCGATCGCTCAAAGAGCTTCTGAGGAAGCTTCTAAAGCTGGGTCTAAGGCTTTTGAGAGAGTCTCGAGGCTCCTCAACATACTCATTGTGGATAGCCCCGAAAGGGCTGCGAAATTAATAGATGCCATATCGCCGGAGCATGTGGAGGTATGTAGCGATAATAACATCTCCAATGCCTTGAGTAGCTATGGAGTTCTCATAGATGGCTGTGTATCTAGTGCGATAAATGATTACTATTCTGGGGTCAGCCATATATTGCCAACAATGTCATGGGCCAGGGTTAGGGGTGGGCTGTCGATTCTGGATTTCGTAGCTCTCAGGAGGAGAGTTATTTATAGGGGTTCTAAGGATGATCTAAGAGATATTGCTATAGAGGTGATGCCGATAGCTAGAGAGGAGAGATTCCTGCTCCACTTAGACTCGATCTATAGAGGTGATGTTGATGATAGAGAGAGCTAGGAACTTTGCTGAGGAGTATAGAGATCTGGAGTATAGGGTTGAGAAGGGATGCATATATCCTCTGGATAAGAACGAGAATCTATACATACCAAGGGAGACCATGAAGGAGATCATGGCTAGAGCCATTGAGAGGATAGATCCCAGAACATACCCGGACGAGGAGGAGGAAGAGCTAAGGGAGGAGATCGCTAAGGCGTATTCTCTAAATAGCGAATCTATAGTTCTAACCAATGGTGGAGACGAGGCCATAGATCTTCTCCTATCCCTCACAGGCTCCCTAGCTAAGACGCCTAGAATAGCTATTCTTAGACCAAGTTTTCCTATGTATAGCATTAGATCCCTTCTGAGAGGCTATAGGGTTGAGTATATAGAATTATCGGAGAAGAACTTCTCAGTAGATGTTGAAAAGGCTGTAGAGATAGCATCGAGATCCGATCTAGTATTCCTCTGCAGCCCCAATAACCCCACAGGGAATATCCTCCCCCGAGAGTTGATAAGAGCCGTTGCGGAGACCTCGAAGGGCATGGTGGTTCTCGACCAAGCTTATAGGGAGTTCTCTGAAGACCCCCAAGACGATCTCTTAGAGAAGTTTGACAACATAGTAGCTGTAAGGACATTCTCTAAGGCATACGGTCTTGCAGGGCTGAGGCTAGGATATATAGTTGCCCATAGAGATATTTCAAGAGCCCTTAAGATACTAAGGCTCCCCTTTCAATTAAACAAGTTCACCCTAGCAGTTGGTATCGAAGCCCTCGGAATGAGGGATAAGCTCCTAAGATATGTTGATGAGGTTAAAAGGGCTAGAAAAGCTCTAGTATCTAGGCTAAGAAACATAGACTATCTAGAGACATATGACACCCAGACAAATTTTGTTTTCTCAAAGATATATATAGATCCCCACAGGGTTGTTAGAGCCCTTAAGGGGGAGGGCATATGTGTAAAGCTATATAGGGGTCTATTCAAGAGCGGCGACTCATATCTAAGAATAACTACTCCTGACGATCGCACAATAGAACTGCTGGTCAAGGTGCTTCAGAATGTATACTGAGAGAATCGGTAGAGCCGCGAGAGAAACCAGGGAGGTTAAGATCTACGTGGAGATCAATCTAGATGGGAAGAGCTATAGGGTGAGGACGCCATACAGATTCTTCACCCATATCCTGGAGACGATGGCCCATCATGGGGGGATAGGGCTCTCTGTAGAGGCTGAGGGCGATATGTCTCATCACGTGATAGAGGATACCGGGATAGCCCTTGGCGAGGCCTTAGCAATAGCGCTCGGGGATAGGAGAGGTATTAAGAGGTTTGGCTACGCCCTAATCCCGATGGACGATGCTCTAGTAGCTGTTGCTATAGATCTTGCGAGAAGGCCTTATAGTAGTATCAGCCTCGGTCTCAGAGGATCATATATAGAGGATATCGATGGTTCACTAATAGAGCATTTCCTGAGGAGTATGAGCTCTTCAGGCTACTTCACCATGCACGCTGTAAAGCTGGCTGGAGAAGACCCACATCATATAGCCGAGGCATGCTTCAAGGCACTTGGGGTCTCGTTATCGCAGGCCTCATCTAGATCCAGTGGGGAGATTATAAGCGTCAAGGGTGTTGCCTAGTGAGGATAGCTATAGTAGACAATGGTATAGGTAATCTGGGGAATCTTGAGAACTATGTGTTAAGAACCATGGACTCTAGACCAGAGATCGTTAAAGAGATCGGGAAGGCAGGACACTATGACCTAGTGATACTCCCTGGCGTAGGCAACTTCTCAGCCCTCTCAGAAAAATTATCTATTTTAAGGGGCGAGTTAGAGGAGCATCTAAGAGCTGGGGGATATGTGCTGGCCATATGCCTTGGAATGGAGATCCTGTTCGAGGAGAGCGAGGAAAGCTCTGGAAAGGGTCTCGGGATGTTTAGAGGCAGGGTTGTCAAGATCCCGACTTCTTCAGGTCTTAGGATCCCTAGAATAGGCTGGTCTAGGCTCGAGATCATTAGAAGAACCCAGCCGTGGGAAATGCTCGATGGCTCCTGGCACTACTATGCGCACTCATACTATGCATCAACATCTGAAGATGCTGTGATAGGTGTCTCTCGATACGGCTCGCTTGTGATACCCTCACTGCTTGTGAAAGGCGGTATAGTTGCGACCCAGTTCCACCCTGAAAGATCTGGGGCTAGCGGGGATCTATTTGCAAATGCTCTGAAAAGCTATGTGAGGAGATGATGTTGGAGGTTCATGTTGCTATTGATATCTATAGAAGGATGGTTGTCAGAATGATCAGGGGCGATCCTCGAAATATGATCATATATTCTAGGGATCCTTTTGAAAAGGGTGTGGAGATCCTTAATGCCGACATAAAGAGAATCCATATAGTGGATCTCGAAGCAGCTATAAATAGAAAATCCATAGGACCCTACACACTGGAAATAGCTAGAAGGCTCAAGGAGATAGGCGGCTATATAACAGTTGCAGGCGGGATCAAAAGCATAGAAGATCTTAATGCAGCGCTAGAAGCAGGTGTTGACAGGGTAGTGATTGGCACTTCTATATATAGGGGGGAGATAGGGGTAGAGGATGCTCTAGCACTTGGTGGGAATAGGATTGTTCTAGCGTGCGATATTAGGGATAGATATGTTACTCACAGTGGCTGGATAGCCGGCACAGGGCTGAGAGTCGAGGAAGCTCTTGAGAAGTATAGTAGGGCTGGCTTCAAGCTTTTCCTCGTAACAGTTGTGGAGAGAGATGGGACCATGAGCGGTGTTGATCTTGAGGTAATATCCATAATTCCCCGTGTATATAGGCCACATATAATCTATTCTGGCGGCGTCTCCTCGAAGAAAGATCTGGATGTATTGAGGAGAATGGGGTTTAGAGGATCTATAGTCGGGAGATCCTATTATGAAGGCTTGCTATCCCCAGGAGACATAGCCTATATGGAGGATCGATAAGATGGTGGCGATAAGGGTTATACCGTGCCTAGACATGGATAAAGGCATCGTTGTGAAGGGAAGAGGCTTCCAAAGCTTAAGACCAGTTGGTGATCCTGTGGAACTCGCTAGAAGATATGAAGATGAGGGAGCCGATGAGATAGCTGTGCTAGATATAAGCGCCTCTCCAGAGGGGAGGGAATTCTCGCTAGAAGTTTTGAGAAGAATAGCGAAAGAGGTCTCGATACCAATTCTAGCTGGAGGCGGTGTGAGAAGTCTGGGCGATGCCGAGAGACTCTTCAGAGCCGGTGCCGATAAGGTGAGTGTTAACACATACGCTGTTAAAGATCAAAGGCTGATAAGGGAGATATCGCTAAGATACGGATCCCAGTCAACAGTTATAGCTATAGATGCTAAGAAAACCGGGAATGGGTACAGGGTGTATATATCTGGCGGTAGGATAGAAACAGATCTAGACCCTTTTTCATGGGCCTCAAGGGCTGTGGATCTAGGTGCTGGTGAGATCTTATTAACATCTATAGATGCAGACGGATCTAGATCCGGGTATGACACCGAACTTATAAAAGGCGTCTCAAGATCTGTTAGCGTCCCTATCATAGCTAGCGGCGGTGCCGGATCTCCAGAGGATATGGCAATAGCTCTGGAGGCTGGGGCATCTGCTGTTCTAGCTGCATCTATGTTTCACTATGGCTTATACAGGATCTATGATGTTAAGAGATATCTTGCTAGTAGGGGGTTTGGGGTGAGGATCTAGATGCGATCTATAGAAGATCTCCTCAGGGAGATCGATTTCGAAAAGGGGGAGGGTCTGGTCCCGGTGATCGTGCAAGACTCCTCTACAAAGGAAATCCTTATGCTTGGATATGCAAATAGAGAGGCTATCATAAAAACTGTTGAGACAGGGTATGCTCATTTCTGGAGCAGGTCTAGAAAAAGGATCTGGATGAAGGGCGAGACATCTGGGAATACCCTGAGGGTTGAGGAGATCATGATTGACTGCGATGGAGACGCCGTGATCTATGTTGCGAAACCCTCGGGACCTGTATGCCATACCGGGAGTAGGAGTTGTTTTTATAGAGGCTATAGAGTCTCTCATAAATAGAATTGCTACATAGCCCCTCCCATACTTTTTCATGTTATTCAACAGCAGGCTCTTCCATATAGACCACGCCGCTATCAGCATCTATAGATACTCTACCGCCTATAGGGAGTGGATACACATAATGTCCATGCTCGTCCCCTCCATGGCAGCATGGGAAGTTTATGAAGGAAGGTGTGGCTATATATCTCCTAGCCCTATCTATTATAACCTCCTCCAGGCTCGGCGTCGGAGCCTTCACCTCAGGCTCTGGAAACTCGCCGAATATGGTTCCAGAGGCTTTCTGGAGATGCCCTCCATGAGCCAGTGATGTGAGGAAGTTATCCACCCTCCAAGCATCCTCCCTTATATCTTCTAGAAAGAGTATCCTCCCCTCTGTATCTACAGAGTATCTGGTACCCTGGAGAAGTGTGAATATAATTAGGTTCCCACCAACAACCTCCCCTGAAGCCTTGCCAGGGTTTATGGTTTTTGGGAACGCCCCGTCCTCGGGAGGCGCTAGCTCGAGAACCTCTCCCATGAGGATCTTTATAGCCATCTCTAGATTCCTCTGATACCTTCTCATACCAATCTCATCACCTAGTTTGGGCGTCGTAGCTATCATTTCGCCATGTATACTCACAAGCCCTATCCTCGAGTAGAGCGCGTTCTGTATACTTGTGACATCGCTAAATCCTATAAGGGGCTTCGGATTCCTCTCAATCGCCTCATAGTCTATCAGATCTAGGAGCCTCATACCGCCTGCACCGCCTCTAACACACCATATGGCATCTATATCGCTCCTCCTGAAACCCTCAACAATATCCCTAGCCCTCACCTCATCCGGTGCTGATAGATACCATCTCCTCATAGCATATTTAACGCTCTCCCCAAGCACGGGGCTAAAACCTTTTTTCCTAAGGATCTCTATCCCTAGGCTAAGATTCATGCTGGGATATACCGGGTAACTGGATGGGGCAACCAAATAGATCTTGGACCCGGGTTTTAACCTCACAGGCTTTAACCTAGACCTCAGAGGCATCACCTAGTTATGATATATTCAAGACTATTAAAAAGACATCCAGCATGCTGATCTATAACATCCTCACCTAAGGGGTGAGATCCTCGGTCGCGACTCTCGTTAGTTATTTATAATCAAGGATCGCTGCTGAGTTTAAATATTTCCAAAAACCACGATCTATAATGGTAATTATTAAGGCAAACAAGGTTAGCTGGACCAGCTATAAAGCAGGTACTAGCCTCTATTGAGGATCTCTAGGATGTGTTCTGGCTTGACTGGCATCCTAGTAATCTTAGCCCTGATCCCTGCTCTCCTGAGGGCATCCTCTATTGCCCTGATTACAGCTGGGGGCGCCGCTATGGTTCCTATCTCTCCCACACCTCTGGTCCCGTGGGGATGCTTAGTCGGGGTCTCCTGGAGAAAAACCTCGAAGGTAGGCATCTCAAGGGCTGTTGGTACTAGATAGTCTGCTAGGCTTGGGTTCTTAGGGAACCCTGAATCGTCGTAGAGGAGCTCCTCGTAGAGGGCCTGCCCAATGGCTTGGGCGACCCCACCCATGATCTGACCCTCTATGAGCATCGGATTTATAGCTCTCCCTACATCGTCATAGGATCTATGGAGGATCACCCTTACCCTCCCAGTCTCCCTATCCACTTCAACCACTGAGACGTGAACGCCGAAGGGGTAGACAGGGCCTCCGGGGTTGTAGTAGACCGTGGCCTCGAGCCCTGGTTCGAGTCCCTCCGGAGGCGAGAAATAGGCTTTCTCCGCAACTTGCTTGATAGTTACGTACTTATCTGGAGTCCCCCTCACATAGAATCTCCCGTCCTCAGCGACGAGATCCTCCTCTCTTGCCTCGAGGATACTTGCAGCAACCTTCCTAGCCTTCTCTGCAACCTTCCTAGCTGCCTGGATCACTGCTCCCCCACCCACTGTCATGGTTCTGCTTCCAGCTGTTATCACACCTCTTGCTATGAGGTCTGTGTCGCCCCAGAGAACCCTTATATCCTCGATCCTCACACCCAGTATTTCTGCTGCTAGCTGCGCAAAGCCCGTGGCATCCCCCTGTCCATGGGGTGATGAGCCCGTTATTATAGTAACCCTCCCATCAGGCTCTATCCTTACGGTGGCGCTCTCGAAGGGGCCGCCTGAGGTTACCTCGACATAGAAGGAGAGGCCTACTCCTATTAGTCTGCTCTTTCTATATTCCTGCTCGGCCCAGGCTCTCAGCTCTCTATAGCCGAGTTTCTCCACCCCCCTGGCTAGGGTTGATGGGTAGTCGCCTGAGTCGTATGTGAGTCCTGAGCAATTCCTATATGGCATGTCTCTCGCTCTAACTAGGTTTTTCATCCTTATCTCTACATCGTCGATGCCTAGTTCGTCGGCAGCTATGCTCATGATCCTCTCTATGAAGTATGTTGCTTCAGGCCTACCAGCTCCTCTATAGGCCATGAGGGGGGTCTTGTTGGTATAGACTCCAAGGGCCTCTATAGAAGCTGACTCGATCTTGTAGGGGCCTGTGATCATCCTAGCACAGATCATGGGTAGCTCTGTGCCCCACGGATAGGCTCCTAGATCGCCTGTGATTCTTGCTTTCATCCCCAGGATCCTTCCCTCCCTATCGAAAGCTGCTTGGACCTCACCATAGAGATCCCTACCCCTGTTCATAGACACATGGTCCTCGGATCTCGTTGCCTGCCACTTTACAGGAGCACCTAGGAGCATTGATGCCAGAGGAACCAGGATCTCTTCGTGGTATCTAGCTATCTTAGCCCCAAAAGCTCCCCCTACGTCAGGCTGGATAACCCTTACCCTTGGGATCTGGAGCTTTATTTTTGAAGGAAGCTCCTCCTTAAGATCGAAGGGCGTCTGGGTCGAGGACCACACTGTGAGTGTGTATCCATCGAAGACCGCCGCAACCCCCCTGGTCTCCATGGGGGTTGGAGCCACTCCCTGGCTATATAATTTCTCAGAGATTATGGTGCTGGCTGAGGAGAAGGCCTTATCAGGATCTCCACATCCGAGGCTCCTCTGGAAAGCTATGTTTTTCTCAGCAGGCTCGTGGATCTTTATATCGCTCTCCATAGCCCTATAGGGATCCACCATAGCTGGGAGGGGCTCGTAGTCCACCACTACGAGATCAGCTGCATCCCTCGCGGAGTAGGGATCTCTAGCAACTATCATTGCTATAGGCTCTCCCACATATCTCACCTTCCCGCTAGCCAGCAGGTGCATCGGCTCCGAAGCCACTTCGAATGTAAATGGCTCGACAAGCTTCTCAATATCCCTATAGGTATATACAGCCACAACACCGCTAGCCTTCCTAGCATCGCTAGCATCGATAGACCTTATGAGAGCGTGGGGATATTGAGATCTAACGAAGTATGCATAGAGAGCCCCCGGAAGCCTAAGATCATCGAGGTAGGATCCTCTACCACTCAGAAGCCTCTGATCCTCGATCCTCTTGATCCTTTTCCCCACATATCTACCCGAGAAAAGACCCTGAGACAATACAATCCCGCCAGATACATTATTAAACAAGAGAAAAATAAAAGGCCATGGAAAAACACCAACAAATACCCAAAACTATATAACACAACATAGAAACAGCAGAACTTTGCTTATAGAGCAAGAATCGTTTAGTATATTACCAGAGATCTTCCAAATACCGAAATACTTAAGAGAGATCTAACCTCTTTCCACCTATAAACACGTTTCCACCTCAGAAATCCAGTATCAGCAACCCTAGAAAAAATAATAGACACACCCAACAGAGATCGCTATATAACTCGCATCTTTTTAACGCCTTAACCTATTAGATCAACATAGTACGTCATTTATCAAGCATACTATAACATGAGATAGGGAGAAACTATGCAAGTAGATAGAGTAGAAACAAGGCCCGCCCTTTTAAACCTAGAGGGGCTCATCCATGACATCTAATTATATTCACAACCTATTACTTCTTCTTTCCCCACTAATCCTTAAAAGGTCTACAGAAAGCTAGATCCCGGAGAAACAAGCTTTAAATCTTATCGGAAACATATCAAGAAATCTCTAACAAATAGAGGATCTAGATATTATGAGCATAAAGCATAAAAACCTTAAAACCTATCCTACTCAGGAGTGAGGCTTCCACAGTAAAGATTTAAAACTGCCAAGAAAAGTAATAAAAGGGCCGGGGTCGCCTAGCCTGGTAGGGCGCCGGCCTGCTAAGCCGGTGGGGGAAACCCCGCGCGGGTTCAAATCCCGCCCCCGGCGCCACATCTACCGATCCTCGTTTATATATTAATGATCCTCGGGATCTCATCTGGATCTCGTGATCTTCTCTCCGTTTCTCGATGTGTAAACTGGTCTCTGTGTTTTCTTAATTGATTTATAGTGTGTATATTATAGTGGGTTGTTTACTCTAGGTTTTTTCTCTAGTATTGTTAATTGCTTTCTCACGTTGCTGAGAAAACCCTTGTTAAGGAGGGCAGAGTTGCCCCGTAAACATGAATGGAGAATCTAGCCTAGGACCTTTTATTCGGAACCTCTAAGAGCTTTTACTAGCTCTGCTACCGCCTCTATTAGCTGATTTGATGCTTTTGAATATGTTTTGAACCGTTGGTCTTATCTTTATGAGATTCAATAGCATTTTCTATCAGTTAAGTAGCTAGTTTATCAGAAAACTGCCCCCTTCTGAAAGTAACTCTTGCTTAGAATTATCAGATGGAAGGTTCATGAGAATTTGAATCCAGAATTCCGCTGCTCACCGGCTCTTCGGGTTCTGATATCCTGAGCTTTAACCTCTTGCCATACTGATGCTAGATCCTCACCTTACATGTAGGTGCGTTCTTGACCTCAGTATTGATTAGGTAGATAGCGCTAGTGATCCCTGTTTATTAAACGTGTGCATAGCAATACACATTCTAAGGAATCCCCATTCCTAGCTTTTATAAAGGATGATACGGCTTAATTCTATACCTCAGACCATGAGAGGGTTAATAGCTTCATAGACATGTCATATAAACCAATTCCTATCAAGAGCAAAAGATAGGCATAAGTCCTTCGAATAGTTTAGATAGCATGGATCATACCTAGTAGAAGATTAAACGCTCATTAGGAGACAACTGGAGAGTACAAGGAAGAAAGCATCAAAGCGTGCAGATTACCTCACTGATGTTCTAAGAAGGTAGGATTTATCATGTTTCATCGATTTTAATGGAAAAAATTCAAAAAGGGAATTAAAGCCGTGCTGCAAAATCGAATTATATACATAGATCTCATAGATCTAAGGAATTTTAGAGGCGACAGAACTAAAACATAGACACCTTATTAAGATTCTTATTTTATTATGTAACTCTATTTAATAATTTCCATTTCCTGCAAACTTATCTATAGGATTGATCTTTATTTTGACTTCTTTGATATTTCTGATATTTTCTTGAGAACATCTAGTTGTATAATGTAATGATTCATGTCCGATACACATTTACAGCTAGTCTCTATCTGTTCTATCTGTTTAATACAAACATTATTAAATTTGCCTAAATAATAGTTAAGGTTATTTAAATAAAACTCCTTAAAAGGTTCAATACGTGGTAAAATTTGTTCTCTTAACCTTTTGTTAACATAAAAGATTATAATAATAATCATTATACAAGATATAATCAGAAAAATCGCTATAGATAAAATAGGATCATTCGTAATATTGTTTAGATAGCTTATTATTTGATTCCCTATCCCTAAATTTAAATATGATACCATTAATATTAATATAATAGAAGTAATTTGAAGAAAAATATTAGCCATATTAAATAGGAAACGTTCTGGTGAAATTAAACTCATTTGTATTCGACTAATAAGGTCTTCACATAATATCTCGATATGCTTACATTGCTGGGAACATTGTGAGGTTTGCTGTTGTTGTGCCTGTTGATTAGAGGAGCTAATTATTAACCCCTAATATTGCTAACTCTCCAAATTATAAATCATACGCAATAATTCCACATGCCAGCTAAATGCTTTATTTAGAGAAGAGAATTCCCTAAAGTATCACTTTTTATTTGCATTCCATACATAGCCAGACTAATGTTAGTGATCCCATGAACAAAGAGGCCGCTATAGCTCTCATGCTCACGTGTTATCTCTCACCACCTTAAAACCGCTTACTGCTACGATATCGGTTTATATCTATAAGACATTATAGAAGAAGAACTACTAATCGTCTATTATGATTTATCTTCCTCTATATATTAACCTGTAGGTTCATCTATAGAGACAAACAAATTTAAGAACGAGGTATTCGATTATATAGGTATTAATGATCTTTACACCATGTATTTATTGCTTCAATAACTTCATGTAATTGTCTAGGAAGCTTGCTTAACCTTTTTTCCATGAGGGTTGGTAGACCCTTCTTATATTTATCTTTTAAGGTACTTTCTATAGCTCTAATAAGATCATTGCATGACCCAGTATTACAATTAGGTAAATTCATAGCTTCACATAGCCACTCCTCGAGGCAGGGATGTGCTACAATTATCTTTACTTTTAATAAGTTCTTATCAACATCTTTCACATGTTCCTCAAAGACGCGTCTATGGATCTCGCTTGGTTCTGCGCCTTCACTATCTATAAGTATTACAACACAATCATAGTCGTCTATAGCTCCTTTGAGATATCTTTCCATTTTAATATCACAAGCATTAACAGGATTACTGATACGAACATCAACATCCCTGCTTACGAGATCTTTCTCTTTTAATAATTGTATTAGTCTTCGTAAGAGTTCTTTCGCATATCTATTATCAGTGATGAAATATATCCTACACCGCGACAAATAAATAGATCACCGCGATGTTCTCAGCTCCAAGAGATCTGATAGGATCAGCTCGCTCAGGGTGAGCTTCTTCCTTCTAAGCATCTCCAAGACTTCTCTTCCAGGTCTATAAGCTCTTGTCTCGCCATTCTCTAGCCTCAGAATAACGACCTCTTCAATGTTCTTTGCATAGTCTAGCGGGATTGTGGAGTGTGTGGTAATAATTACATAGACATCACTGTTTCTGAACTCATCTATTAAGAATTGCTGGAGCTCGGGATAAAGGCTGTTCTCAAACTCATCAATAACCAGGATAGTGGGCTTCCACATGAGTATAGACTCTACTATTAGAGTTTTAAGAACACCGTGTGGAATAGATATAGGTGCCAGCTCCAGACCGTCAGCATAAAGCCTTATAAAAACCCTACCATCAGTAGTTACCTCGAAAACTGCCTTGAAGTCCTTGTAACTGGGAAAAGAATATCTCAAAGCCTCCTCCAAATTCTCTCCTATCTTACCATTGGTCAGAGTGAATAGGAACTGTAGGAAGTTAGAGGCATCCGGCTTCAACCTCTCCTGCCTTTCCAAAGGCTGTGGAGTTAGAACAGACTTCCAATCAATATTTTTAATAACTGTGATACCATCGATTATGCCATATACTGCTGCAATCGCGATGAAAACGCTATTGGAAATATAATCTAAAATATCCTTAGCTATTAATCTAGCAATATTATCCTTAACCAGTCCGAGAAGATCATGGATATCTTCTTCCCTCCATTTGCTTATCAGCTCTTGATACTTAGGCGATTTAGTATTAACCAAGATCTTCTTACCAATAAGTTTAGCCATGTGCTCTATGCATCTTTTTCCTAGTATGTTATCCTTTATCTTGTTTATGTAAATTTTTTGTTTAGCATAGAATTCTCGATCAACACCTAGCTTAATATCTCTTTCTAAATCAGCAAAATGGTTAAGGAGAGAATATGCGTGCTTCATCTCACATGTGAGTTCCGCATAAGTATGGATGAGGGTAAATATTTCGGCTAAATTAGATAGTAGAGGAATAATCGTTTCCAAGTTCTCATACTTTAATTTCGATTTAGCGGCTAATTTCATAAGTCGCATATGAATTATATGAGGAAAAGTCTTATATTTCTTCTCCCACAACTCTTTAGCCCACTTAATAATGTTCATTGATACTTTTGCTATGTTTCTTTTCGTATCGATTTCTACCTCTAAGTCTTCAGCGCTGATCGAGAGATTCTCTCTTAATATTTGGAACCCTCTTCTACCGGCTCTACTGATTATATCGATCTCTCTACCAGTTACATCGATCTCATATTTAATATCCATTGATTTTAAATAGTCTCTGAAATCTTTTATTACTACTTTAACAAAGTCCCTCTCGATCTTTTGCATCTTCTCTACCATGTTATTGAGTCTAAATCTGAACCCTATTGTTATCGGGAGATCCTCGTCATGCCCAGAAACTACGTTACTGTATCCCCACCACTTAGAGAAAGAGTTTGGGATTAGTCCACGAACCCAGTCAAGCATATATGTTAGGAGCTCAAATACTTCGACTAAGGCTGTTTTACCAGAGCCGTTAGCCCCAGCAATAATCATCAGCTTTGAGGACACATCTAGTTCGAATCTTTTAAGCGACTTGAAATTTCTAACCCAGAATCTCTCTAGCGAAGCTAACTTACCAAGCTCCTTCATAATCATCATTAACTACCCACAGTCTAGTGCTCATATCAATATAGCCTTAAGAAATATATAGCTTTTATGACTGAAGACCCCGATATTCATATGTGCTATAGGGTCTATGAAACTGTTTCATATTAAAGCGAAGGCCCTTAAATGGTTTGTTTTTAAGGTATTAAAATGGCTAGTCACTACAATAGGGGCCCGCTACTCATGGTGGTGATAATGCTTGTTAGCTTTGTTGTTTTGTTTTAGAGATTTCTGGGTAGGGTAGAGCAGATGATCCTGTAGGGCTGTATCCTTTTTATGTCAATAGGATTTTTATCTTCGTTTGTTATCTAGGCTTAAGCTTATAACAATTCAATCCCTAACTATTTTGGATGATAAGGAGACACCCAGATGTGCTAGGCGTATGTATATCCTCGAGACGCGATGATGCTTAAAGCTCCTGAGACCGAAGCCCTTTATGGGGGCTATGCCCAGAAAGGCTTCGGGGTTCCAAGCATAGATGGAAGCCCCTTTCTGCCGGGCTCCACAACCACCGATGAGCCCATAGAGATCTTGGGATCTCTATGGGGGAGGTGGAAGTTTCCCGATGCCGCAGGGATCAAACCCTGTGAATCGAGAAGCACAGCAATCCCGAAACAAAAACATCAACGACGATCAATTACCATCGGGGGGACAAGAGGTTGAGGCTAGTCCTGAAAGGATGCTCACAGCATAGGATTGTCAAAAAGAGATATGGGTATATCGAGGAGTCTCGACAAACCTCCCCTCTTGGGTTATTTTGGTGCAGCGATTCTGAGTGCTAATGCTGCTATTAATGCTAGCCAGCCTATTGCTATGATTATTCCTAGGATCTTTTTGAATGCTGATATGAAGACTAGTAGTATATATATTGCTGTCAGGGATATTAGCAGTGTTAATGCAGATCCATATTCCTTCGCCATATCTGGGTTATCCTTTAGAATGGTTTGTTGCAGGATAGTGGTTATCAGGTTGACCATCCAGTTATAGATGGTTAGCAATCCATTCACTATCATATCGGCAGTATTTCCCGCGCTGCTCAATATCTTCACCTTAGACATATTTAGGAGTTAGCGATATTTATTCTTTGATCCGTAATTTTTACTAAACATATGTTTCTCTATTAATTATTTTATTTAATAAATAGTGTTTTCATCATGAATTATTGCGATTGCGATCGTAATATTATTAGGGAGTTTACACTATCTATTAACGGCGAGCCCGTTCAGATGATGTGTGTGGCGGTCTCTGAGAGGTGATGTCTTAGGAGCTCGCTGAACTCTATAACACCCTTTTCCTAAGGCTACGGAGGTGACGATAGATAGGGAGAAGCATAGAAGATCTTGATGACGTTAGAAGAATAGCCTCGAGCGTGAAGGCTCTATTCATAGATCTTGACATGACACTTGTAGACACATCTAGAGAGCTCATTATGGCCATAGCAAAAGTGGAGAGCGAATATAGGCTGGGGATAAGAATCAATAGAGATCCGAGGCTATTTATCAAAGCATATTATAAGGAGAGGATACCGGGACTGGGAAACTCCATGAAGAAGTGGCATTTCTGGAGAAGCGTTTGGATGAAATACCTAGAAAATGGGAGATATGGAGAACCCATGCCATGCTCAGACAGCCTACTCCTAACATCCTCCGGGAGATATCTAACAGCTATCGTGACTGGGAGGGAGGTGGAGACTCGAATGCTTATTGAGGAGCTTCACAGCTATGGATTCCCGACAAACCTTGTCAGAATACACTCCACAGGGGATCTATGGCCCGGAGCGACTAAGAGAGATCTCTATGAACAGCTAGCCAGAATATATACGGGGCTGGGGATTTCTAGGGAAGAAATTATGGTCATAAGCGATTCGCCAAGAGACATAAGATTTGCCAGAGAAGCAGGGTTCAGAGTTATAGGATATATACCCTTCAAAGACCCTGAGGTTATCTCCATGATAGAGCACGAGGCTATGGGCACCGCCATAGACACCCTCTGTATAAATAATATATTATAATAATTAATCATATCTAACACAAAAACACCGACGATTCAATCTAAATCCACCTCAACCCGCCTCTCACAAAAGATCCTGGAAAACCGTAGAGATCAAAGAGTTAGAAACCCTACAACAACCAGGTTTCCAATCCACTTCTATGCTCTATAACTACTATCAGAGCCTTCCTCTATCAGGTCTCAGGGCAGGAATAGTTGATCTAGAAAACACTTCCTGCTTAACCAGTCTAGCGGTATTAAAGATACTACTAAGCTAGCTAGTCCTAAAGCGGACTCATCAGCTTTTTATCTGTGCCACGCAAGCCCTATCGACTGATCATGATAGTATAGTGGAGTATATAAGCTTAGAGCTCTCAAAGCCTCAGAGATCAGGTATTTACAACTACATGTATATTTAAAATTTATCATCAAAACTGCAACATCTTAAGCAGTGCACTGATCCGGTGAAGAAATAAACCTCAAAAAGAGAAATATCCGTAGATAGGTAATCGTAATAATAAACAAAACAAAAAACTATTGCCTATCGCGAGGTTTGCTCTACGATCCTCACAGCTCTTGGGTTCTATTTGCATATCCTATTGAGTATTTCTTTGGTTTAAGAACCTCTATTATGTGCTCCATGGCCTTCCAGGGATCTGAGTGATCCCCGCACGTATATACATCAACAGTAGCATAGGAGTATTCAACCCATGTGTGTATGGATATATGGCTCTCTGTTATAAGGGCTATAACTGAGACTCCTCCCTTCTTTCCACCGAAGCTCCAGGATTTGACCTCCACTAGGTGCATGTTTGCTTTTTCAGCAGCCTCTGAAACGAGTTTTCTCAATAGCTCTTCATTAGATATATACATGGGGTCTGGATCATATAGATTGGCATACACATGCTTCCCGATGATCCTGGAATCTTTGTCCTCTAGTATTAGCTTTGACACCGCTCCCCTATTTCTATTCTCCTCCCCGGAGCTATCCCCCATCTTTGACCATTTACCCTCCTTTTCCAATTGTATTAAAAATATTAGATAGTATTTAAGCATAACGGAGAGTTTTCCCAAGTATCAAGAGTAGGGGTGAAATACTGAGGAGGATTAGCCGTTCTGAAACTGCTTTGGGTTTCATATTGATTTATAAGGTTCTATGTCAAGTCTCTTTAATCGAACTATGGAAGCTAAGAGCTTGTTAAAGATCCTTGAGCTTGTGAGGGCATATAGCATGCCTATTAGGGATGGGAGGGCCTCAGAGCTTGTGACACGGTATGTTGGGGCTCCCAGACAGCTTAGATCTGATCTAATAATATTGAGTGGAGATACCGCTTCCCAGAGCTCGTTAGAAAGGGCGGAAATCTAATTGCTATTACGAGTTTGAAGATGCAATCTAAAATGAGTAGGCAGAAGGTGGCATCGATAAACATTAGAAGAAGATACCGGGGGATCAGGAGGCTAGGTTTCCTCACAGCAATGATCCAGGGGAAGCGGTGAAGGAGGAGCTGTGGGTAGGGTCTTCCGAGCGGGAGGAGCCCATCGATATGGATCCCGATGAAAGGGATCCTGAGGATTTTGAAGCCAAGGGAAGAGGACTTGGCAAACCCTGAGCCCAACGAAACCCAAACCCTAGTAGCGAATCTAACCAGCCTGGAGATGACATCCTCCCCGCCCTTAAGGGGTGGGGTTTCGAACCTCTGGGTCTCGGGTGTTAGCCCCCTGGAGAGGGTTTAATGGCTTAACACCATTGTGCGTTACCAAGTAGCTCTCAATCTTCCTAGCTATCCTTATCCTGTATTCCAGCCTTCTCGCTATGTTTAGTGCTGCATTTATGTCTGCATTGATCTTCTTCCCTGTTTTCTTGCATATATAATCCTCTATGTTTTCTTCCGTTTTTATGCCTGATTCCACATATGGAGCATTGCTTGCTTGTATAGTCCTCAGGAACTATCTCAACTTCTATACCATACTCCATGAATATATCCACGATCCAAAGAACTATCTTCCTAAACCACCATATGTTTGTATTATACTCATTGCCATTATCCTGTGAAAGCATATATGGATAGCCTATGTATAGCT
>JAVVGE010000022.1:0-24032 GCA_032249255.1 Desulfurococcales archaeon | reverse complement strand
AATAGATGCTACCAAGATCAATATAAATGGTGTTGAGAACACTTTCTTCACAAGCGTTGCTATTAACACCCATAGGGGTTGGGTGTATCTCGATCTAGAGCCTTCTAAGGAGTTCTACAAGCTATTGGCAAGAGGCTTTAAACCAACATCCCATGCTAAGATCAAGCTTGATAGAAGGAATAGAAGAGTATTCTTCCACCTATCCCTTGAGAAGGAGACTAAGATCTATAGGCCAGAGGATATTAAGCCTGTCGATGTTAATGAGAACTCAGTAGCAACAATCCACAAGGCATTCACAGTAATCCTAGAAACAGATCTTGCCAAGACTACACTGGGCTATAGCTATAGGAAGAAAAGCATTCAGAGGAGAAATGGATCTGGTGGCAAAGAAGCTAGAAAGGCTATGAAAAAGCTTAAGGAGAGAAGAAGAGGGACTATAGATGGAAGACAGTTAATCTGATAGTGAGAGATGCACTGAGGACTAGGGGCGTTATAGTTATTGAGAAAATCACGGGAGAAGATATAAGGGTTATGATCGCTAGATATAGGAATAAACAATTAAGGCATAGGATATATCAGAGTGCATTGAAGGGAGAGCTGAATGCGATAATAGATAAGGCTAGGGAATATGGTGTGCCAGTATTGATGGTAGATCCCAGAAACACATCCAAGATCTGCCCAATACATAAGGCTGTAATAGAATATGGAGAGGATAGAATAGGGATCTGTGGCAAAGGAGGTGAGAAATGGCATAGAGAGGTAGCAGCATTGATCAACATCTATCTTAAAGCCCTCGAAGCCCTATATGAGGGCTCTGCCCAGAAAGGCTTCGGGGATCCAAGCATAGATGGGAGCCCAGCGCCGCTGGGCTCAACAGCCACCAGTGAGCCCATAGAGATCCCAAGATCTCTTTGGGGGAGGTGGAGGTCCCTCGATGACCACAGGGATGCTATAACATCCCTGTGGGTTAAGAAGCAAAGCAACACAAACAAATTAATACCAATGACAAACAATGACCATCGGGGGACAAGCGGTATGGATGCAGCAGCATAGCTACTCGCAAGAAGAGAGACGCTAGTCTCGCTAGCACCTAGGGAGACGGCGTATCTGGGGAGATATGTGGAAGCGCCAATAAGGGCTATCACATATAATAGAGTAGATATATTGAGAAGCCACTCATTTATAGAGACACCTCCAGGATGGATTCTAGAGCCCTCGCCAAAACCCATATGGGGTACAACCGCTAGGTTATTATAGCATATATGGCATATTAATCTATCCAGAAACCGAGGATAGGAGCATGCTGTCTTCTTGTCGGGGCATGCTAGAAGCTGGATCGCTATATATAGGTGTAGGTGTTCTAAGAAATAGTCTCTCTCATCCTAGGGGCGAGGATTTTTGTCGCAGCCATGACTATTTCGAGGCGAGCTCCTGCTCTGTTCTTCTTCTCTTTACAGCTGCGTCAAACACTATCCAATTTCTATACCAGTCCTCATTCTCTCTCTTCAGTAGCTCGAGAACCATCCTTGTCAGCTCTTTTGCGCTAACCTCCTTTACTCCCTGATCTAGTAGTCTCCCTTCTATGATCTTAGCGATCTTTCTCGCAGCCTCTACAGTTGCTCCCGCCTTCATGCAGCTAACCACTATTTTCTCGAACACGAACTCCTCCCTACTCCCATCTCTCTTTATCACATATATAGCCATCAGGGTCACCATGTTTTATTCCCCTGGGATATAAATATTCTTAGCATATGTTAAGATCCTTGTACACTTTGTGCAAGGCATATATTTTAAACATTTCCTGCCCAATGCTATTTGGGGTTTTGCCTTGGGGATTCGATCTCGCCCTAGGATAAAGAGGGTTTACCTCTATATAGCTCTATCCATTGTTTTTGTTAGCATGTTTTCTATGCTATATATCTTACCCCCTGGTTCTCGTGATCGTTCTCCACCCTTTTCTAGCGATGTTGTTACGAGCCCTGTGGGCTCTGCAAAAGATATGGGTGTCAAGGGTTTTATAAGGGTTTTTGCGAGCTATTCCGAGGTTCTTTTCTTTCTCTCTAGCCTGTATTCCAAGGCTCAGGATTCAGTTATAGAGTCTGCTACTCCTGGCGTTGCTCCTAGGATGGTGACTCCTGTTATGCCTCTGGCCTCTGGTTCTGGGGTTTCTGTTAGGTATTCATCCACCAATGTCCAGGTTGCTGGCATCGATGAGATCGATCCTGTTAAGAGTGACGGGAGAATCATTGTAGTCTCCTCAGGAGATCGAGTATATATCGTGGATGCATCTAGGAATTCCCTAGCCTCTGTGATACCCCTTAGAGGAAGTGCTAGAGGGGTTTTCCTGTGGGGTAGTTATCTCGTTATCCTAGCGGGCATAGGATCTGCCCCTTACCCCAGGGTCCTTGATAGGGTTTCTATACCTCTTTTCTACCCCTATACTTATGAGAACACCTCTGTGTATGTATACGATATATCCTCACCATCGAGGCCTGTTCAGAGGCTTCTCCTAGACTATAGCGGCTTCCTCTCTGGTGCCAGAATGATCAATGGATCTATATATCTTGTGCTCTCAACCCCAGCCAGGCCTGGGCTCATACCATCTATTAATGGTTCCCCCATAAGTGTTTCTAAAATATACCTAGTAGATCCTGTGCCAAGCTCTTTCGCAACCATAGCCTCTATAGATATTGCCGGTGGTGGGCATTCTGAGATCTCTCTCCTCATCTCGAGCACGAGCTGGATCTATATGAGTCCCTCCAGGCTATATATAGTCTCCTATAGGGGCTATATAGATGCCTATATATCAGCACTATCAGCCCTCGCTAGATATCTCCCAGGGGATCTTGGATCCAGGGTGTATTCAGAGGCTCTCTCCGGGAATATAAGTGGTGCTCAAAGGCTTGTTGAGAACTATCTGGGGTTGCTGGATCTAGATTCAGCCAAATCAATAGTATCCAGGGCTTCTGGAGAGCTTTCTGGCTTGTCATTCCAGGATGGCTCGAGGGTCTTTGTGATCGATGTCAGGGGTTCTAGCATCTCCTATAGGGGATATATTGATATCCCTGGCTCTGTTCTGGATCAGTTCTCTATAGAGGAGAGGGGAGGCTATCTAGTTGTCGGAACCACCTCGAGGAACGCATCTCTATCCATAGGGCTTCTGGAGACAAGGATCCCTGCACCTCGGAATGTGAGTATAAGGATTACTGAGTGCTCCTCAATATGCACTGAGAGAATAGTCTCAATAGAGGCTACCGCGATCCCTGCTCCGCCACCTAAGATCTCGATCTACATGAACCTATTGCCATCTGGAAATACGAGCAATAATGTGATAATAGCTTCTATAGGTGACATGAAGATCAAGGGGCTTTTGGAGAACCTAGCCAGGGGTGAGAGGATATATGCTGCAAGACTTCTCAACAACATATTCTACCTGGTTACATTCAGGCAGGTGGATCCACTATATGCTATAGATATAGGAAACCCTGAGAAGCCCGTTGTGATTGGGTATATAAAGATCCCCGGGTATAGCGAGTACCTCCACCCAGTTGATAACAGAACCCTGGTCGGGATAGGGGTTGAGGGCAGCGGCCTCAAGATCGCTATATACAACATAACAGATCCCAGAAATATCTCTGAGAAAGCCGTTCTAAAGATGGAGGGGGTCTCGAGCCAGGCCCTATGGGATCACCACGCGGTAACTGTGGATCTGGATAATAGGCTGTTACTAATACCAGTAGCTAGGGATGGGGTATCAGGAGTAGCTGTTATTGGGTATAGCCAGGATAGGCTACATCTCAGGGCCATACTGAGTCATGAGGGTGTTTTTAGGTCCCTCTATATAGGCGATAAGTTATATACTATATCCCATGACAAGATCAAGATCTTCAGCTTGGATAGTCTGGAGAGAGTGGGTGAGATAGCTTTTCCACCATTATAAATGGCATGGAGACTTATCTTATTTCTAGCTCTAGAATTGGAATAAATGTGTTGCTATGATGAAATATACTGTTACTGTTAGTATATCTGCAGCTGTTATGAAGGGTGCTGATGATACTGCGGGGTCTATTCTGGGCCTTGATAGTGCTACTGGTAGTAGTGACCCTACAATCTCTGCTACATAGCTTGATGTGATCAGCGCCATTGTTACTGTTGCTGCTAACCATGCTGAATAGGCTGGGCCTTTGTAGGCTATATATGGTATTAAACCGATTGCGAATCCTATTGGTGCTAGTAGTAATAGAAGTGTTATCGTGGTTAAAATCTCTTTGATCACTATGGCTAGTATGTCTATCCTTGTCAGCTTGATCTCTCCCGTTACTAGCCCCCTTATCACTAGGGCTGATGCTTGGGGCATCTCCTTCTCATCCCAATGCTTATAGCATCATTTATTTCTTTGCTTATTTTCAGTATCTTCTCCACCGCCAGATCCTCTGCTGTGATTAGGATTAGTAGCATGAGTGATATGAAGCTATTATCCCAGCCTATGATAGTTCTCTCCGACAAGTTTTTCAGGAGATCTTCTAGACATTTGATCACATTGTCTCCCTTTACCTATCTTCCCACTGAAAAATACTAGCATATAGCTGTGTGGAAAATATCCTCGATCTCATCTGGGAAGGGTTTCCAGCATGGGCTAGTTATGCAGGTACCAGACCTTTGATAACAATTTTCTGAGCTAAGCTTGTGCTAATGCTCTGACAGGTCCCCCGTGTATTAGCTGTATATTCAAGGCCATAGGAAACCTCTTCGTCATATGCTGGAACACGAGATATATAGATTAGGATAGTCTTAGGCATGGAGAGCCGGCCATGTCAGGAGGAGACGAGATCGTCTTGATAGGTCCTAGCATGTGTGACGATACTAGAAACTTTAGGGAAGGACTATTGAAGAGGGCCTGGCAGATTCTCATATCCTCTGGGGATGTAGCGAACATGCACCTAGTCGTTGGTCTGAGCCTAGACCTGTTCAGGAAGGCCCTCTCATGTTACCAGAATGGCGCGTTTATGGCGTCAATACTTATCTGTGGTGTTGCTCTAGAGACTCTGCTCTACGACTTAGTCTCAGCCGTGAAGGGCGGGGTTAAATGTGAGAGAGGGCACGTCTGGAGCATCGAACCCGATTATGATATATATGAAAAGGGCTTTGGCTACATCATCGGCGAAGCCAGGAGATTAGGGCTATTAGATGGTGGACTCGAAAATGAAATAAATAGACTAAGGAATCTAAGGAATATTGTAGCGCACTATGCTCAGAGGCGATGGAAACAGGTGTTGAGCCAGCCGAAGCAAGGTATCGAGCATAGCCCCTCTATATTGAGGGGAGGGTGGGCAAATGATGGAGACGCATATAAAGTGCTTGAAAATACAGCTAGCATAATGAAAGATCTCATAGAGAAGGCTCGCATAGTGCTCTGCAGATAAAAAGTCATAAAGCCTTTGAGGAGGTTGCTTAAAGTATTGGAGGATCTCTAGAGGCGATCCATATTAGGAAATAGCATATAGAATCAATTCTTAGTCCAAACATCCGACAAGCCTGATGAGCTCCTAGGCGTATATTTATCCATGACACCTCCTACCTGAGACAGAGTCTTAGGATAGCTGCTTTAGAGGGAAAGATATCTAGAATCGTTCCAGAGGTTAGTAAAGCCATGGAGTGCTAGCCTATATAGAGAACTTCTAAAGGATCTTAATACTACAGCGTATCTATGAAAAGTAGGCGTTATAGAAGTAAATTTGCAGACCGCTTGGGAATATAAATATCCCCTTAAGGTCTTTAACGCCTGCGTAAAACTGCTTTTGTGCTGCTATAAACACCCAGGGAGCGTCTCTCCATATGATCTCAATCGCTCTTCTATAGAGCTCGGCTCTCTTGGTAGGATCCCTCTCTATGGCTGCCTGATCTAGTAGGGAATCCACTTCCTTATTTGAATAGTTATTAATATTGGGATAATCTCGTTGGCTTGAGTGGAGCAGGGGATAGAGAATAAAATGAGCATCAGCTATGGCAGGTCCATAGAGCCTCAATATTGCATCGTATTGTTTATCCTTTAAAGGTTTTGTCAGCTCGGCTATATATGAGGGCCAGTCCATAGTTTTTAGCTCAACGCTAACATCTATCTTAGAGAGGTACGCTTGAATAGCTTCTGCAACTCCTTTATCGTTTATAAAGCCGGAACCTCCTGTTGGGTGTATTAAAAGAAGCTTAAACCCGCCAGAGTATCCTGCTTCTGCTAATAATTGTTTAGCTTTTTCAGGGTCATAGCCGTATGGATTCATCCTAGAATATCCTAAGAAGTGAGGAGGTACAGCAGAATCTGCCACAACGCCCAAACCAAATAGCACGCTCTTCACTATCGCCTCCTTATCTATGGCATAATTAAGAGCCTGCCTAACCTTGGGATCTGCAAGAGGCCCTCTCGGTATGAGGCTCAAATGTAGATACGCATTGCTAGTTGGGGTAATAACTTCGAATCTAGGGTCGCTCCTAAGTCTCTCAAGATCTGGTGGGGGAGGAGCATATATATAGTCGACATCCCCTGCTAACAGTGCTGCTAGTCTTGTAGATGCCTCTGGTATTATAAGCCATTCGATTCTCTTTATAGGTGGCTTAGGACCCCAGTAATCATCGTTCCTCTCCAGAACAACTCTCTTGCCCTTCTCCCAAGAGGCAAACTTATAGGGCCCAGTACCTATGACCTCAGTTATTGTCTGATTACCAAACTTCTTAATAACATCAAGGCTAGTTATGGGTATGAAATAGGCTATGGCTTTATCGAAAAGGCCGAATGGTTCCTTAAGATAGATCCTCACAGTATATCGATCCACAATCTCTGCTCTATCTATCTTCCCCACAAGAGTCCTCGCTGGAACTCTAACGGTTGGGTCTATCCACCTATCTATATTCGCCTTCACAACTGTTGCGTTGAGCTCAGATCCGTCGTGGAATCTGATATTCTTTCTAAGATAGAATGTATATACAAGCCCATCCTGAGACACCTCCCACCTCTCAGCAAGCCAAGGAATAACATTGCCCCTAGCATCAAACCAAAGGAGAGTCTCGTAGACATGCCTAAGCACGTTATAGACTACAATAGAGGTCTGACTGTGGGGATCCACTGTATCTAGATCTGTTCCTATGGCTACTTTTAGGGTATCCTTCTTGGTTATGGCAGGTGTTGTTGGGGAAACTGCTGGTGTAGTTGGTGTTGGTATAGGGCTTCTTGCTGGCGAGATTGGTGTTACTATGCTTGGCTGTGGTGCTGCCTGTCTCTGCATAACTAGCAGAAAGGCCAGAACGCCTATAGCTATTAATGCTACCACAACCACAACAACACCCACCCTAGATAAACCCCTCAACCCCACCAACAATCCACCTCCTAATTATGGGTAAAAGCATATAAAGACGATTATCGTTGCGAGAGGGCGCATAGCATCCTAGAACACTGCATTGAAGGATTGAAAAGCCTAGCAAGAGATAAGAAATTTAGCGGATCTATGAAGCCCCGAAAGCTCCCAGAAGAGATTCAGAAGAAGCCCGTGTCCATATAGATAGAGGATCATATGCCCGTGAATCTATAGGAAACCCTTCAGTACCACTTCAAGAACGAGTTTAAGAGGCTATATATAGACGTAGCCAGCTATAGGGGCGAGGTGTTGTAGGGTGAGGAGCTCTCGATAACCCTTAAGGTGAGGGACTATCTAAACACCTCTGTCAGGAATGCGAGGGTTGTGACAGCTGTTGAGGGGCCTATAAGGGCTGAGTATGAGGCTTCGGCTGTGGAGGATCTGTATAGGCTGGATCTAGGGTTCCTCCCGGCCGTCAGGTATAGCGTTAGGATCAGCGCCTCCTATTCCATAGAATATGGATCTTTTACAAGCTATAGGGAGCTCGCCATTAACGTGAAGGCTGTCAAGGCAGGCGTGGGCGCAGCCTATACAGCCACACCTACGGCGTCTGCGCCTCAGGCCCGGCCCAGGCTGTGGCAGTCTCGCCCAAGCCCCTACCAACCCCTGCTAGATATGCCCCAGACAACTCGTTGGTGTATGTGTTGGCAGCTGTTATAGGGGCTGTGATAGTGGCTAATGCTGCCATAATCTCGGCAGGGCTTATGGGTAGGTGAGTTGCTTGGGTTTGCCAGGTATCTGGCCTTCAAGGCTCCGAACAGGTTTTTCTCGTGGTTGTTGTGCTAATTATATTTTATTATATTGAGGGTGCTCCCCTACATAGTACATGACTTCGACCCAGCCATAATGATTGTTAAGCAGGCTGAGCAGCAGGCTGCTAGGAAGGTTGATATAGATGAACCTTCTAAAGGAAAACTGCCCTTTTAAAGAGGTCAGGCCTCAATTTAATCACATTAGCGAGACAACAACGAGACAACACCCCTTTCACGCTAGAATCTACTCAACGTTTCACCCCTTGTGGAGGGTTTCCATCATAAATTTGTGGTGGAACCCACAAACAGCCCCCACAAAGAGCCCATCATTTAATGGGCTCTGTTGAGGAGGTTTAGATGAGATCTAACTCTCACTAGCTTAGTATAAATCTCCGGGATGCTTTAGATGGTTTGGGGGGTTCGACCAGCCCTATATTTTATTTGAAATATATATCTATCTCTTAAAACATTATTAGGGGGCTATGGCTGCTGGTAAGTGTTATGACAATGTGCCCGAGCTCCTCTCAAGGCTATTTAGCAGCGCAGCCCAGAGCCTTTGGATAGCCACAGCCTTCCTTGACGGCTGCGGCGCTAGCCTTATAAGGGAGGCCGTGTCCAGGGGTGTTAGCGTGAGGCTGCTAGTCTCCAGCGAGGTGGGCCCTGATGTTCTAAGGGGTCTCGAGGCCACGGAGGTAAGGATCTACTCAGGGGCGTTCATGCATATAAAGCTATATATAGCAGATGGGAAGGCCTACGGCGGGTCTGCCAACCTAACGTGCAATGTCCTCAGAGGCCTCAACATCGAAACGCTGTGCGACGTAGATCCAGCGAGCGCCGTCAAGATTTTCAACAGCTACTGGGCCAGGGCATCACCATATATGCCCGAGGCTGTCGAGCAGATCCCGAAGTGCCTGGTAGAGGTTAGAGATCTTGGGGATAGCATATCGTTTAAAAACCCATTCGAAGGATACGAGCTCATAGTATACAGGTCAATGCCGTATTCGGTACTGCTATCGCCAGCTGCGAGGAGGATGGTTCATATGGCGCCCCAGATACTCACCACATACTCCTTAGAATATATTTTACCCTCCAGTAAGAGGCGCTCTGTAGATGTTGGGAGTATAGCGAGCCTTTGGGCTGTGTATAGCAGTAATGCTAAGGAGCTCGGCCACGAGGATCTCCCCGAGGAGGATAGGGTTAGGGTCAGCAAGATCCTCTCAATACTCTCGTCAACAGTAAACTCCCTCGAAAGCTCGATAAGACCCCTAATCGAGAAGCAGGCTGAGGAGGAGGCTCGAAAGATATTAGATATTATCGCTGGTAAGGTTAAGGAGCTGGCTAGGAAAGATGTAGAGATGAGCTATCACCCTCTGGCTATCCCTCCGCTACTCGATAGCCGAAAACACCCTAACCATATCCATAAGCCTAACCATGTCGGTATATTTAGATGGCGAGGAACTAGCAGAGCATCTATCAGGTAGGATGCCCAAAGCTATTGAGGAAATCAAGGCAGCAGCCAAGGGCTATATAGACAGCTTGCTTGGGAGAGTGTCCGAAATAGCTCAGGAGAATCTCCAGAGGGTAAGGCGGTGCGGTATTGCTTCGAAGGTGTTGGTGAGCCTCACCCTCTCCCTATATATCGATGGGCAGAACTATGAATACAGGCTAGGCGAGACCACTTTATAGGTGGTGGGTTTTACATGGATATAGGTTCGAGGCTGTTGATAAGAGATTCGACGATCTGAAAAATACAATGATAAAAGGTCAATGACCTTAAGGACTATGTAGATAAGAAGCGGGATCAACAGTTCTATTACTAGGATCCCCCTTAACGGAATCAGCTAGAATGCCCAGATCAAAGCCCCCGGTCCCACGGGCTTTGCCGGATACATAGATGCCCGGGGCATAGGTATATACTTTCACGCCGCTTATTGGCCGCGGCTCCGGAGCCCTTTGAATGCCTTTAGGCTCTGTAGTAACTTCCTTGCGCACTGCTGCCCAGACGGCTATAGGTATAAAATATTTGGCGCGAAAGGATTCAAAGATCGTTGGGATCTATGGTGCAGGTACTCAAGCAAGATACCATTATCTCTTGTCCAGAATATTCCCACATCTTAAATTTATAATATGTGGCACTAGGGAAGAAGCTATACAAAGAACTATTGATATACTTGAGGAAAAATTTAAAGTTAAAGCTACAATCCATGTAGCTAAAAACCCGAGGAATGTGCTTTGGAGTCTGATATTATTGTTACGCTAACGACCTCTCGACAACCCTTCCTTAAGCCTGAATGGATTAGAGAAGGGCATCTTATAGCGGCCTTGGGATCATACCAAGAGCTCTATGATGATGCTATTAAAAAGGCTAATAAAATAATTGTAGATCACATAGAGCAGGCTCTCCGTAGGGGATACCTTAAAAAGCTTGTAGAAAAAGGCAACATAACAGAAAAAGATATATGTTACAATAGGGGAGATTATAATAGTTTTGAAGCATGGAAGAGAGAACAATAATGAGATAATTCTATTTGTTCCTATAGGAACTGGAATGCTCGATGTAGCTGTAGCAGAAATAATTTATAGAAAGGCTTTAGAAAATCGTGCGGGTAAGTATGTAATTCTCGTAACAGATAAGAGATTACATTAGATAGACTAAATCAGTATGATCACAAGACTTTTATGCCTAATACTTAATTGATATGCTGCTTATTTTGATGATATCCCAAGATTACTTATAATAGATTTAACTAACTCGTTTATAGAGCTAAATACATAAGCTCCGGCTTCCCTTAATTTTTGATACTTATAGAGAGCGCTATCTATCCCTTTAATTACTATAGCCCCTGCATGACCCATCCTTTTTCCTGGTGGGGCGCTCCATCCAGCAATATACGCATATACAGGCTTGCTCATACTTTTTATCTGTTCAGCTGCTTTTATTTCGTCCGTGCCTCCTATTTCACCAAGAAGAATTACAGCCTTTGTTTCAGGGTCTCTTTCAAACATCTCTAAAATATCCCTATATCTTAAGCCTATTACAGGGTCACCTCCTATACAGGCTACGGTACTGATACCAAGCCCTGCGGATTTTAACTTATATATTACCTCATATGATAGTGTACCACTTCTTGATACTATTCCTATATTTCCGGCAGATAATATATCATCGCTTATATCACTCACGTTTCCCTTTCCTGGCGATGCCACACCGGCAGCGTTAGGCCCTATGATCAAACTTCCTTTGAGTTTAGAATAGTTCACTATGTATAGGGCATCATGAATAGGCACGCCTTCTGTATATATTATAATTATCTTTATCCCCGCATCTATGGCTTCTATAACAGCGTCTTTTGCATGTTGCGGTGGAACTACTACTAATGAGGTGTTGGGACTTCTCTCTTTCACGGCTTCTTCAACCGTGTTATAGACCGGAATTCCGTAGACTTCCTGTCCACCTTTTCCAGGTGATACTCCTGCTACTAAAGGAGTTTTATTATGGATCATTTTCTGCGCAAACATACGCCCTACAGCACCTGTTATACCTTGTATCATGACCCTGGTATTTTCATCAATTATAATAGCCATAAGTCACACCTTAGATCGAGCAATTTCTACAGCAATTTCACATGCTTTATCAAACGAATCTGTATAGTAGATATTATAAACTGACGATAGAATTTCTCTTGCCTCCCTGTCATATCTGCCTTTCAATCTTATAACTATGGGCGTACCTCTTACTTTTGCTACATTATTTTTAACAGCCTTTGCAAGTACATCGCATCTTGCCATGTTGAAAAATGCGTTTATTAATATTACTTTTGGATCATATTTCACTACTTCAGATAAGATCTCACTTATTAACGTCTCTATTTTCTCACTAAACACGCTGCCCCCTAAATCAACTGCTAAAAGAACCTTACCCGCCATCATTTTCATGGTATCAACTGTACTCATAAGGCATCCAGCACCACTCGCGATCACAGCGATATTCCCCTCTTTATCTATTATACTTCCTGTAATTCCAAGTTCCTGCATTTTCCTTTCAAAAGGTAAGAGATCTACTCTCTCAATATTTTTCAGCATATTCTGTCTAAATATAGAATAGTCATCTGCGATCATTTTAATATCTAATGCTATAAGCGACCCATCAGAAGTTACTGCTAGCGGATTTATCTCTAACAATAACAGATCCAGTTTTACAAATAGATCATAAAGTATTTTTATAATTAGATCAAGTTTCTCCGTTATATTTTCGTCAAGATTAAGTCTCATATGTAACTTTCTAAACATATACCGTTGGAGACCAATTAATGGGTTAATGTCTATTAATATAATCCCTTCTTGAGGTATCTCCTCTATACCGGATCCTCCATATCTACTTGCTATTAACTTGATCGATGCGTTATCGCGATCTACATATAAACCTAGATATATCTCGTCTTTATGTTCTATCCATTCCTCTATTAATAACCTATCCACGGTATATTCACCAAACTTGGATTTATTCATTGTATCTATGATCTGGAATGCTTCTTGAGGTGTTCTAGCTATTTTTATTCCTCCTATTTTGCTTCTATTAGTGCTCGGTATTTGAATCTTTATTACTACAGGGTAGCTTAAAGAAACTATTTTTTCGAAACTCACGTCTCTGGATGAAACAACTATACCTTTTGGAATACTTATTCCATGCTTTGAAACTAAGTCTTTAGCTAAATACTCAGGTACCCACACTGCTAGCCTACCTCAGATATTTACTATTGATACATCCATTTATGAATAGTATTCGTTGCATTTTTCATTTCTTTTTCCTTTTCTCCAAGAAGTCGGTCATAGCTTTTTGAGGTTCCCCTGAGGCAAATGCGATTGTATGGGCTATTTTACCGTATTTATATGCTTCTCTGAGCATCGAAGATGTTAATTCTCTTAACCACATTTTATTAAGTTTTAGAGCGGTCCGTGGCATCGATGCAAGCTTCTTTGCTATATCTTCAACGGTTTTATCTAGCTCATCGATTGGAACAGCTTTATTAACGAGACCGTACATCTCGGCTTCTTTTCCAGTAATAAATCTATCGGATCCTAGCATTATAATTTCGGCCACCTTAGATAAGGGCATCCCTAGCATAAGCAGGATCTGTGAGCCTAAGATAGCTGGTATTCCTACGTTGATCTCTGGCAGACCCAGTTTAGCATCTTCAGCAGCGATTTTTATATCTGGTAGCATGGCTATTTGAAATCCTGCTCCTACAGCGTATCCATGTATCCTGGCTATTGTAGGTACATCTATACTTCTTATTGCCTCATAAAGAATTTCGTTCTCTTCAATCCACTTTATGGCATCCTCAGCTCTAAACTGAACCGATTCATTTATATCTTGTCCTGCGCAAAAGCTTTTACCTGCCCCAGCAAAGATGACTACCTTAACCTTAGGATCATTCTTCACCTCATTTATTGCACTAACAAGCTCTCTTCTAAGTTGCGAATTCAATGCATTCAGCTTTTCGGGGCGGTTTAGTATTATTTTTGTTATCTCTCCTCTTTCTAAAATTACTGTTTCGTACTTTTGGCTCATATTATTCCCTCTTAATAGTAAGTTTAATTACAATATAACCTTTAACTTGGTTCAGAATATACTACTAGGTTAACTAAACCCTATTAGTACTTTTTTCATTAGATCGTATAAAGAGTCAAGTATTTCTCTGGTATATCCTTCAAATACCACCCTCCCACCTTCCATTATATATACATATTCGGAGATCTTAACAGCCTGTAATATATTTTGATCTACTAATAATATAGATATTTTTTTCTCTTCCTGTAGCTGTTTGATCATATTATATACAGCGCCCACTAAATTAGGAGCAAGTCCAGCGGTAGGTTCATCTATTAGCATTAACTTAGGATCTATAACAATACCACAAGCTATATCCAACATTTTTAGCTCACCACCACTTAGATATGAAGCTTTAAGCCTCCTCTTCATTTTTAAATTTACAAATAGATCTAACACTTCTCCTATAACTTCCGATACATCACGCTTAGTTTTCTTCCTGATAAGATGGGAGCACAGCTCTAGGTTTTCTTCGACGGTTAAATAGGGGAAATATGTCTGTTCTTGAGGAATATATACAATACCCATATCTCTAATCTGCCAAGGTTCGAGACCAGCTATGTTAATACCTTTAAAAATTATCTTTCCTTTTTTGGGCTTAAGGATTCCGTATATTGTCTTGAGTAAGGTTGATTTTCCTGCCCCGTTGGGGCCTATGACGGCATATATAGCTCCTTCTCTCAATTTCATATTGATATCTTTTAGAACGATAGTCTCTTCACTATAACCACTCGTAAGATCCTTTATTGTTAAGACTTCATAGCTACTCTCTTCTATATTGTTAGTATTGTTAGTTATTTTTCCTCCCATATCACCTCCCCAGATAACTTTCTATAACTGCTTTATTGCTTATCACATCTTCCAAGGGCCCTTCTGCTATAATCCTTCCAGAGCTCATTGCAAGGACTCTATCTGGCTTTATTTTTTTGAGATATAAGGTTTCATGATTAACAATAATTACGCTGATCCCACGCTCGATTAGCCCTCTTAATACCTCAATTATTAACTCTGCCAATATTGGATTAACCCCAGCCAGGGGTTCATCCAGTAACATCAATCTAGGGGATGTCATGAGAGCCCTTCCTATTTCAAGCAGCTTTTTTTGTCCACCAGAGAGATTCTTAGACAATTCATACTTTAAATGGTCAAGTCTTATAAACTTTAAGATTTTCTCTGCTTCTCTTAATGCTTCGTTGTATGACATTTTACGTATTGTGAATGCTGGTATTAATAGATTTTCGATCACAGTTAAACTATTAAATACTCTTGGTATTTGAAATGTTCTTGAAATCCCTAGCTTTACCCTTGAAGGCATATCCAGCTTTTCAATATTTTTATTGTTAAATATAATTTCTCCTGAGTCAGGGGGATAGACTCCTGATATGACGTTCAAAAGTACGGTCTTTCCTGCCCCATTAGGACCTATTATACACAACAGCTCTGAAGATTTCAATGTAAATGAAATTCCTGCTAGGGCTCTGAGACCTTTAAAACCTTTATATAGATCTTTTACACTAAGGAGACTATTCATGATTCCCCCATTAATTATATATGTTAGTTAGGTAAATTTAAGACTGTATTCTATTAATGTCTATGATGGTATTATATGACACATATAAGAACGAGTATATATTCTGCTAGGAGTCTCTTTAATGCACAGATTCTTTATTACAACATTATTTATTTCGTGCTAATGCCATTACCATTAATACTAAAAGATATATATATTATTCATATAATAATATTGTCTTTATATTATAGTATATTAACTACGAGCTGGAATCTATTGGCTGGCTATACAGGTCTCTTCTGTTTATCAACGCATACATTCAGCGGTTTGGCTGCCTATATTTCTGCGCTTATGGTCGTCTATCTCGACATACCTATTCCTGTATCGATGATTCTAGCAGGCTTCATTATTGCGGTGATTGGCTATTTAATTGGGCATATTACTATAAAAATGAAAGGAATATATTTAGCTCTAACCACATGGGCTTTTGCTGAAATTGCACGTATAGCTATCACCGCAGAATATCAGATCACACGAGGGGAGTTAGGTTTACAAGTGCCTCCTCTATTTGGCTCCATTGTTCCAGACTACAGATATTTTTATGTAGCCTTGGCATTATCTATGATCAGCTATAATGCTACAATCATGATAATGAGATCTAGATATGGGCTCTATTTAAAAGCAATTGGAGATGACGAAATAGCTGCTGGCTCGCTTGGCATTAATTTTATAGCTATTAGGAAGAACGTATTTGCTCTAAGCGCTTTTATTGCCGGAATAGCTGGAAGCTTTTATGCGCACTATGTAGGAACCTTGAGCCCTGCCATATTAAATTTTACTGAGATGGGTATGATAATAATAAGTACTTTACTAGGGGGATGGAGAACCATAACAGGCCCCGTTATAGGAGCTTTCACGGTTGAAGTATTATCAGAAATGGCTAGAATGGGTAGCGCTACCAGGCTATTGGTTTTTTCAATTGTAACCTTTATTATTGTTATATTATTGAAAGGTAGTATTACGGATCTCTTGAAGAAGTACTTAAAAATAAAAGTTATTTAATGATAATAAGTAATTAGGGCATATAAAATCTATTTATACTTCTCTCCTTTTCTCACCGAAAAGTCCGTGAGGTCTTATCAATAGCATTAAGATCATAATCAAAAAGCCGTACGCATCTCTATACGCAGGATTAATGTAGGTAGATAACATGCTCTCAGCTAAGCCTATCATAATTGATGCAACGAGAACTCCAGGTAACGAGCCTAGCCCTGCGAGGACTATTATTTCAAAGCCTTTTGTAGTAACTATAGACCCAGCTGTGGGATAAACTAGAAATACTGGTGCTAAGGCAGCACCAGAAAGACCCGACAACCCGCACCCTATTGCGAAGGCATATGTGTATATTTTATAAATATTAATGCCACATATAATGGCACCTAGACTATTTTGGGCAACTCCTCTGAATATGAGTCCAGGCTTTGTTTTATAGACAAAAAGATAAAGCGATGCAATAGCAATACTAGTCACTATGATAGCGGCTAATCGTTCGCCTGGGAGCGGCAAACTTAGGATAGATATATTATATTCTAAAGGATTTGGAGGTGAAAATATATAAGGACCAGCTATTACTATTGCTATAGCTCTTAGTAGATACGATAGCAATATGGTAGTTATTGTTAGATAATCGTCCACTCTTTCAAATTTTCTCTTGATGTAAATGGGTTTTAATATATATACCTCTACGACCATGCCTAACAACCCTGCTACAGATGCTGATATCAATATACCGACCCACCATAGCTCTCTTGGTACGATAGTGCTTGCTAGCAATAGATATTGTATATAACCTCCTATCATGTAGAACTCTCCCATAGACCAATTAATCATCTTCATAATGCTATAGATAAAGGCTATACTTAAGGCCATCAAGGCATATAGTATGCCTAAAAAAATGCCAGAAAGCAATACATTAATAAAGAGCTCGACTTCATGGACGATTATATCCACCCTATCTTGCAGGTGTAAATATTATTCTCGCTTCGTCGAAACTTTGTCCAACTTTGGTATATTGAACAATCATCATAGGTGGAGACCATTGCTGCCAATAAACACCTTCAGCCCTATTAAACTTAACAACTCCGTTCCATGATGTAAATTCATATTTAAGAAGGGCATCGATAATTGCTCTAGGCTCTAGAGATCTGGCTTTCTCTATTGCCTGCGCTAATATCATTATAGCTCCATATACGTTGTATACGTGATAAGTTGGATATTCTCCGTATTTCTGGTAGTATAGCTTCTTAAACTCCTCACCTAAAGGTGTGAGAGCCATGTTGGGATGGTAATAGGCTATGAATAATATATCTTTGCCAGCATCCCCTACATTGTCCCAGAACTCTTTACTCCTACTTGGTCCGTCGTATGTTACCAGCATAGGTACTCTAGGTATAATCCCTAGGCTATATGCCTGCTTTATTATTAAATACATCGGTGTACCTACACCACCGTTTATGATAAAATCAGGATCCCAGGCCTTAACCTCAAGCAGCTGTGGGGTGAAGTCTGTAGCTGTTCTATCAATAAACCAGACTTTTACTGTAACATTGATACCCTCTAGCTGGATCCATCTCTGTGTCCAATTAGCCAACCCTATTCCATAATCTGTTAATTCCATAATCATGGCTATTTTCTTGTATCCCATCTTCTTAATATAGTCAACCCATACTTTAGCTCTATCAGGATCTATCACATGAATCCTAAATGTAGTATTTAGATGCTTTTCTGTTATCCTAGCAGCTGAGGCTCCAGTTATAATAATCGGTATCCCATATTGTTCGCAGACGTCTTGTACAGCTAGCGCTACAGAGCTATGGTATTGGCCCGCAATTGCTATGACGCGATCCTGAAGAATTAGCTTTCGCATTCCAGCTACTCCTTTTTCAGGAGTCCCAGAATCATCTTCTATTATGGCTTCAACTTTTTTCCCTAAGATCCCGCCTTTGCTATTTAAGATCTCTGCTGCCAGCTGTGCTCCTCTAGCCATGTACTGCCCTGCTAGATAATCTCCTGGAGGTGATAGGGGTATCAAGACACCGATCTTTATAGTCCCTGCTCCTGTAGATATGTAGTTCTGGAAATAATAATATGCCACACCACCTGCAACTATCACAATTATAGCGATTATTATAGTTAGTAATAATTTACCTCTCAATATATGCTCCCTTAGTTAAATTATCAAGAAGGTTTATAAAGATATCTTAACTTAAGATCGGATTATAAGAGCATTAACACTAATAAGTTGGGTTGTCGCTTATCATCGTGGGGGGATATCATTGAGGGTAAAAGGAGGTAGAACTTTTTACGGGGATGTCCTAGGTATACTTATGCTCGATACTAAATTCCCGAGGATCCCAGGAGACGTGGGTAATGCTTTCTCCTACGAGTTCCCCGTAAGATTTAAAGTTGTAAAGGGAGCGACTGTAAGAAAAGTTGTATTTGAGGCGGATCATTCGCTGTATATGAAGTTCCTAGATGCAGCAAAAGAGCTAGAGTCGGAAGGTATAAAAGCAATAACAACAGGCTGTGGGTTTCTAAGCATATTTCAGGATGAACTTGCAAAGAGTTTGAAGATCCCTGTATTTACATCGACATTGTTAATAGTACCTTTGGCATACAAACTTACCATGGGGAGGGTAGGGATTATAACCGCTAATGCTAAGACCCTTTCTAAAAAGCACCTGGAAAGGGCGGGAATCGATCTAGAGAGGATACCTATAGCCGTGGCAGGACTCGAAGAAAAGGAAGAGTTTAGACGAGTTATACTAGAGGACAGCGACGAAGCTGATGTAGAGAAGCTAAGAAAGGAAGTAGTAGAGGTGGCAGAGGAACTAGTGAGTAAATATAGTGATATAAAATCGCTGGTGTTTGAATGCCATAATCTATCTCCCTTTAGCAAAGATGTTCATGAGAAAGTAGGCTTACCTATATTTGATTTCTTATCCCTAGCAAAATTCGTTTATCATGTTGTAGTGAAGAGAGGTTTTAACGAAATTATCCTGTGAGCAACTATTGGGGGGATACAAAATTGAAGGTTATTGTGATTGGAGGAGGTATAATAGGTTTATTCGCAGGCTACTATTTAGCCAAAAGAGGCGTTAACATAGCCATAGTAGATAACGGTAGTAAAAATAAGGCTTCGATATATAATGCAGGTGTAATAACACCAACATTCGCAAAGGCTCCAAAACTCACTCCTATGAAGATAATGCAAGCAATAATTGACAAAGGAGCTATAAGAGTATCGATACTAGAATTGTTAAAAGATCCGAGGTGGTTTATAAAGGCGTCATTAAGTTATAAGAAGGCTGATCCAGTCATAAAGTTACTAATGAAGATCAGTTTAGATCTGTATTACAACTTCTTTTACACGGAAAAGATAGATATAGATCTAAATAGAGGCGTCTTAGCTCTATTCAGATCCCTTGAAGAAGCTAAAAAGATCGCTGAACAAGTTGGAGGAAAACTCTTAGATTCTCAAAATCTTATTGAGCTAGGATTTAAAGGGTTTGAAGGAGGGGTGTATTCGGAGAATGATATAGCTATAAATCCAGAAAAATTATATGTTAGCCTATGTGATCGCATGAAAGAAATGGGATGCAATTTTATAATAGAACATGCAATCAAGATCCGCGAGGAGAATAATATCGTAAAGGTTACCTTATCTAAAGGTGAAAATTTGGTCGCAGACTATCTAATAATAGCGGCAGGCGCCTGGACCACTTCGTTGTGTAAATACCTAGGATATAATATACGGTTAAAACCTGCAAGAGGTTTAATTATGCTTTTTAAAGCAAATGGAGATAGGGTAATTCCAGTTACATCGTTTCTCGAGGATTACGGAATAATGCTATCCCAACATAGTCATGGACTATTGAGAGTAGCATCATTCTTCGAAATATCTGGATTTAATACAGAATGGAGTATAAGAAGAAAGAACCATATAATGACCATATTAAGAAAGCATATAGATGCTTTTAAAACTAAGAATCTATATCTACTTAAGGAGGGAACGGGCTTTAGACCTTGTTCTATCGATCTAAAGCCAATCATAGGAAAATTGCCGAAGCATAAACGGATATATATATCTACGGGCCACTGTAGGCAGGGCGTTAGTTTAGCTCCTGTAAGCGGGTCTATAATATCATCCATGATTTTAGGCGAAAAACCTCCTGTGGAAAAGAACATATTAGAGTCTATTTCCCCATAATAGTATATAGAATATATAACTACATAATAATTATTAATAGCCATAGTTTAACAAAGGATCCTCAAATAAATATTCCTAGCAATAATAATATTGTTGGGCAATACGTTGAAAGGCTCGGAATTAGTGCTTAAAATTCTAGATCATTATAAGGTTAAATACGTTTTCGGTCTACCAGGGGAAACAACTCTGCCTTTATATTTTGAATGGGCTACCGGTGCTTATGAGGTTAGGCATGTAATGCTTAGGGATGAGAGAAACGCTTGTTTTGCTGCTGATGGATATGCGCGGGTCTCCTACTCCCCTGGGGTATGTGAGGCTCCTAGCTCTGGTGCTGCACATGTAATCCCCAGCGTGGTGGAAGCCTATGCATCTTCGCTTCCCATGATATATATCACTACAGATGTGCCTCTTCATCTCGAGAAGAAAAATATGCTCACCGGATTCAACCAGACAGCTATATTTAGTGGAATTGTCAAAGAGTCCCACACAGTTCTTAGGGCGCGTGACATTCCATTTGTATTTAAAAGGGCTTTTAGAGTTGCAACCTCTGGCAGGCCTGGACCTGTCCATATAAGAATACCTATAGATGTTTTGGAGGAGGAGGATCGCGATATCTTGCCCAAAGATCTTGAGCCGCAGCAAGAATTTATAAAGTATCCTGGACATAGATTTGCAGCCGATGAAGATAAGATTTTAAAGGCTATAGATCTTCTGCTCTCAAGCGAGAGACCTGTAATAGTATGTGGTCAAGGGGCATTATATTCCCAGGCTTGGGAGGAGATTATCGAGCTCGCCGAAATGCTGGGGATACCTGTAGGCAGTACTATAACTGGGAAGGGGTGTTTTCCAGAGAATCATCCCCTCTCAATAGGTGTTATAGGCGCTAGGGGCGGTACTAGCTTTTCTAACTCTATATTGAGGGGGGCCGATCTCGTGTTCTATATAGGGAGTAACGTTGATTACGCAGCTACCGATAATTGGTCCCTCCCACTTCCCGGAACAAAGGTCATTCATCTAGATATTAGTGAGGTGGAGGTAGGCAATAATATTCGCATCGACGTTGGTCTTATAGGGGATGCTAAGGCTACTTTGAGGAGGATGATAGATATCCTTAGGAAAAGGATACATATGAAGATTACTAGAGACGCATATAAAGATCTACAGGCTAGGAGGGGGTCTTATGAAAAATATCTAGAAGAACATATAGTATCTAGGGAATATCCTGTAAATCCCCTAAGAGTGGTGAAGGCGCTGGAAAAGATGTTGCCAAAGAATTACATAATAGTATGCGATCCAGGCGTAGGAGCTATCTACACCTCAGCATTCTTTAGAATAAGCGAGCCAGGTAGAAAGATTCTTTTTAACTACTCAATAGGTTCGCTAGGCTATTCGCTGCCAGCAGCAATAGGAGCTTGGTATGCAAATCAAGATGCCACGGTGCTCTCCCTGATGGGAGATGGTAGCTTTGGTTTTGTAGCTGGGGAACTAGAGTCCTTGGCCAGGCTCGAGGCAAACGTGAAAATCCTGCTATTCAACAATCAAAGTTATGGCTGGATGAGGGCTACAACATTATTTAGTTATGGACCAAGGTATTTCGAAACAGAATTTAAGCATATAGACTATGTAAAAATAGCAGAGGGCTTCGGAATATATGTGGCAAGGATAGAAGGGCCAGATGAAGTAGAGCCAAAGATAAGAGAACTAATTAAGAGCAGAGGCCCAATGTTACTGGAAATCCCAGTAGTCCCAGAAGATAAGCTGGTTCCTCCTGTGCCTCTATGGGCTGAAAAGGCTAAAACACTCGGTATCAGATATATATACTGATTTTCACATATATTGATAAAATATTTGTTATATAAGATGAATCACGATAAGAATTTTCAAAATCTATAAGAATATATATGGGGCATCTAAATAGAAGTCATATATAGACCATAAATCACAGTTAAGCGATAACACTATCTACGATAGCAAATAGCTAGAGAGTTTTTGAAATTCCTTTCCTTTCTGGTTAAAATATTTACAATTGCATAGTGAAGACTTATAACTTTTTGTTTTTAATGAATTAATTATACACGCTTGCACATACTCTAGCAAGCAATACTCGATGCAACTTAGGACGATTTGGGACTATGAAGGAAGCAGGTTGGGGCCCAGCTAGCTAAGGTTAAGCACCTAGCAACGATGTACTCGTCCACAGCGAGTCCTAAGCTCCTGGACTTCGTCAATAAGTTTAGGAGCAGGGCAGGCGAGTATCCCGACGCTTTCTCTGTGAACGCTTATGATTGTGTGTGGATGCTCGGGCTTACAATAATATATACTGGTAAGTACGATGGTGAAGCTATTAAGAACGCCCTGCCCCATATTGCCAATCGGGGCATCCGGCTGGGCCTTGCTTGATAAGAACGGCGATAGGGTTGACGGGGGCAACCCGAGGGCTCTGGGAGAGATCAGGAAGTGGGATGTGGAGAGGTGGGTTATGCAAAAAGTTATAGGTGGGATCCGCAGCTTCGCCAGAGACCTCCCTATAGAGGTGAGAGGTAAAGCCCCAGAGGAGATCTCGGCATCGCTGGATAAGGTGGATGACATAGACTGGGCTGAACCCAGCATCTGGAAGCCTATGCTGAGACACAACATATATTCAGAGATCCCTAGAGAGCAATGGATAGGCAGGGAATTCGCATTCCAGATCCCAGCATACTACTATGCATTGAAGGCAATGGCTAGGAAGAGGAGCTGGGATATATCGCCAGAGGAAGTTATACGGGAGGCCATGGGCTAGCTACAGCTGAAAGTCACGCCCTCTAGGGCGGGGGAGGAGGTCAGGGATCATAAGAAGCAGCAAAAGGTAACTACGGCCTCTAGCTCTTTTTGGCTAGTGTCTCTACTAGCCTTGCTATGATCAGGTCTCTCAGGCTGTCCATGCTCGCCCTTATCTGCTTCACATCAGCTTCTAGGCCCTTGACCCTCCTCTCAAGGGTCTCTATCCTCTTCTCTATTACGTCCATCCTTTTCTCCAACGCCTCCATCCTTGTTTTTAGGCTCTCCTCGAGGCTTGCCATTCTCTTCTCTATGGATTCCATTCTGGCCTTTCCCAGTAGCTCAGCCTCTCACCCCTAACAGCCTTATCAACGATCTTCCTAGCATACTCCGCAAGGATAGATGCTATGACATCCACACCTATAGAGGCCACAAGCTCAGCCATGAACCATCAAGAAATAATCACCCCAGCAACATATAAGCATACCCCTGTATAACCTTATGGTCGTAAGGTTACCTCTATCTCCATGATTTTATATAACCTTATCTCCATATATTTACTTATGGTTATAACTATTTTGATCTATGATCTGGTTTGTTTCATTTCTCTCGGGGGTGTGGTTGAGGTATTGATGCTATTATATCTGTGTATTTAAGACTATTCTAGTGGATATTTATATTTCTCTTAGATATATGTTGATGGTTTTGGTGTTTGGTTTGAAGA
>JAVVGE010000021.1:0-24501 GCA_032249255.1 Desulfurococcales archaeon | reverse complement strand
AGAGTACTGGATCATCTCCTGGGCTGCGTTCACAGAGTATATCGCGTTGAGAACCTCAGGGTCTATCGAGACCCATTCAGGGGGCTCCAGGGGTGTGAGGGTTATAAAGCCCCTCGGAAGGATCCTGGCTGTGGATCCCCATCCAGGCATCTCCCTGCTAGAGGGCTCCCAGAAGAGCTTTCCAACCACAGCCCACGATCTGTTGGCAACATGCATCCTCCTGCCAAGGGCTATGCTGTCCCAAAGCACTAGGGATATGTTCTTCTCGCCCGATATGTAGCTCCAATCGCTCTCAAGGGCTATGGATCCCCTGAATATATCGCCGCTCCTAAGCCCCGTGGCGAGCACCTCAACACCGTCCCCAAAGAACATCAATGTGTTCTCAGTGCCGTTATATATCCTAGCCTCTATAGGAATCTGGAAAAGGGCTCTTGTGAATATCAATGTCCTCCCAAGCCCCCTGACAAGAGATAACCTGGATCCCCTGTCGCAGTGTATGTATATATATGTTATGTTCCCCCTAACCTCTGAGCTGCTTGTGCAATCCTCATAGCCCTCTACATGGGCCTCAGCCCTTCCAAGAGGCCCCCACCCCATGAAATAGCCTCCCTCAACTGCGTATATACCTCCCGAGCCCCCTGTGATCCCGTATGATGCTGAGACCCTCTCGGAGGAGCCCCCGAACACCGATCTATACCCAGCCACAGCCCCTATGTATAGAACATAGCTGTGGATTGTTATCGATGTGCATGTAACCACGTAATAGCCATCGCACCCCAGATCAATATGCTCGGAGCCCGTCTCAACAAGCCTTGCATCTATATCCTCCGCAAATCCCTCAACAGAAGCCTCACCAGCTATAGACGCTATATATGGGTCTCCATAGGCTAGGAACATGCTTGGCGGATAGCTATGGCTGTGGGGGGATGCGTATAGGCATCTTATCGATAGCACGAGCTCCCTAGAGGATATGTTCAGCATATCAAACCCGTCAGGGGGCAGGGGGTGGAGGCGATAGCTCCTAGAGCAGCTCCCCTCCGAGGGCTCTAGAGAGCCTGCTATGTTGAGGAGCTTCGCATACGCCTCAGGCCTGACCATAGATGCGTTCATCGAGAGACCCTCCAGGATTGATGATAACAGCCTGCCCCCTCCATCCTCGAAGAGCACAGGGGTATCCGGCGACGGGTCTAGAAGGGATGAGTAGTTCAAAGCAGCACCGAGGTTCTCTATTATATCGATTATATCTTCAACGGACATGTTGAGAACGATCTTGGAGATCTTGGTGCCCGTGGGGAAGGCTATGGAGAAGGATCCAGGTATGCTCAGAGGCTGAGGGGGAGAGAGAATCGGTATGGAGGCTGCGAGGATATATAGTGCTATAAGCAGCAAACCCATATAGACAGCGGATCTAGTGCTTGGCAACCCTCCTACCCCTCGTGCTTGGGAAGATCTTATCTACTAGATATGATATCGATGCGAGGATCTGCGCCTCCGGTGGGAAGCCCCTGGGAGGTATCAGAGCAAGCAGAGATGCAAGCCAAAGAGCTGTTGCGATGATAACAGCCCCGGGAGACCCTGTCCTCCAGGCGTGGAAAGTTGCGAAGGAGGCTGGGAGGGCTGTTAGGAGGTGCTTCAACGCAAAAGGGCCGAAAACCCTCTCACCCAGAACCCCTGGGCTGGCTATAGAGGCTATCCTCATAACCCTGAGCCTCAGCTCACCCAACCAGACCCCGCAGAAAAGGGGCCCGGGCTGAAAAACTGGGGAGAAGCTGGGAGACGTAGATCAGCCTCTCTTGACAAGGCTTTGACGGCTAACCGAAAAAAGATCTAAAAAAGAGTGCTCTCAACATCCTTGGAAAAGTATGACAGGAAGCTGAATCTTTTTAACCCCCTGAATCGATCCATATGGTGGGGGTATCGTGGGGATAGCCTACACATCTGACAAGGTCTTCCCCTGGAGGGATCACTCTCCCAAGCCTGTCGAGGGTCTAGACGATGCCATGAGGGTTCTGGCGTTGATCGGGATAAACAGCTGGGATATCGGGAGGATGGTTGTTATGGAGCTAAGGGCATGCGGCCTGGGAGTTGGAAGGGCGGAGGTTCTCGCCGCCGCTGTCCTCCTCGGAATGGCTGGGAAGGAGGATCTGCTTGAAAGGGGCCTGCTAAGGAGAACAGGTTTCGAGCACATGGGGGAGGGGCTTGTAACTACGAGGGAGTTCAACAACGCCCTCGAGATGCTGAGGCTATGCAGAGAAGCGATCAGAGCATCAAGCACAATTCTATGCCCGAGATGCCTTGGCCATAGGCTGAATAGATGGGGGTGCCTGAGGTATAGGTGCAAGGAGTGTGGAAGGGTGTTCAAGGCATCATCCCTCCCACCATTTGTGAGGGACAGGGGGTGGGCAATGCTATTCGCAAAAGCCCTCGTGATGGCCGAGGCTGAGAGGAGGAGGAGAAGGAGATCTGGGGGGCCCAGGGCAGGTGCAGAGATACCGGGGAGAGTCCTTGAGATGCTTGGCTCGAGACCCGGTGTTAGGAGGGGGAGGCTCTCAACAAAGCAGATCTATAGATACATGAGATACCTCAAAAAAGCTGTTCTGGTGAACAGGCTTGGCTTGGAAGCGATCCAGCTATCCCCCTGTAAGGGCTGAGACAATCGCTGGCCAGGCAGCGAATATTATCGCCCCCACTATCCCCCCACCGATCCACTTCTTAGCCCCCTCGACATCGCCAACAGCATATTTGATCCCACCCACTATGAAGGCTGCTGCCACAGCAACCAACAAGCCCCAGTAGATCCAGCCTAGAAGCGTCATAACAGCCTGGGAGACCTTTGGAGGAGGCTGTGGGGTAACTGTTATCTGGGCCTCCGCCCTCGCAATCAGGGCTAGCGATAGGGCTGTTGCCAGGGCCTTTAGCCCTCTCTTCATAGCAGCATCTATGAGATCCCTCACAACCGAGGAAACAGATCTCCTCCTCCTAGAGGCCACATCCCTGAGCCAAAGCAGCTGCGATGGTTGGAGCCTTATGGAGAGCCTCGCAGGGTATCTCCTCCTCCTAACAACGATCCTAGGCAGGGGCTCCCCAGCTTCATCGAGCACCAGATCGATCTCCCTGCCATCATCCTCCATATCGATCCCAACATCTATGGCTTCTGCTTAAAAGCTATCTGATTTCGAGGAAGCCCCAGTTCTCCAGCAGGCTGATCATCCACCATATGATTGGGATCGCTGCCCTTAGATATCGGTTCTTCTCAAGCGCCTCTAGAACCCCCATATCCCTGGGCACTAGGTTCAGGGTTACAAGGCTCCCATAGACATAGCCTACCAGGTCGCTGACATATCCATCGAGCTCCCCGGCTAGGAGGGCGTCTAGATATCCATATACCATTGGCTCGTAGATGGCTACTGCGAGCCCGTCCTCCCTAGCATATCTGTTATGCATAACCCCCCCATAGGCTATTGCCCTGGCAACACCCCTTCTATAGAGGCTCTCTATAGCCTCCTCATCGAGGCTGTAGAACCTCTCCATCCTCGGCACTATCCTGTGGTTTCTGCTGAATATCTCCTCGATGTTCTCTGGGTCGTAGTATGGCTTCAAACCCCTCGCCCTCAGATCATCCATAACCCTTCTAACAGCCTGGGCCTCCTCAAGGCTCCACGGCCCCCTACCATCTATCGTTGGGATCACAGCTGCCCATGGATAGACATTCACATGGCTATAGCCCGGCTCCCCAAGCCTCCCCCTAATAAACACTATTGAGTGCGAGTCGGTTGTGTATGGGGGTATGGGGCCTCTGTGTAGGTACCACCATGGCCATGTATATGGCATCCTCGGCATATGCTGCCTGGTAAGCCTTATAGCCTCCGCCTCCACCGCCACCTCCCATCTGAAGCCGGCGATGTCAAGGGATATCCTTGTCTCCCTCTCAACCCTCACCATCCTCGCCTCCCCCTCATCCCTCTTCCTCCTGAAGAGTATCAGCCTACCCACCCCCGAGGATCTTCTCAAGCTCCTCCTCCGTGAGGATCAGCTTTCTAAAGGTCTCCTCAGATATGGTGCCATCGTCTAGGAGGGCCCTGACGTTTCTGAGGTATATGTAGAGGTTCTCGACAACCTCTTTCTCATCTTTGCTCATCATTATCTTATCCACGATCTTGAGCATGTTCTCTATGGTGTCGCCGGTGGGGTCGTCTATGCTCATTATGGTCGGGGTTCTCCTGAGCATCGCCCTTCGCAGCGCATCTAGATTAATCACCACCACCCCCGAGGATCTTCCTCGCCGCCTTTGCCATCTCGATTGCCTCCTGCTTCAGTCTATAGCCATATCTCCTCGGGATGCCTGGGAGAGCCTCTGCCTCCACAATCCCCAGATCCTGCATAGCCCTTATATATCTCCCCACAACGCTTCTATGGGTTTTAACCATGCCAGCTATATCCCCTATTGTTGGTGCTGAGCCCCTCTCATTCACATCGAGGATCTTCACAAGGATCTCTAGGAACTGCCTTATCGTATCCCTAACCGTGTATCCCATATCCCCACCGATAATCTATGTCCTAGAATGCTTATATAGTTTCGCAGTGCCATAGCATTGTAGCGTTTTTGCTGCATAGCTATATAGCTACTACGGGTTTTGTTGAGAATGCCTCTATCTCCTCCGGCGATGCGTAGATCCTCATCGCGAGCCTGTGCCTCCCAGCCCTGAGAATAGCCTCTCCCGTCTCCGCGTTTACAAGCCCCTCGATCTCTGTGTCGTCTAGCCTGTATATGCTCCTCATAACATCCCACGCTGTCCTCTCCTGCCTCATGAGAATGGTTGTTGCGCTCTGCTCCAGCAGCGCCCTCCCCTGAGGGCTTGAGGCTATGTCCTGCGGCCTCTGGGATATATATAGAAGCACTAGGCCCCTCTTCCTGCCCCTCCTAGCTATGTTCTCAAGCAGATCCATTATGCTTGGGGTCTCGTTGAAGAGCCATGCCTCGTCCACGAGCATCAAGGCCCTCCCAGGGGTCTTGGCTATCAATGTGTTATAGATATATGATGCTATCAACGCCGATGCAAGGATCTTGAGCCTCTTGCTCCTAACACCCTTCAGCCCGAAGAAAACACTCCCACCCAGGTCTGGGGGTTCTCCCTCGAAGAGGTTTATATCGGGAGGTGCTATAGCCCCCTCCAAATATTTAGCCAGCTCTGGTCTTCTCCTCCCGAGCATCTCGACGAAGCCCCTCATATCCCCCGCATCGTCGCCGTGCATGAATAGCTCGTGCCTCAGAGATCCAGAGAGCTCTCTGGGCACGCTGTATATGTCGCATAGTATGTCGCTAGCCTGGGAAACGTCTAGAAACCCCTTCTGGATCATCTTTATAGGGTCTAGACCCAGCCTCGTGCCATCGGATATGATCACAGGCTCTCCGCCGAGGAGCCTGAGGGCCTTGGGATCTACATACTCGTTCTCAGGGTCTATCCCTACGACTAGGGATCCTGGGAATAGGTCTCTGAACCTCCTCACAAAGACCTTCGCCGTCATGCTCTTCCCAGAGCCGCTCTCCCCGAGGATCACTATGTTGTAGTTATGCCTAGCATATGGGTTGATAACAACGGGGGATCCGGAGCTTGATATCCCAAGGAATATCCCTGGGCTCTCAACAAGCTCCTCAGATGCCATTGGATATAGCAGCCTAGCTCCCCAGCTATCCATGTAGATCCTATCTACGCAGGCTTCGAAGAAGAGGGGCGATGATCTGCATGGTCTGAGCTGGTATAGAGGCAATTGCATGAGCCTGGGGGCCCTGGCCCTCACACCATAGCTGGCTAGCCATGTAACAAGGCTCCTCTCCCTATCCCCTAGGGCCTCTCTATCTCCTGCCACAACCGTGAATAGTATCACAGCTCTGATTAGCTCCCTGCCTGCGCCGAGGCTCCTTGAGATCTCATCTAGATCCTCAAGCCATCTAGCCCCCTCTATAGATCCCCTAGCAGCTGCCCCAGCCTTCCTAGCCCTAGCCCTCTGCACAATCCCTACAGCCCTGTGCTTTGGGATAACATCCCAGAGGAGTATGAACTCATCCGCGATGTCTAGGGATGCTGATGGGAGGGCCTCTGGGATCTCTGGGGGTAGCTCGTATGCCATCAAAACCCTTGCAAGGCTCCCATCCTCTAGCACGACGTGGTCTGGCTTCTCAGCTATTGCCCTTGGCCTCAGAGCCTCAACATCCCCCTCGCCTATCTCCCTCGCGTTGAACAGCCCTAGATCCCCTCTAAACCCCTCCGCCCTTAGGATGAATATCCTCCTCCTAACCTCTAGAGAGATCCCTGAGAAGCTCTCCACAGAAACAGAAGATCTAGCTATGATCGCTCCCCTCGGCACGAGGGCTATGAGGGATGAGAACTCCGAGAGGATCTGATCCCTCTCATCGGGGGATAGCACTGCGAAGGGGCTTCCACCCAGCTGGAACCACCTAGCCCTGGCCATGCCAGGCTACCTCGCATTGGCGTAGCTGTATAGGGCGACGCCGAGGATCCATATGCCTGCCAGAATAGCTATGGATGCTATTACAAGCCTTCTAAGCCCTGGGAAGAGGGCTCCGAGGATGAATCCGAGGGAAAACACTATGATCATCGACAGCCCCTCGGAGGCAGGCAAGCCGAGAGATCCTAGGAAAGCTAGTGCCCTTGCGATCGATGCTCTGAGAGCCTCGTAGACCCATGCAACGACCCTCACCAGTATCTCCCCAACCACCCTGGCACCATCGCTAGAAACTATTGACATCAAGCCACCCACACGGATCTGGCATAAGCTTAAAATAGCATCCCAGCTGGGCGTAGATATTTAAAGGCAGGGGAAATATGTTGGGAGGCGTTATGAGCGGGGATCAGGTGAAACGGATAGTGCCGAGACCAGAGGCGTGGAGAAGCAGGAGACGCCGCATAGTCCCGCCGCCAGAGGCGTGGAGACACGGCCCGCTGAGAAAGAGAGAAGAGCCAAACACCCAGCCCCCGAACACAAGCTGAGGATCTCTGAGGCCAGATACAAGGATCTCCTGGGCGGGGCTGATCAGCACTACCTGGGATACCTTGAAAAGCTGTGGAGAGAGCTTGGGATAGTTCACGGGTAACACCCCAAGAAGCCTCTCCCCTCGGAGAAAACTAGCCATGTATTTATAGAAATCCTTGGGGAAACTCTATAGGGTGCCTGATGCCACTGCTATCAAGAACAAGGATTGGCAGGGACCTGAGAACAACAGTCCCAAGAGAGGTTAGAAAGATCCTCGATATCAAGGAGGGTGATATCGTAGAGTGGGTCTTCGAAGATGGGAAGATAATCGTTAGAAGGAGTGAGAGAAATGGTTAAGTGTCCATACTGCGGGTCTGAAGGGGAATCATTGTGGTGTGGAAATACAGGTAGTGGAATCTCTGCTTCTATGAATGCCCTAAATGTGGCGGAAGATTCCGGTGGCAAATTGATCCAAAATGGAAGTATAAAAGGGGTGCCAAATCATTGAAGGCTTCAAAAAGGGTGAAAGCGTATGTGTGCTGGTGAAAGTATAACTGAGCGAAGTCTTTACCCTGTTATACTAGACCTAGCGAAACATATTAGTAATAAGGTTGGAATAACATTTGCTGGAGCCTCAGAGGTAAAAGTAGGTGCCAGATATCCTGATATTATACTTCAGCTAGATTCATACAAATTGCTTGTGCAGATTAAGATAGATACTCTTGAGAAAATGTTAAGTGACTTGACTAAGACTTATCCAACGGCGCTGAAATATGGCGCAGGTTTGCTGCTACTTCTTTTTTCACCAGAGGTTAAAGAAATTCGTCCAGCAGAATTAGAGAAAGTTGCTCCTTTGTTAAGAGTTAAAAGAGCTATTATGCTCGCTCCATGGATATCTAAACATGTAGAGGAGACAGAGCTTGAGAATATTTTAAAAATTACCATAGAAACGCTCAAACAATTTATAAAGGCTCAAAGACCCTTTGTAGACTATTTGACTATAGCCTACGTTTCTAGAGAAGCTGTAGAAGAACTTGCTACTGTGTTAAGAGAAAATATATTTGCAGTTCCAAAGCTATTAGACCAGGCACAGGCAATTATAGGTAGCTTTGATTTCTACAAAGCATTATTAAGCGAGGCTATTGAAAAAGAGGAAATTATGAAAACATACATTGCAGATATTATTGCGTACCTTACAGTATTATATCTTCTATTCCTTCATATAGTGTCCACGAGAAAATATAATTATACTATCTTACCTCAAATTAAAGCTCCTTTACAGCCGCCACAAAATCTCATAGATAGCATAATTAATAACATCAAAGGGAATAGATCAATTAAGGACTATCACTTCATCGTTGAACCGTTCATATATATTCTTGAGCTACTCAAAAACGTTGAAAAGGCCGTAAGCTTTACGCTTGCACGGTACATCTATGCAATTCAAGTTTTAAGACCTGAACATGTTAGGGAAGAGCTGTTCGGCAGAATATATCAAGAAGGGCTTCCACCTGAAACCCGGAAGAACTTAGGTGCATTCTTCACAAACCCTATCGCAGCAAGGATTCTAGCATATCTAGCTATTGATAAATGGGATGAAAAAGTTCTCGACCCAGCATGCGGCTCAGGAACACTGCTTGCCTCAGCCTATGAGGCTAAGATGGAAAGGGCTTCATCACAAGGTATAGATAAGCAAAGGGCGCATGAGCTGTTTCTTAAAGAGCATATAACAGGAATAGATATAATGCAGTTCGCTACTAAGCTTACATCAATAAATCTTACTCTGCAGAATATCGAGGTTCCTATAGAGCCAAAGATTCTCTGGGGCGATGGAATAGAGAAAATGATAACAGCGCTTGGAAACGCTGAAAATGGTGATCCTCCACAACAAGTAACTTTATATGATTACATTATAATGAGAGATCGAGAGAAATATGAGAAACATATGCTTTCAAAAGAGGAGTTCGATGTAGTGATAATGAACCCTCCATTTACTCGAAGAGAAAGAATACCGAGATCAGAGAGAAATAAGCTGGATAAAATGTTAGGCGATATTGTAAAGGGTAAGGTGGGCTACTGGGCATATTTCTTTGCAGCATCAGATTATGTGGTAAAGCTTGGAGGCAAGCTTGCAGCCGTAACGCCTGAAGAGTTCTTTGTAGGGAGCAGTGCTGAAAGTATTAGGAGATATCTTCTTAAGGGTGAACAAATTGACAAGAATGGACGCTGGAACAAAGTGACAAATAGAATTTATATACCTCAAATCATAATTAAGAGTGCCATTGATATTGCATTTAGCGAACAGGCCCTTTATAGAGATTATCTTGTAGTCTTTAAGAAAGTTCCTGAGGAGGAGTCTAAAGCTAATGATAAGTGTGTTATAGTTACACTTAAAAAGAGACTCAATGAGTTAAAAGATAGGGAGAGAGATATAGCTATGCAGATAAAGAATCTGTTGCAAGACGATCAAGATGTTTTAGTTAGCAACGATCTTTTCGACGCTGTAGTATTAAGTAATATCAGCGGTTTTATTGAAAGATATATCGATAACCTGAAACCACTAGTGTTTTTCAATTCTGTAAAGACTTTAGAGTTCTTCTATCGCGTTGCGAGTGTGCCAGGGCTAAAGCAACTTGATGAAATAGCCAGCTTAAGAGACTATACCTGTCAATATACTGGGACAGGGTTTGAGGAGTATGTTAGAAGGTTGTTTATCTCAAGATATGAGACTAAAGCTCCTACAATATCCTTTAAACTTGTAGGTGAAGATGCTAACACTATAGCTATCGGGCTTGCTAATCGTAATGAATCTTTCATCATCCCCAAGAACGCATGTGTACATTCTCTTAGAACCTATGCTAATGTCAGACATATGGATATAACTGGGGAAGAGGAATGTGCAATTATAAATTATCAGGTTATAAATCAAGGATATCTAACCTTTGCAGGGCTCATAGATAGAACCCTGCTTGATAAAGCTGCTAATGATATTAAAAAAGCCTATGAAGAAATAGCAGGACATATTTTATTAGCTCGAAGATTACAACTTACATCTCCCAACGTATATTGGTTAGTATTCTACTCAAGCAATAAGATCATAGGCCCCTCCGCGCCTATGATATGTCTTAAGTTGAAGAATGAAAAAGATGATTACTATAAAGCCTTGGCTCTATATCTTAATAGTAGTATAACGTTCTTACAACTCTTAGCATATCTTGCGATGACCAGAGGTGCGTGGATAGCAATACATAGTGGTCAAGCGTGGTCGAAGGTGAGAGTCCCGGACTTAGAGTCGTTATCTGAGAGCATATTAAAGGAAGCTCTTCAAGTATTTAATGAAATCTCGAAAGCTGAAGCTGAGCTTCAACCTCTATATAGGAGATACACTTCTAGATCAGATTTACAGAAGAAGATTGATAAAATAGCTCTTAAAATGATTGGACTTGAGTGGAACGATGAGCAACTAAACATACTATATGACGTAATAAGGTCTGAGCTTGATGTAATGCAACGTATTTTAGAGGAATCACAAAGAGAAAGAAAAAGTAAGAAGGCAGAGGAGTCTGAAGACGAAGAGGAGAGCTCTGAAACTATACAGACAAGCTTAAATAAATGGATAAATAAATGACACCAAAATCTAGTTTAGGTTAGATTACTTTATATATCCGCTTCGGCTTAAAACTTTATTCTCTAACACCAGGCTATAAGCTGTAGCTAGGTTTTGCATTAGATGTGGAGGTGAAGTTAAAGGCTGTCATGGCTATGGGAGGTCTTTCGCAGGCTGGCTAACTAGGATGATATCTTTAAGCCTATAGGTTTAGATTCTAGATTGATGGTGGTGCGATGGATCTCATGGTACTTATACAGCTATTCTCAGCTATCGCTCAAATTGTTGTAGCGTTAGCTATGTTGTTAAGTGTTAGGGAGATTAGAAAGGATAGGAAGCGTGAATTCCTGGAGAAGAGGCTTGAGGAGTTCTACATACCCCTAATAAACCTGTTTGGTCATGTGACTCTGACTAGAGGCCCGGATATACACCGAAAGGTTGAGGAGATAATAGTTTCAAAAAGGTACTTGTGTGGTGAGGAGGTTGCCAAAATCCTACCTCAACACTTCACAGCCATGATGGGAGGCTCCGAATTCTACTTCCTCTTCACTAGCGAGCGTGAGATGGAGCGATGGGAAAGCATTGCAGACACCATATGGAGTGAATATATCGAAGTCCTAAAAGAATATTATAGCCTTGTTGGTGTGAAAAGCTACGCACCGCCTGAGAAGCCCAAATGGATGTTCTATGTAAAGAATGTTTAGGAGCCCGTGGAAATAGCTCTCCCCAAGGCTTTCCTCTTTTGCATCTTTCAGGAAATGGCGTTGGCTTTATAGGGATCCTTTTTCCCAATATACTTGGATGGCTATGAAAAGGGGAAGCCTCAAACTCCTAGATGTGCCTCCATACCAAGCACTGCTAGATGCTGTCTCAAGGGCTTGGAAGGACACGCAGAAGGGCAGATACATGCTCAGAGACCTAGCATTGGTTTCCATCCTTGTCTTCACGGGGTGCAGGCTTGGAGAGGCTATGAGGATATCGAAATCCGACCTAGATTTCAAAGGAAGAGCTGTCAGGATATACCAGCTGAAGAAGAGAGAATCATTTATAAGGGTTGTGCCTGTTCCGAGCAACCTGTTCTGGGAGGTTGTTAGGGGCTACACGGAGAGGATAGCTGGTGAGAGGCTATTCAAATTCACCATTAGACAGGGGAGGAACATAGTCTATGGATTCTCGGAGAGATATCTTGGGAGGAGGATAAGGCCCCACGCTATTAGGCATAGCTATGCAATAGCTGTTCTAAAGGCAACAAAGAACCTGGAGGCTGTTAGAAGGCTGTTGGGGCACAGAGACTACACAACGATAAAGACATATCTAGACATGACGCAGGAGGATCTTGAGGAGGAGCTTTCAAAGCTGTTCAGAGGCTTGTGAATATCTGCAAACCTGCTCTCTGGCTATGCGTGTGGAAATCCTTTTCTAGAAGAGGTGTTGCTGGTTAAAAACGCCGTGGATTTGGGCAGAAACCCTTGATTCTAATAAAAGGGATAACGCCGTGCTGGCTGTGTGTTGTGCAGGATTCCTTATAAGGAATATTGCTGGCTCGATAGCATTAAAAGGGCGTCTTTCAACGCCTTCTCCAGAACCCTTTCCAACGCCTGGGAGCCATGACATGCGATGGATCTTGAACTCAAGTTCAAGATCTAGATCGTTTTCGATCTGGAAATTTTGACTCTAGTTCAAAGCTGATGAGATCGTTTTCTCTAGCAATGATCTGGACTGATCTGGACTAGTTTTGAACTAGAGTTCAAAATTGATGGAGCTTTAACTCAAGTTCAAACTCCGATCTGAAAAATTGAACTAGAGTTACCCTCTCAAGTTTAAACCACATAAATCACCATAAACCGCCTGTGAAATCTTCATTAGAAAAGCTGATTACAAAATCTATATTAGAAAAACTAATTACAAAATCTTCATTAAAAAAATTAATTAGAAAAGTGTTAATAGAAATTAATTAGATCTTAGCTGCTGATGAGCTCTGTGGATTCTGAGTTCTGGCTAGGCAGAGCTGTGGGCAGCTTTGCTATATTTACAGCTGAAAGCCTAGTCCGCCCCCCGCCCAGCCCCCAAGATTTTAGATCTTATATTAGATCAAGGAATCTTGCGCAGGGGCGGGCATGAACCAGCATGGATAGCCATCCCCAGTGAGAACCCCTAGATCGGTGTTTCCACTTGGGTGGAAGCTCCATGGAGTTTCTACTTGAGTTACCAGTCTATCAGATGGTAACTCTAGTTACCTTTTGATGAGATCGTTTCCAGAGTGAATGATCGGGGTTTGATCAGGTAACTAGAGTTGCCAAGCCGCCATCAGAATTACCGAGTTTCCACCCAGGTTCACTCGATTACAACTAGAAATATAAACCGCTTTAAACCTGCATAAATCGGCATAAGCAAGCATAAGCCTCCCTATATATAAGGAATTTTACCCTAAACCTGCATAAACCACTATAAACAAGCATAAACCGCTGTTTCTCTAGTGGAAATTTTCAGATCGGTTTTTCCACTTGAGTGGAAACACCATCAAACTTCTACTCTAGTTACCTGATCATTCCAGAGTGAATGATCATGGCGTAGTTTCCACTTGAGTGGAAGCCTGGTTTAAACATCTTTAAACCAGGGTTTTGAATGGTCTTGTTCCTTTCAGCGGTATTCCTTAAGGATTATTGCCCTGCCCTCCCCACCCTTTCTCCCCTTTTCAACCCATCTAAAATGGTTGCAGGGCTTCTGTTGAAAGGGCTCCTTTCAACGCAGAGCCCCCCTTTCAAGATTCCTTGGAATATTGCTGGTTTCTGAAAAGGGGGTTTCAGGGCAGAGCCCCTCTTCAATATTCCTTAAGGATTGTTTCTGTCTCGACAGGGTTGAAAGGGCTCGAGTTCCAAAGATTTGCTCTTGCAAGGTGTTCCATTTTGAAAGCTGGCTTCTGTTAAAAGGGGCTCTCCCCAGCGTTGAAAGGGTGTGGCGATGCTGGCTGCCCCTTTCCAAGCAAGGGCCTGCTGTTAAAAGGGCCCCTTTTAACGCAGGTGGGTGTTTGGCGGGGGGTTTGGAAAAGCTACTCTTGCTGGGTGTGCTATTTTGAAACCTGGCTGGCTGTGGAGACACACCAGCCCTATCAATTTTTCATCAATTTAAAGAAATATTGGGGGCACAGCTGTTAAAAGGGAACCTCTCAACACCCGCCAAAAACCAGCCAGAGGCAGCAGCCCCTATATAGATGCTTGTTTTTGATGGTTGTAACGCTTAGCACAGCTACAATATTTATAACCCCCGGAGATATATTATATATAGAGACAACACCGAAAATCTGTAACTCTTCTATAGAATGAAAGGTTCGGGGCTAGGAGGTCTAGAAACAACCCAAGGATAGATGTTATGTAACTCTTCTATAGAATGAAAGGGCAATCTTCAGTGTTGAGAATGCAACAGCCATCTACACCCTGTAACTCTTCTATAGAATGAAAGGATGTCTCTATGGAATCGCCGGCGTGGCAATGCCGCCCCCTTCTCAGCTATGGCAACACTGTTTCAGAGCAGACCAGCGGCTGGCTATATGCTGGTTGAAAGGGGGCATGGAGCAGGGAAACCCTTTCAAAGCAGTGTTGAAATGGCAGAGCCACCCCTTTTCAATCGAGGGGCTCTCGTTGAAGCATAGCTCTTCCAATCAAAGGCTATCCGTTGAAATGGTAGTGATGATCAGTGTTTACAAGCAAAGCGCAGCCGTTAAATAGCAGCCCTTTCCAAGCAAGGGGCTCTGCGTTAGAGGCTCTAGACAATATCCCTAGGGAATATCGAGCGCCGCTGCCGTTAAAAGGGTATAGCGATGCTAGCTAGCCCTCCAAGCAAAGGGCAACCCGTTAAAAGGGTGGAATGCTGGCGACTTCCAACCCTTATAAGGGGCTGGACATATATATCGGGGATTCGATGGCTCTGAAACAGATCCAGCAGCCCGTGCAGCAGCAGAAGCCAAGGAGAAAACCAGATCTTGATGAGGAGCTTGTTGGGAGAAACGTTGAGATAGCCGTTATTATACCTAACCAAGGCTCCCAGATTATAAGGGGCAGGGTTGTGAACTTCTCAACATACTTCCTAAAGATAGATTCTGGCAATGCAACATACTATGTGAACAAGCCATACATAGCGTATATAAAGACATAGCTGTTTTAAAGCCCCAGCCCCTTTACATGGATAGCCATGATATTCTTCAGGAGGAGGGATAGGGAGAAGGCTGGGGAAGGGCTCAGAGTCGAGCACCCGAGATACCTAGGCGAGGAGCCAATAGTGCTAGGGGTTTTCAGCGGTAAGGGTGGCTGTGGAAAGTCATCAATAGCATCTAGCCTCTGCCTACTATTCTCGGGGCTTGGATATGGATGCATGCTAGTCGACTTCGACGTTGTAAACGCAACAGCAACATCACAGCTATTCGCACTCGACCAGGAATCCCTCGACGTGGATGTAAACGCATCTGTCCTCCACATACTAGGTGGGGAGGGGGAGATAGCGTTTATACAGCCTAGGAGGCTCAGCATACCCATCTACAACAACATAGACGAGGGCTATGATGCATCGAAGAAGCTCTGGGTATTGCCCTCTAGGCTTCCGAGGGCCGAGAACATAAACCTTCTAAACAGGATGGGAAGGCAGAAGGGCGATGTCGAGCACCATGTGAGGCTGATAGTTAATGGGGCTTCGGAGCTTGCGAGGGGTAAGAGGATAAGATATGTCATCCTAGACACACCCCCGATGAAGCCTGAGGGGAGGGCGAGCTTCTCAGGCTATGACGAGATGATATCCTCGGCGATGAAGGAGAGCAATTATATCCTGGCAATATCCAGCTACGATGTGCAGGCTGTGCAGGGGCTGATAACACTCATATCTGGGAGATACCCATACGCAATGAGAAAGATAGATGCTCTAATCATAAACATGGCCCCAGAGGATCCAGGTGAGATGGGGGAGGAGATAAGGGTTGTTGCGAGGAGCTGGGCAGGGATAGAGAGAACAGCCTTCATAAGATATGACCCAGCGTGGGCACAGCTTGCAAGCCACATACCCCCGATAGCATATAGACTTGAAGGGGCATCAGAGGATCTTATCAGGGTTGCATACCAGCTTGGATATATATCGAGGAGGGATGTGGAGAAGCTGGGGATACCCATGATAAGGCAGGGGATAGCCTAGCCCATCGATATCGACACAGCCTGCCTATAGATGTTGCCATAGACATCGGCATAGACTACCACCACCACGTAATGCCTGTAGAGCCCTCCGAGATATGTTGGGTCTGGAACCTTGGTTATGTTATAATCCCTATAATCCCAAGGCTCTGGGAGCGGCTCAGAGCCATAGCCCCCAGATGGTCTGAGCCTTGTAACCAACAGGATCTCTGTTGAGGATCCCTTGGAAACCTCCACAGGCAGTTCTGGATATATAGCCTCGATAGATATGCTCCTCCCACGGGGGTCATATAGCTCTAAAGCCTTTATAATAGCCTTGGAGCCTATCGCCGACACCCTTAAAGATGCATAATATGTTGAGCCAACCCTTGTAAACCCAGACGCTGTTACCAATAGCGATGGGTTCCCAGGCATGGAGCCAGATGATATGCCTCCCAGCACGAAGATATAGAGGGACATGGCTGCGATTGCAATTCCCAGGACAGCGATGGCAGCAACAACCTCTGAAACCCCTTTCAAACAACCACCAGAAAAGAGCTTGGGGCTTAAAAAATGGGCATTGCTTCGCAGCTATGTTGCCTGCCAAGCCAAGGATTTCCTCGAATCCGCTGGGCTTTAAAGCCTCCCCGCGGAAATATCGAAACACCGTGGATATCTATAGAAGCTGTTTCTAGCCCTGGGGCTTTGAGGCTAGCCTCTTAAGAGCCTCCAGGCTTTCTTTCTTAACCTCCTCGGCTTTCCTCTCTATCTCCTCGATCTTTGGCTTGGTTACCTTCTCATAGACCTCGTAGTCGAAGTACTTCTCGATAGACCTCTTGATTATCTCCTCGAATTCTTTGGGCTTCAAAGCTGTTAGCGCCTCCACCTCCACGGCTATCTCTTTTGTTCCTAGCTTCTCGATTAGGTTCTTCACCAAGGCGTTTTTCATTGAGAGCTCATCGATCGATCTGATGTAGCCCTTGTACCTTGAGTCTCTCCTCATCTTCATAAGCGACTCCAGCTTCTCAGGTTTGCACGGAAGGTCTAGCTCTATTATCTGGTCTATGGTTACGGCTATCTTCTCGAATATGTAGTCCTTCCTCCTAGCTAGTTTCGATAGCTTCTCATTTAGGTCTCGGGCTATGTCTTGTCCGCTCGGGTCGTAGTCGCCTATGTAGAGTACTACAGGCTTTTGATGCTCTGAGATTGAGTCTATCTCTAGGGCTAGGTTATATGCCTCGCTAACACTGATATAGCCCTTTATGGACTTCAGATGATATATGCCGAATGGAAATACTCTCTTTATCACAGCCTCAACCGCATCGAACAGGCTGTCCTTCTCAATAACCATTATCACTCGATATCTCTGATCCTCCCAGGGGTTCACGGTTACATTGGAGTAGCTGTTTATATAGCTCTCAACCACCTTCAACAGCTCTTCCCCGGTCAGAGGCTTAGATGGATAGTAAGTCTTTTGCTCAAGCCATGTAACGCTCCTCCTACTCATATCCTTGATCAGCATTATCGGGAACCTACCCTCCATCCTAGCCTCTGCAAGCACTTCGCTAAGCGTCTTATACGCGCTCTGGGTAAACGGTATAACGCCTATGCTTGCAAGCCTATAGTATAGCTCTCTAAGCGTGGGGGGCTCTCCAATGTCTTTCCAATGCTTCTCAGCCTCCTCAAGGGCTTTCTCAACAACCTCAGCCCAGCGCACCATGGACTAGTCCCCACAGTATCTGCTGAAGAGCTCCGGGCTTCTCTCCCTATATACCCTGCATATTATATCAAGGATCTCCCTATCCATTTTTCCAAGGCTCTTTGGGAGGATAACCTCTGGCTCCCCATCCTCGCCCCCCTTCTCGGCTTTTCTAGTGAGCCTTGCAAGGTCGTTCCTAACCCATCCCTCCCCGATCTTATCGCATCTCCCGTAGTTCTTACATGAGTTCTCTAGGAAGGCCTTGGCAAGCTCTAGGCAGGCGTCGATATCGAGCTTCTTAACGTTGACGCAGTATGGGTTGAGGACTGAGAGGATGAATCGTTTCCTGCCGTCGGGGAGCCCGATATTGACGATGGTCTCTATCCATCTGATAGCCCCCGGACCCCTTCTAACCCTGATCCTCGGCCTGGGCATCTCTATCTTAACAACCACTAGATCTATTTCCAACGGATCCAGAGGCTCCAGGTCATCCCACGTGAACTCTTTTCTGCGTATAATCCGGGGCTCTAGGAACCGTGTCTCCCTTCTAACACCGCCCTTGCTATAGTAGGTCGTTGGGATCCTGTGGAGGGAGTTGAACTTGGTTGGGCTCGTATCAATCATTTCCCTATATCTCTCCGGCACGAGGGAGGCTATGTAGCTGTGAAGGGGCTGGTAATAGTCATAGCCTATCCTCCGCTTCAATGGGATATAGACGTGGCATCCCTTTGCACCGGATCTCACAATGGCTGCGTCGCATCCATATAAGTCCTTCAAGATCCTTGCGAGCCTATATGCTCCCTCGCAGGCGATGTCCCAGCATCCATCACAGTCGAAGTCTATGAAAATACGATCATAGAGCATGATATCCTCAGAGGGTTTCACAGCAACATCGAGCCAGAATCCGTTTCCCATGAAAAGATTAGCCTCTCTGAAGAACCTCCCGCCCCTGAGATAACCCCTCCATATAAGCTCCTCAAACCCTGGGAAGCTGGCCTGCTCCCTTATGAATTTACATCCCCACCTGGGCATCCCCTGCGTCTCTTGACAGACATCCATATCACCTATATGTAGCCCCCACTCCCTCGCAGAAAAAAGATCTATCCTTGTGGGCCCGGCAAACCAGACCTTGACAAAGCCTAGGAAATCATCAAAGGGCAAGATATCAACCCCAACCCAGATCCAAGATCGATCGGTCGGTAAAGTCGGTAGAGTCGGTAGAGTTTTCAAGGGTATAGGGGGGGTTGAAAACCTCGGCAAACACTCGATAGACACAGCGATCACTACTCTCAGCATTTCTAGGATTTCCACCCCCCGGGCTACTCCTGAAAACTCTACCGACTCTACCGACTTTACCGACCACTCTAGGAATGATCTCATCGATCCCAAAAAGATCTACGAGGTCGGTGGGGTTTTCCACAGCTGGTCTAAACATTGCCGACCTGATCATTTCCCCCAGCCTCGTCTTTTTTCTCGACTTCGCCTTTTGACTCGTAGTCATATTTTTTAGCTATGTTTATGAAATCGCTATAGCTTATTTCATAAACATATCGAGCCCCGCTTCCCTTCCCCTTCTTCTTCTTGTATTTCTCGAAGCCCAGATTTCTAAGAACTATTCCTACTTTCTGTGTCTTCCATTTTCTCTCGATCTCCTGCTCGAGTTTTACACAGCGGGGCTCGATCTTCACACCTTTAACATAGCCATCAGGTTCGATCTCGAGGCAGCCCTCACTATCTAATATCTGATTTTTGATGATCTTTTGTAGATCCTTGCTCATAAACGTTATAACTTTCCCCCCCTCGGCTGTGAGCGATATTGTTTTGCTGAAGAGCTCGTCAACAGCTGCGAGAACGATCTTCTCCTCGTCATAGAGAGCTTCATCGATCCTTCTTCTGTTAACATCCTCTACAACATAGTCTAGAACATTTTTCTCCCTACCGATCAATATCGCTGCTGCCAGAATCGGCGCCCAAATCTCTGCGTCTCTACCCCAAACACCCTTTTCATCCAAGATCTTAAACGCTTTGTCGCGGGCGTCAAGAATGTCGGGGAGTTTCGTGAGCCTCAGATAATAGAGAATCTCTCTAATCCCTTTAAACTCATCCGGCAGAGGATCGAAGGTCTTTCGCGGCTTAGCCTTCAGCATGTTTATCAATATACATCTTTGCAATAGATAATCGCTCGAGGGTGGATGCTCGAACGAGAAAACCCTCGGCGCAACGGTGTCGAAAAACCTCAGAGCTATGCCTCTGCTAGAAGGTTCTGCCCGCGGAACCGCAGCCCCCTTTTTATAGCCCGCAGCAATGATTCTCTTAGCCTTTTCACTCAACATGCTTTCATCAATGCCTGTAACAGGTTTCAAAGCATCGATCATGCGGTATAAGGTTGCATCGGAGGGGTCCGCTACAAAGATCCCTCTCCTACACATATATGTTGTCGTAATGTTAGCCCGTGTTTTCCCAGAACCAGCGGGGCCGTGGAAGTAGAGAAGTGGAACTGCTGTGAAGACATCGTAGAAATATGTCATGACAATGTATGATGCAATTACATCATATATCCTCTCATCATCCAGCACAATATAATCTTTGAGCTTTGCAATGATCTCATCGCCAACATCTACCCATGTTCTTTTGATCTCCTCCCCATCGAGGATCTTTTTAAATGTTATGATATCCGGGAAGCTGTAGATCAGATCTGCCTTCACATCTTTGATATCTCCCCGCAGCCTAATGATTCTATCGCCTATAGCGATCTTATTGTTAAATCGCAAATAATAGATCTTTTTGTCGGCAATAGCTATAGATCCTTGATCTCGTTTGTATATAATAGCTATCCCAACGGGGTCGATACTCTCAAACGTCCCATCCTCAGTGTTGATCTCTGTGTATGCGAACGTAGACTCGCTTATAACTAGATAATCGCCCAGGTCGATGAAATCGCCGTGGGCGTTGATGTGCGTCCCATCTAAAGCCAAAATCCTTATTTTTCTGCCGTTGATTTCGTCCTCGAACACGGGTTCCGAGTTCAGATCTTCTCCCTTCCCCCCAGCCTCTCTAACCCTCTCCCTCATCACCCCCTTGATATCGTCTAAGTATCTCTCCCAGTTCGCAGCCGTTTTAACGATAAAGGTAGTGAGAGCCTTTCTCCCACTCTCGATCTTTCCATCGATATATACGTCCTTCCCAGCGATCCCCTCGAAGACCTCGCCCATCCCCTCGAAACACTTTTCGATCCGTTGTGATAGATCCTCATCCCTCTTTATTCTACATTCCACGGGTTTTGCAGTCTCCTCTATTAGATCCTTGAGCGCGGAGCTTGGGATGAGCTTGGCCTTCACAACCGTTATCTCTTCTCCGTTCTTCTCCTCTTTCCTTTCCTTCGACACCCAGATCTCAGCTAGCTTATCCCCACCCCTCGATATCTCGAAATATATTCTCTTCCCATCACCACTGATCCTCGGCGAGATCTTTATCGAAGCAGGCTTAGGTATTTCATCCGCTTTATTCTCTTCAGAGCCCTTCTTAACCTGATCAGCCATCCAGATCACCCCGATCAACCAGCAATACCAGATATCTCCTCGATCTACAAGGATCCCATTGGTAGTATATCGCAGATCTGCAGTTAATAACCACCTCGTCCCCGATCTCAGATTTAAATATAGATTCATAGTCTATCAAGACACCGTGGATGGTGATACTATCGCAGTCATTCTCATTCCTGCAAAGCAGCGCATCATATACAGAGCCGATCTTCTTCAGATACGCATATCTATAGATGATCCTCGAGATGTTGTTAAAGCTTATAAATCCCCTAGCGTTATCATTATTCGAGAAGATCTTTGCCGCGGCGCTCGCCATTTTTGATCACCTAGCCCTTTCCCCTTCTCCAGATCTCGGGGATTGGTTCTAGCCATACGTCTATCGATCCGCAGTCCTTGATAATTTTGCAGAGTTCTGAGTATCGATTCGGTATCCTTATCCTGATCGTCCCACCAACATAGATCAGCGTCGCTCTAAAGACGATCGTAGATCCATGGTAGATCTTATTCGAGCAACCTTCAGCGCTGATCATAGCCGTTACCCTAACCCTCCTCGCCCCGAGATTCTCAGCGATCTTAACTGGAATATGGAAGTAGAATACATCAGAGCTGGTGCGCAGTCGATATCGACCCGCGTAGATCCTCGGATTCAAAACTATTGTCATTTCCTATCCCATATTATTCTCACACAAACTGATTTAAGTGTTATTTTTTGCAGATCTTTGATTTTTTCTCGGCTTTTTACTGCAGAGTATCATCATCATTATGCAATATCTTCAAATATATAAGCCTGCTAAATAGTGTTAGCAGGGGGTTGAGCATGGTTAAATGCAAAGGAGAAGATGTGGTTGAGATCGTGAGAAGCGCTGTTGCCGGTGGCAAGGCTATATCGAAGAAGGAGCTTGTTGATGAGCTGGTTAGGCGTTGTGGCTATAGGGATGAAAGCGGTGCGTATAGGCTGATAAAGAGGCTTGAGGAGAAAGGCGTCCTCAAATATCTCCCGGGGCATGGTTATATAGTGCCCTCGGAGGCTTTGAGCGGTCATGATAAGCAGATCATGAGGACACTAGCACTGATCCTCGATATGGCTCATGCAAGGGACTTCAGAGCAGAGTCTCTGGAAAAATTAATGGATAAGCGCTATGTGGAGAAGATGCCGATCCCAGTTGCTAGGAGGCTCATGGCAGAGGCTATCCTCCACATCGCAACGAGGAGCGGGGATCTCGCTGAGGAGCTGAAGAAAGCCTCCGGGCTGTTGGATAGATATGACAAGCTCTTCAAGGAATGGGCTTATCGAAATACTATGAGGGCGAGGATATCGATGGAGATGTCGAGATACAACAAGGAATCCTATGTAAGGGCTGTCAAAGCTGTCTTGGGGCTGGGGGAAGAGGCTGATGCCAACCGCTACTACGACGCTGTGATGGATCTCATAAGACGAATCGTTGGTGAGAGCAACATGAGGGAAGCATGTTACGGGGAGGCTGATCGCTTTGGAGAGGACGCCAAGATCCTCAGGCGATTCTGCGACAACGCAGCATATCTAGATCTATTGCCCACACCACTCGCATATAGGCTGATGTGGGAGGAGCACACCTCTAAGATCGCAGGGATAGAGAAGGAGCTGGGGGAAGTAGCAACCCTTCTGGGCAGAATCTATAGAAGGCTTGTGAATGCAGCTATAAGCTTCTACATAGATGCCGATGCCACGGGGCGCCTCAGCGGGTGGTGCAGGCTATGCGGGGGTAGGGTAGACGATGAACTGGTACAATCGATAGAGAAGATGATAAGCTGGCTGGGGAAGCGGGCGCCCGAGGAGATATCATATATGCTGGAGAGGTGGGAGCCCTCAATGCTCGTGACGCTGATAATGGAGAAGGTCTCGGAGGAGAGGGAGGAGATGCTGAAGGAGATGGAGAGGAAAGAGCTTCTGCGCTAAGCTTTTTTTTAACTGTTTCTGCTTAGCCCTTTTCCATTGTGTGCTTTCAATCATGGCTAGCCAAGCACCGATAGCCCTGCCCTGTCATATATATCTCTAAGCTCTTTAACGCCTATCGCTAGGTAGTGCCTAGCTAGTATCTGGAACTCCCTCGGGGGAACCCTGCCCTGGAGAAGATCTATTATCTGTCCTGGAACTCCCTTGATGCTTAGATAGCTTGCGAAGAAAGCCCTGAGATCGTATAGCCTGAACCTCTTGCCAAGGGTTCTCTCCATAGCAGTGTATATAGATGCCCTGAGGGCTGAGTCCTTGAATGGGAATAGAAGGTTTCTCCACTCCGATGTATCCCTAAGCAGGTTCCTAACCCTCGGCTCTGCGCTTCTAATGAAATCCCCTCTATATGGGAGGTATTGCTTTTCGAGATAGCTTTTCAGCCCCTCTGAGAAGAAGGCTACATAGGATCTCTTTGTACCCCCGGTTCTCATTATCCTGAGCATCCTCTCACCGAGATCCAGATCGGCTAGCCTTGCGTTGAGAACCTCCCCAGGTCTAAGCCCTGTCTCTGCTAGCAATGCGTAGAATGCCTTTGCAGGGATCCAGTCAATAGCCCTTGCAACAGCTCTAACTGTTTCCAGGGTTAGGGGCTCGGAGGCCATTTCATGCCCGCTTCTAGGGATTTTGAAGGCTGAATATAGATTTGGATCCCTCAGCACGTGTTTTATGAAAAGCTTTAGAGTTGATGCGACGTGCCTGGCGACGTTGGGGCTCTCATCCTCAAGCTCTTCTATATATTCCCCGAGCCTCTCTGGGGATAGCTCCCAGTCGAGGTCGTTGAGAGCCCTTCTAAGATATCTATTCCTATCATTCCTCGTCTTCGGAGCCCTCGACATCAGGATCTTTTCGAAGGCATCCACATGATCCTTGGTGATTGCCACGCTATATCCCCTCCTACCGAGGAGACGCAATACCCTCTGAATAGCCACGCCAGACAGCTGTGGATATCTATTGACAAGGGCCTCCAAGCCCATCAAAAGCTGGTCAAGCATGGAGAGAGCCTCAGAGAGATCCCTAGGCTCCCAGGAAAGCCTCTGGATAGACCGATCCAAAGCCTGTGAACTGCTTACAAGGGATGCGAACTCATCTAGGGAGAGCATTCTGAGCATCCTCTCAAGAAGGGAGTCGGAGACCCTCGCCCTCCTATTCCTAACCTTATTAGCATACGTGGGGTCTATACCCAGGTCAGAGCTCCTAACACCCCTCCCCCATAGATAGTCAAAGATCCTATACCTTGTATCATCACCAAGGCCCTTGAGATCGACAAGGCCTGGATCCACCAAACAAACCACCAGAAATAATATGCAAGGAGGTATATAAGCCGATATGAAAAGCAATATGAAAACTTGATATGAATGCTGATATGAAAGCCGATATGGAATCAGGATCAAAGGGATCGGATCTTTGAGAAGATCCCGAGGATCAAAGAGGATCCCGAGGATCTTTTATTTATAAATGAGGATCATTAGGTGTGAAGATCTTGGTGCGGCGGCCGGGATTTGAACCCGGGATTTCCGGCG
>JAVVGE010000020.1:0-24984 GCA_032249255.1 Desulfurococcales archaeon | reverse complement strand
CTCTTCTATAGAGCTCATCAGCTAGGAATTTAATGGATGTTCTGTATAGATGCCTAAGCCTCTCATCCCTAGTGTACATCGCTTCAAAGTACTTCTCACGATATTCAATCCATGTTGAAAACAAAGCATCTCTCAGCAGATCTCTAATGGCCTAGTATGTCGAGATCTCCCTCTTCCACCAGTTAGTACTCAGATCTTGATAGATCCTCCTTTAACAAGCAAAGCAGAACCCTCCGAGATTACCACAGCGAATAGGTTGCAGAGACCCATATCAATGAAAGCCTCTTTATCGCTAATAGGATCCCTCTGCTTGACAGATCTAGGATTAACAATCCCACCCTTTTTATCCCTGTAGTTAGGCTTTACATAACCCCTCTTGTTAGACTTAGGGGGCTCAACACCAACCTCTATTGGTAGGTGTGCAAACCACCTACCAGCCTCATAAATGATTTCAAGCTCCCTGCTTACCCTCTCACCTGATCCTGCCAACATATCTAATCCTTAGACCGAAATCCACTAATATTAGGTAGCCTCCATTCTCATCTATAGGTTCTAGGTAGTATCTATCACTTCTAATGAGTGCATGTATCTCCTTCCTATCTGTAAGCCTATCCTTCCAATAGCCTGGTGGAGAAACCTTCTTGATATACGGAAGTAGCCTACCCCGTTTCCCCAGATCCAGTAGCTCGTAGAATACTTTCCAAGCCTCATCATTCTTCTGAATAACAGCCTGAGCATTAACACCCAGAACCTCATTGTATTTATATTATATTTATAATAATACTTGCTATTAATCTCATAGTTCATCTTTTTTTGTAAGCCCACCATTGAAGAATGCCTGCCTCTTCTCATAGTTAAGCTCGTTAAAAAGCTTGGCACACGTCAAGCAGATATCCATTAGGCTCTCATGCTCACCCTCAGATGGCATTAATCTTAGCCTAACAGCTCTCCAGCTCTCGCTAAGCCTCTCCGCTATCTCTTCTCTTAGGGCTTAGAAGGGGTCGGGGTGCCCATCTATAGGTACAGATCGGGGAATCGTCCTCCCTTTGGTCATTCTTCTAGCACGTTCACTCACGGATGGAGACACCCCGACCTCCTCCAAGCACACAGCATAACACATAGGTTTAAAAGCCTAACGCTCCGATATCAGCTTGTTTCTCTCCTTCAAGATCTGATCATTTACACTATCGTTATGGAGTCGAGGGGACAAGCGATTAGTTTCGTGGTTTTCTTAGTAATATGACGATACTTTTGTTCAGAGATCCGTCCCCATAAGATAGAGCATAGAAGTCTTAAAACTAGATCCTGTCCTAAGGGATGAGACTTATCTCTCTGTTTACCATTGTATTGTGGATCCGATATATTAATTATTACGAAATCTGCAGTACATGCATACTAAACTATTATATCTCCTGTCTAGGCATCTATAGCAGGCAGGTCTTCCACAAGATATACAACTTGCTATCGCAAGATATCTCCTACATATAGCGCATGTATAGGATCTACATATTGAACATATACTATCTAGATGTTTCTCACATGCATTTCTAAAACACTTTGGGCATCTGCCTATAGCGCTTCTCTCCCAACAGATTTCACATACATGTATTTCTATACCCACATGGATCACTTCTCTTCTTAACCCTACTATAACTCTCTAGAAGATTTTTATTATTATATATTATATATCTATATTTATCCCTGCCCCTATTTGTCCTATAAAGATCATCCTCGAAGTAAAGGCTATTTCTCTAGACATATCTTGACCTCTCATATTAAGCCTTCTCCCTTCAGGGCAGGTTTTTAAGGTTTCCACGCCTTATAATTAGATTAGTGTCTTTGACAGACACGCCTCAGGGAGTACCCCATCGGGCATTATACTAGTATTTCCGCCCATCGGGACTCGACCTGCTTGTCCCCCGATGGGCATTGATTATCACTGATATTATCTTGTTTGGGATTGCTGTGCTTCTTGATCCACAGGTTTTGATCCTGTGGCATTAGGGGACTTCCACCTCCCCCAAAGAGATCTTGGGATCTCTATGGGCTTACTGGTGGCTGTGGAGCCCAGCGGCATGGAGCTCCCCTCTAGGGCTAGGCCTAGAACCCCGAAGCCCTTCTGGGCATTGCCCTCATAAAGGGCTTCGGTCTAGGGAGCTCCAAGCATTATCACATCACAAGACATCCACGTGCCAAGCATATAGAGGTACCACCTAATCATCAAAATGGTCAAGAATTAAATGCTTATAAGCTTAAACCCAGCATTTCTATTCTAATCATTAGTTGATAATAAGCAGATATAAAAACATTCTTACCATCGTTAAAAAGGATACAACCCTTCATCAAGTATCTGAACCTCGCTAATCGAGTAATATCCCCAGCCACTCTGAAACCACATCCTCTTTCCAGACGGTATTAGCCTCTTACCCTTAAAAGCGGGGGATGAAACCACATAGCTCTCATATTCACCCCCCTCACCAACTGGCGAGAAGCTATATTTTCTTGCAAGCTTGAGAAGGGCTTCTACGCTTTTTCCATCATCAATAACTCTCCCGACCCAGTCCTCTGTAAAGCCCATCGCCATCGCAGCAACTATCATGAAGCCTACTCCATATTCCAGGACCTCTAATCTTAATATTTTCTCCTGATCTAGACCCCATAGAGGTGCTATGTGATCAACACCTACATTCCTAGCGAAGGCATCGAATCTTTTCTTCTGGTACATACTAGCAATCCCACCAGTTACTATGGCATCAACTCCATATTTAGCCACGATTTCTCCGATAACAATCTCCACCTCTCGATCCTCATTAGAACCACTAATCTCTATCTCTTCAAAGGGTATCCCCATAATATGTGCGTGGATCTTAGCCCACTTAATATTAGCTGTGTGCAATAGATATGAATCATCTCTTGGGGTTAGTATGGTGAGCAACAACCCCGGCTTGAGCTTATAGTCCTTCATAGCTATTAAAGTAGCTGTATGACTATCCTTCCCACCAGTATAGAGTGAGACAAACTTTCCCATTTATTTCGCCTACTAAAATATGATCTATTAAGTAAGAGTTACTGCTTCTTCTTAGGCACCGAAGAGGGAGGAACAACCGTTGGGACTGGCAAGCCTGCTGCCTTTCTATTCCTGATCCAGAATTCCCTCCTATTCCTAACTCTAGGCACTAGATTCCTCCTAGGCTTAGGAGGGATCTTCGGGGTCGCGCTCCTTACTTTGCCCGCCTTAGTCATAGATCCGTGGGTAGGCATTCTATCTACTCACCAAACCATTAATATCTAATCAGGATAATAAGGCTTCTAACGCCTTAAAAGATCTCCACAAGACCTGGCCAGGGTAACCTGCTCCTATGGATATTATAACAATCGATATTAATGAGAAGAAAAACTGCATATGGCGATAACGTGATCAACAGAGAGATAAAGAGCTTGGCGAGCTAATAGGTATAAGATCTTGGTTGAGATACACAGCATAGAGGAGAAGAGGAGTATCCAATGGAGTCTTTCCATGAGAAAATCAGTAACATCACAATTAATAATGCCAGAAGAACCATCCATATGATAGCTAAGCTGGATAGGGATCTCAGTATTGTATTGCTAGAGAGGATATTTAATCAGATAGATAGAATCGCTTAAAAAGATTGAGATCTATACATGCGGTTTCTAAGGAGATAGGAAGTAGGAAGAGGGTCTGAGGATCCTGGGCATGTGAGGGATTTTCAACCAACATGGCTATCCTAGATGATTGATGCTAACCCAAAGAGATAGGAGGATCTATGATCCGCCTGTAAGGTGTGAGGAGCCACACCCTTCAGGGCGGGGAAGAGGTCAGCTCACTTATATAGAGCCTGTTCTTGGCTATATACTCTCTCAAGGCATTCACCAGCTGGCTCACATCTTCCTCACAGCTATATACGTAGAAGCTGGCCCTAACACTGCCCTCGGGATGCCCTACTCGCTGATGGAGGATATGTGCACAGTGAAGTCCTGTTCTAACTGCTATTTTGTATCTGTTAAGCCACATACCGATCACATCTGGAGATGTATTTTTTAGCGTGAAGGATACTATACCACTTCTCTCGCTCGGGTTTCTAGGACCCAGTATCTCTATATATTCTCTCAGCTCCTCCAGCATCCTCACTGTATATCTGGTCAGCCTCTCCTCATAACTATAGATCCTATCCATACCTATTCTCCTCAAATATCTAATAGCTTCTAGAAGCCCGACAGCCTCCATGATTGGCGGTGTACCAGATTCAAATCTCCACGGTATATCCTCCCACTCTATCCTGAGCTCACTACCATCTATCCAGACCCTCTTAACAGTCCCGCCCCCGCCTAGAGGAGGCTCCATATCCTCTAAGATCTCCTTCGCACCCCATAGCACGCCTATCCCGCTTGGTCCTAGCATTTTATGCCCACTGAAGGCTATGAAATCGATACCTAGTTCCTTAACATTTATAGGTATGTGAGGGACTGACTGGGCGCCATCTAGTATAACTAGAGCCCCATATTCATGGGCTATCTTAGCTATGTCCCTGGCATTAGTGGTGTATCCCGTAACGTTTGATTTGTGGGAGAAACCTACTATCCTGGTTCTATTCGTGATCATCTCTGGCAGGAGATCCCATCTAGGTTTCCCCTCACTATCTACTGGTATAAGTTTTAGCCTAGCCCCAACGATCTTGGAAACCCTTGCTAGGGGGAGTAATAGGCTGTGATGATCTGCCTCTGTCGCAATGATCTCATCGCCCTCTTTTATGAAACCATTATATGCTAGCATGAGAATTGATAACTGTATCGCTTCTGTAGTATTCTTCACAAATATAACCTCGTCCCATGAGCCCCCTATGAATTTTGCAGCCTCCTCGTGCGCTTCTTCATATATTCTTGAAGCTTCTATGCTGAGACCATAGACGCCTCTATGTATGTTTGCATAGCTATTTAGAGTAAAGCTGGTAATAGCCTCCATAACCTGCCTAGGCTTGAGAGTTGATGCAGCACTATCTAGATATATAATATTTCTACTAACTATCTCGGGAAAATCTTCTCTAGGGACTAGACACATGTTTCCCAGCTATCTCATATTTTGCTTCGAAATTTTTAAGGAGCCCGCGAGGGATATATACTTTAGGCCCTAAACTAATATATATAGGTATAGATAAGCTCACATAATGAGTGGGGATGCTTTTGAGCTCTCATGTATCTAAAGTGGATCTAGAGGCTAGGAAAAGGGCTTTAGAGACTATAAAAAAGAAATTTCTAGACATATACGATGCTATTATGATAAACGAAGAGCCGAAGATGGTGATACCGAAGAGAACGCTATCCAACACTATATATGATGAAAAGCGTAAACTATTAATACTGGGCGAGGAGAAGCTGGTTAGAAGATATCTAGACGCCCACGAGGCTAGAAGATTTATGCAAACAGTGCTTATGGCATCCATAATTTATCAGGCGCTAATAAGCAATGAATACCCAACTATAAGGGATCTATATTATAGAGGTAAGCACACAATCAGGTATAGAGATCATAGGGGAAGGGTTAATGAGGAGAACACATGGGATGAGCAGTCCGAGAGCGATTCTGTTTTACGCGATATAGAGGTATACACGGATCTTTTAAGAGAGGATATGCTGATCCTCTCAAAGGAGAAAGGAAAAGTTGTTGGTGACATGAGGATCAAAAGCGGAGACGATATAATAGATCTAAGCAAAATGGGGCACGGAGCCTACGCGATCGAGCCGACGCCAGATCTAATAGAGTTCAAAGACATAAACGCTGAGTTTGTTTTAGTAATAGAGAAGGATGCCGTGTTCCAACAGCTCCACAGAGCTCAGTTCTGGAGGAAATACAAGGCTATCTTAGTAACTAGCGCTGGACAGCCGGATAGAGCTACTAGGAGATTCGTTAGGAGGCTTAATGAGGAGCTCAAGCTCCCAGTCTATATCATAACAGATAGCGATCCCTATGGTTTCTACATCTATAGCGTTTTCAAAATAGGTTCAATAACCCTATCATATGAGAGTGAGAGGCTTGCAACCCCGAACGCGAGATTTCTAGGAGTGGCTATGAGCGACATATTTGGCGACCCTTCGGCGGGAAAGAAGCCCTACCTATCTGAGACAGAGAGGAAGAACTATATCATAAAAGCAAAGGAGATGGATATCAAAAGAGCTAAGGAGCTTAGGAATTACAAGTGGTTCCAATCGAGGAAGTGGAAAAGGGAACTAGATATATTCGAGGAGAAAAAGGCGAAGCTCGAGATAGAGGCTCTGACAAGCAAAGGTCTATCCTTCCTAATAGATAGCTATATCCCTACCAAGATATCCAGTAGTGATTGGATAGATTGAGCTTCCCGATACAATTGCTAGAGATGGTAGAGAATATTAAGAACCCAGCTAGTATAATAGATCAGACCCTCCTAAGACCAGAGGCAGGCCTAAGAGGTATGAGAAATTTTTTGAAGAGAACAAGAAATACGATTTCAGAGCCCTCGTAGTCCCTCTCAATAGGGTCTCACTGGTATCAGGAATAACTAAGAAACCTGTTGCAACTCTAACCTCCTCCCCGCCCTGAAGGGCGAGGCTTTCAGTTGTAATAGCCTTCCCACACGGCACTACAGAGTTGGAGGCTAGGCTGAGGGAGATAGAGATAGCTTAATCTAGAGGGGGCTAAAGAGGTTGATATGGTTCTCGACATAGGATCTATTGTTGAGGGGGCCTGGGATAAGGTTGAGACAGAGATTAAGGAGATATCGATAAGAACTAGAGAGCTAGGGCTCATTAGTAAAGTAAGTAATAACAGAGACGGGATATCTATCGTGAAAAGAGATAGAGATGGTGAGTAGAATAGCTGCGAGATACGAGATCAACTATGTGAAGACCTCAACGGGATTCGGAGCGAGAGGTGCTAGTGTTGATGATGTGATCCTAATCAAACATAGCGTCTCTTGAAGCAAGACAGGTGTAAAGGCCACTGGTGGAGTGAGAACAATATGGGATCTAGCTATATTAGTGGCTGCTGGAGCAGATATTATAGGAAGCTCCTCTGGTATAGAGATAGTGAATCAATATGAGACAAAGTTAAAGGATACACCGTTTCTCAGTAGATGGTGATTCACCACATTCATGCTTGCAGGTTTTGGGCTCTCACCATCTACTTCTCAACGATCTCCCAAGCCCACTCATTACAACTGAAAGCCTCGCCCTTCAGGGCGGGGAGGAGGTCAGAGTCGTCCGCTTGTCCCCCAACCTGTGCCAGGTATTCGTTGGCTTTGCGTGTCTCAGAATCCCGGTGTCGCCAAAATGTCTATGATAGCCGAACTTTTCCCATGCCCTATTTAAATGCTATTCTAAATTTTATTCAACACTTATTACGACCTCGTCAATTCTGTTGATGTTGATCCCGAGTTTGGTTCTGGCGATCGATAGTAGCTTTTCCTCTATATTTTTAGAGTTTCCATCAGCAACGATGGTTGATAGGCTTCTTGAGATCTCTGGAATATATTTTATTATGGAATAGGCTCTTCTAGCTAGCTCCTCTTCCCTCCTCTTCTTTGAGAGATAGCTCCGTAGCCGCCTCGCAACCTCCCTAATACCATTCCTTATCTCGGTCTCTATCTCTGGCACATCAGCTATACTTTCTTTACCAACCCCTTTGTACGGGACCTTGGTGCTACATACGTGGACAAGCACTGCTAGAGGGGATGGGAATTCTATCTCATAGTCTTTCCAATCTATTGATGACACTACCTTAAACGATACGTCCGAGCCTTCATCATATAGCAATGGGATCTTATTGGCGAACCTCAGTAACAAGATCTCTGTCGGATCGTTGGCCATTGGTATCCCGCCTCCATAGGCTATACCTGTCTCAACAATCACAGCATGTCCCGAGTAGCTCGTAGGTTTCCTAGTTACTGCATCTACAAACTCTGGTTTAAACATGTTGCTCAGCCCGATCCTCAAGATCTCCTCCCCGATAGGGGATAAATGATCTGCTGAAGGTCTTCTAAACCCGTCAAACCCCTTGATAACGTTGAAAAGCTTCTCGATCTCGGATTGTAAGAGTCTCCTCGGGTTCCTATCACCCCTTAGCCCAGCGAGTCCTAAGATCCTCTCGGCAGTCACGTTACCAACCCCTTGGAAATCCTTCTCGAGGAACTCTAGAAGCGTTTTTCTCCTAGTGGATGCCAGCATCATCTTCATCATCTCCAGATCAACTCCTACTGGGTGCGGCTTAGTCTCTTTGGGAGGCTTTGGTAACAGCTCAGTAGCCCTTTTAAATATATATATATTGCCGTCGGGGTCTCTGAAGAATATAGATGCATATGGTGCTATGATATGTGTCCTCTTGACGTACTCTACAACCTTGCTCTTAGACCTCTGCCAATCACCCAATATATGAACCCTAACAACTGTTCCATGCCACTGACTGTTCTTCTGCCATGAGGATCTCTCGATAACTATGGGCTCATTATTCTTTATATCTATGAGTAGCTTGAAGCTATATATTCTGGAAGACTTAATAGGGCTTGTAATAACCTCCACAGGCTTGCCAACTGTTATTTGCCCGTAGAGAACAACCATCTTAGCCCCGAGTCCAAACATCCCCCTCGTCTGTCTAAGGGTATATTTGCTACTAAAAAGAACCATGCCAAAAGCCTGCGGAACATAGTGTGGAGGTATGCCTATTCCGTTATCCTCAACAGTGACCATATATATACCCTCCTGTCCACTATCGATCCTATCAACCATGATCTTTATCTCAGGCAGTATCCCATGAGCATCAGTCGCATCTAGAGCATTCTCCATAAGTTCCCTAATACTCTGGTAAAGAGCCCTAGCAGGGTTTGAAAAGCCTGCAAGCTCCCTGTTTCTATAGAAGAACTCCGAGGGAGAAATAGCCTTAAAGCTCTCGCTACTAGCTATAGACATTCAAACACCATCTAGATAAATATAACGGATAGCTATTAAAATTTACACCCCTATATACCTCATTAGGGCTTCAGGCTGCATCAGACTTGGTGTTTGCTGAGACCTCTTCACTTGGCTTTACAGCCCTCTGGATCCCTTTTCGTCGGGATCCATATCACTGAGCTCCACCGCTTATGAAGAGCCCAACCCACAGCCCCACCCTCACAGACTCCTCTGGATCACTGCTATGGGGAAACCCCGCACCCCGGTTCTCCCTTACAACTGAAAGCCTTGCCTTTTAAGGCGGGGATGGTTTTATTAGCTCTCCAGATACTTGTTTTTTGAGGGGCTCTATGGCCTCTGGCGATGGGGGTTGCTAACCCTTTTCACCTGGAATGAGGGTTAGTCCCGAGCCTGGGCCATAGAGCTCCTCAGGAGATACAATGTAGTCCTGAACTACGCTATAAACAGGATCCTGAGACTGAATCTAAAGAAAATCAGGGAGGTTCATAACGCTCTATACAGAGAGCTGAGAGAATGGTTTGGCCTCCCATCCAGAGTTGCTATTGACTGCTACAGAGATGCTCTAGCTAATGCAAAGTCTTGGAGGAACAATCCTAAGAAAGGGAGGAGGCCTAGGGTTAGGAATTAGGAAGCTATCTATGCTACTACATCAAGGCTCGGGATACAAGGTTAAAGAAGGATATGTAGAGATCATAGGCGGGATAAGGCTGAGGATAATTGGCTGGGATAGGAGATACGATGACTATGAGAATGGAGAGGCTAGGCTAGTCTATAGAGGTGGGAAGATGATGCTGTGGATCTCTAAGAGGATCCCCAAGCCACAGCCTTACCAGCCTAGGGATGTTATAGCTGTAGATATTAATGAGAGGAAGATAGTGTATGGAGATCACGTGATCAATGAGGAGATAGACACGGGCATTGATAGAGCCCGTAGATGGAAACTCCTTGCTGAGAGCCTCCAGAAGAGATACCCATCAACTAGATATCCTGCCTGGAGGAGGAGAAGAGGGATCCTGAATAGAATAAGATCCTATCATAGGAAGTCTAGGAATATATTGGAGGACTGGGCTAGGAAAACATCTCTTGAGATAGTGAGGCTTGCTAAGGAGCTTGGATATGCAGTAGCTAGAGAGGATCTTCGGGGCTGATAAACTCCCTGAGAAGGATCGAGAGCAAGGATCACAGGACGAGGCTCATAATAATGGGATATTCAAGGCTTGGGAAGTGGATAGACTGGCAGGCTATGAAGCGCGGATCACCACTAGCAATAGTAGATCCTAGGGGGACATCCTCAAAATGTCCAAAATGCGATTCAAAGCTAGAGGAGAATGGATATAGAAGGCTCAGATGCCCACAATGCAATTTCGAAGCAGATAGAGACGTTGTTGGAAAGCTCAATATCAGGAAGAGGGCTCTGAAAATGCTAAGGATCAAAGCAGATTCCGGGGGATCTCTGACTGCCCCCACTGCCTCCAGATGATAGATGTAAACCTGAATAGATGGGGGGCCGACGAACCGCCCAAATGGAAGCCTCGCCCCTTTAGGGCGGGGAGGAGGTCAGCTCTCGGTATATGCATGAGCCCCGCTTGGGTCTCTATCCTCACCCTCCTTGTGGGGATCCACAGGGAATTTGCCACTAAACCTTGTAAATCAGTACGAAAACCAAAAACAGTTTCAGAAGGTTATTAGATATTAGCTTTGGCTGTATTATTTATTTGGGGATGACCGGTCTCCCCCTCTGAGCTGGGCAATGATTGAGGTGAAGCGACGGGGACCCATAATGTAGATCGTTTTAATAGATCCATCTAGGTCTATATGCTTAAAAGACACGAACTACTAATCTTTGGTGGGGAGGGGGGTGGGGATGAATTCAACTATAGCTTTTTCTCTTACAAACTATCCACGCCTAGCTAATGCCAGGGTTATAGGTAAACATGTCTATGGAAATTTATACGGATGTGACCCCGATATACTTAGAAATCCCTACCAGCTTGAAAAGGTTGTTATAGACGCAGCGAAAGTCGGTAATATGACCCTCCTCGATGTGAAGCTATGGAAAATAGGTGAAGGTGTATCCATTATCGCTATAGTGTTAGAGAGCCATATATCTATACACACGTGGCCAGAATACAGATTCGCTACTGTTGATGTATATTCATGTGGTTCACATACATGGCCAGAGCTATCGTTTGATTATATAGCCAAGTCCCTCAAGGCGAAAAAAGTGGTTATGGGTACAGCGGATAGAACTATGTATCTGGATGAAGGATAGAGAAATACACCGGCTAGGCTATCTCTATTCTCTCATAAAATCGTAATCCTTGTCTAAGAAAGTTCGAGATGCATAGATGATCTACTGTAGCTCCTTAATTTCTCTAGTGATAGACTCGATATTTAATTAGATCTATTAGATCTCATATCCCAAGCTCTTAACATAGATTCTGCAAAATCTAGTATAGCCTTGCTAGGGTCTTTTGATAGCATAATAGCTGATGATATTAAAACCCCTTCAGCACCGAGTTCTATAGATCTTGAGGCATCTTCCTTTGTCGATATACCGGCACCTGCTAGAACCACTATCTCCTTCGAAACCTCCTTAACAGCTCTAATTCCGTCTAAAATAATTTCTGGCTTGGCCCTGGAGACGGCGACCCCGGTTCCTATCAGCTCAGGTGGTTCGATAGCTATGGCATTTGGTCTTGCATATGAAGCGATCATCTTGGCAAGACCTCTGCTGTCTGAGCATATTATTGTTCCTATACCTATTTCCCTAGCTATCTCGGAGATCCTTATTATATTTCTAAGATCTACGGGGTCCTCGCTATGATTCACTAGAACCCCCTTAACCCCGATATCCCTTAGGGCCTCTAGCGGTGTATGACCCGTATGAGCACCGTAGTACAAGGGATCTCCATGCTGCGCATAAACATCTATAGCCACGTTTCTCGCAATAAACGAGGTTTCTACAAGGGGCGGAACTACTATGATTCCTATCCCGAGTTCTCTTGACACTCTCTCAGACGCTCTAGCTATCTCTAGAGCTGAAGACCCGTAGGAGGTTCTATAAGTTTTGAAATTAATAACCAGAAGGGGGGGCTTCACCAGGGGTTCACTAATCACCTTTTTCTTCCCTCGGAGTTAGGAGCTCTGATGTGGTCTTGGGCTTAGCAGCCTTCCTCTCTCCAGTTTCAACGAATCTTGCGCTTAGCCTCTGAAGAACCTCTGGTAACGTTGTGTACTCCATCTCCTCTGGCCCCAGCCTATGAGGCATTATCGGGCCGTGCCTCCTAATATACTCTGCTATTATCTGTGCCGTTCTCCTTACCTCATCAAACGCTACATCGTCAAACAGATCCGCTGGACCGACAAGCTTCGCATTCTTGATATTGAATCCCAGGGCAACAACCCTTGGAGGTCCATCAAATCTTGTGACTTTAGCATGTCTAAGCCCTACTGGCATTAGAGGCCCATAGTGGCTACCTCTCATCCACCCAGCTACTAAGTGTGGATGTGTGAATGCCTCTAGAATCTCTCCAGCGGCTGGGAAACCGCTCTGTGCCCTCACTATAGCTACTGGATCATCCTTACCAACATATCTACCAGCTATTAAGCTGAGCCTCTCAACACTTACTACAGAGGCTATCTCGTTATCACTCTTCCTATTGATCCTCCTAATTATAAACCTGCCAGGCGTTCCTATAAGGGCCAGCAGATCATATATCTCCTCAGGAGCGTTAAGAGTTATCTCCCTACCCTCATAGGCATCATAGACAGTGAATTTAAAGCCCTGGTGAAGCCTAGGATCTATAACAAGCCCTGCAGTATTAAAAGGATCCGCGAAGATCTTATATAGTGGCAAGTTAAACGCTCCAGGCTCGGTCTTGTCTGCCATGAAAATGACCACAGGCTCTGAGGGTCTCTCCTCAAACTCCATCTCAGCCACTCCCGGCCCCAGCCCTCTCACATTACCGCTGAAAGCATCACTAAGAAGATCCTGACCAGCTGCATATAGACCTAGATCCTTAGCCACCTTCGCAGCTTCCTTAAAAGCTGTCCAAGCAAGCTCATGAACAGATGTGTTATCAACACCCCTTTGATGGGTCATTATGAGCTGTAGATCGTCCCCCACATTAGTTACATAGTAATCATTTATAATTCCCTTGGACTTGCCCTCAGCCAGGATCCTTGACGTAATTGCTAAAGTATCTGGATGAACAATGTGGTGACCAGCTAGAGATCCTATATCTGCTTTTATAACTGAGAGAGTAGTCCTCTCCTTACTCAAACTCTCACCTATATATATTGCCTTACTACGTTAAAAAGAATACCCAGCAGTATCTCACACCGCTCAGAACCAATTTAAGATCGATCTAGAGTCTAAGAAGAGAGAATAGCCTCCTTCCCACCTTAAGGGCCGAGATTCCTATCGCCGAGTTTAGGGCATCACCTGCCAGTATTATTAGTTCTATTCTATCTCTACAATCATCGGATTAGAGGTATGCTTCGAGCCGCTTGTCCCTCGATGGTTATTGATGCTCTTTTATGTTCTTTTGTTTCCACAGGGATGTAATAACATCCCTGTGGCTATTGAGGGACCTCCACCTCCCCCAAAGAGATCTTGGGATCTCTATGGGCTCACTGGTGGCTTTTAAGCCCAGCGGCACCGGGCTCCTATCTATGCTTGGAACCCCGAAGCCCTTCTGGGCATTGCCCAGAAGGGCTTCGGGGTTCCAAGCATAGATATTTATCAATGTAACTACCTCTCTATGCCATCTCTCACCACCTTTGCTACAAACACCTATCCTATTCTCCCCATACTCTATTACAGCTTTATGTATTGGGCATGTCTTTGAAGTGTTCCTAGGATCTACCATTAATACCTGTATACCGTATTCTTTTGCCTTATCTATTATCGCGTTCAGCTCTCCCTTCAAAGCACTCTGATATATCCTGTGCCTCAGCTGCTTGTTCCTATACCTAGCGATCATGAACCTGATGTCATCACCTGATATCCTCTCAATAACTATGACACCCCTACTCCTAAGAGCACCCTGACTATCATGTTTGCTGTCTTCATCCTATAGTCCCTCTCCTTCTTTCTCTCCTTAAGCTTTTCCATGGCCTTCCTAGTCTCCCTGCTACAGGATCCGTTTCTCTTCTGGATACTCTCCTTCCTATAGCTATAGCCCAGTGTCGTCTTTGCAAGGTCTGTCTCGAGGATTATTGAGAATGCCCCATAGAGAGTTGCTAAGGAGTTCTCATTAACATCAACAGGCTTAATATTCCCAGGCCTATAGATCTCGACCTCTTTTTCGAGGGATAGGTGGAAAATCGCCCTCCTATTCCTCCTATCAAGCTTGATCTTTGCATGTGATGTCGGCTTAAAACCCCTAGCCAATAGCTTGTAGAACTCCTTAGAAGGCTCAAGATCTATGTGCACCCAACCCCTATGGGTATTAATGGCAACGCTTGTGAAGAAAATATTCTCAAAACCATTAATCCTGATCTTAGTTGGGTTTACCGGTTTCCATATGTGGTCATCAACTAGCCATAGGCTAACACTATTGATCCTAGGCACTAGTTTGCCCTCCATCATCTCAAGATCTACCTGATCCCGAGCTATCTCCCAAGATTTCTTCCAGAGATATCTCCTGATCCTCCTACCCCTAAGATCCTTTTTCCCTAGACCTAGATGCTTAACCAACTCATCGAAGATCTCTTCAGCATATTGTCTAGCCCTGTTCCTCCTTAGAGAGGAAACCCTTTCAACAGCATCCTGGCATACTCTGTGAACATAGTGGGATGGGATATCTAGATAGATACTCCTTAGCTCTCGATACTCCCCATTCTCAAGCCTATAGTAATTCTCAATAATATTCCTAGATGCATGGGGAAGCACATCTCCAAGCATCTTGCTATATATGTTAAGGATCTCTTCCAATACCCTAAATTCTCTCTTAGATAACTGCTTTGAGGGTATAACAACGGTTCTACTAACAAAGATCCTATCTCCTGGCTTGACAACCCACTCCTACTCTTTGCTATCCCTCCTCCTAGCCTTTGCTCCAGCCTTGCTCACCTCCCTCAACATCCTTGATCAAACAACCTCTCCGAAGGCTCTGAATAACTAACGCCGTATAATAAGCAAAAAAGCTTATAAATATAACTTCTATTAATAAGCTATGAAACAGCCCCAACTTAGGTGGCACGCTTTTAATTGTAAGGCTGGGAAGATCCTAACGCTTATTAAATAGATCTTTGATCCTTGTGTGAAGCTCTATCTTCTTCAGAATCGTTATATGCCTAGTAGATTTTGGAGGGAAAGGCCTGCCTGTGATACCAGCTTCTACAACCTCTTCTTTGCTGAGGCAAGGTGGTATGATCGCTAGGTACTCTTTTTTAAGATTCCTGGGGCTTATGCTCTTTCTAAAAAATATAGCCCTTATATTAGATATAAAGCCCCTGTCCTTCTCTATCTGGGAAATAGCTCTGTAGGCATCAGCAGGTTGTTTGCCTATAAGCTTTATGATACATGCATCTCTCACGATCTCTATAAGGGGCTCGTATGAGAAGCTATTTAAGTGATCGGCTATCTTACCTATCAATCCTCGATCTACATTTTTTAGCATGTATATCCTGATCCACCTATCAATCTCTATCTCGCTTTCTGATAGATAGTCTACATATATTACGGGCGCAGCTGGCACTCCTATACGTTTTAGAGCATTATATCTATGGGTTCCATCTATTAGAACGCCCGTTCTTTCGTCAGCTATAAGAGGCTTTCTGAGAACCCCGCTTCCTGATATAGAGCTCTCAACGTATCGGATCCTCTCCTCAATGCTCTCCTCGTGAGGTTTCAGTGAATCTAGATCCGAGTATGCAATCCTGACCCCTATGCTCTTCATTACCTCTCGCCTATCTTTGGTAAATACGAGAGGTCTATTACTTCTGGCTCATAATCCATAAGACTACTCTCTAGATATTCCTTATACCCCTGAAGATCTAGCAGTCTGTGGCCACTCATATTAAAGAGGATCACTTTCTTCTCATTCCTCTTCTTAGCCTCAAGCGCTAGATCTATGACAGCTTTTACTGCATGAGCACTTTCAGGCGCAGGTACTACACCCTCGGTTCTAGCGAAGATCTTGCCAGCTTCGAAGACCTCTGTCTGGTGGTAAGCTACAGTATCTACGATCTTCTCTGCCACTAGTAGGCATAGCGTGGGTGCATCTCCATGGTACCTTAATCCACCAGCATGGATCGGGGGAACACTGTATCTATGCCCAACTGCATACATTTTTAACAATGGTGTGAGCCCGGCTGTGTCTCCATAGTCATAAGTATATATACCCCTGGTGAGGGAGGGGCAAGCTCTTGGTTCCACTGCAAGGAACCTTATATTGTGTTTTCCTCTAAGCCTTTCATATACGAATGGATATGAAAGCCCTGCAAAATTGGATCCTCCTCCTACACATCCAACAACATAGTCCGGCATATTCTTCCCCATCTCTTCAAGCCGTTTCTTAGCCTCTAGCCCTATAACTGTCTGGTGAAGGAGGGCATGGTTAAGAACGCTCCCCAGACTATACCTAGCCTTCTCATCTGAGAGCACATCTTCGATGGCCTCTGAAATAGCTATGCCTAGACTCCCTGGATGATTCGGATCCTTCTCCAGCACCGATCTTCCGAATTTAGTGATGGTAGAAGGGCTTGGAAATACCTCAGCCCCATAGAGCTCCATTAGAACCCTTCTATAGGGCTTCTGATCATAGCTAGACCTCACCATAAATACTCTAACCCTAACTCCAAACAGTGCTCCGGCCAGTGAGAGAGCCGATCTCCACTGACCAGCTCCAGTCTCGGTGGACTTCCTTTCGATACCCTCGATCTTGTTATAGCATAGCTGAGCTACCGCGGTGTTAACCTTATGACTTCCGGTGGGCAGCACACACTCGTACTTATAGTAAATCCTCGCTGGTGTCTTTAAATATTGCTTAAGCCTCCTAGCCCTTATAAGGGGTGTTGGTCTTCCTAGACTAATAAGGGTCTCCCTAACCTCCTCAGGGATCTTTGCAAATCTTTCGGAACTCATCTCCTGATCTACGAGAGACCTGGGGAACAATCTCTCAAGCATTGACTTAGGGGGTATCGATCCATTAGGTAGAAGCGGCGGGGGGAGAGGTTTTGGGAGATCTGGTAATATATTGTACCAATATTCTGGGACAATTTCTTCTTTTTGGGAGGCCCTTATAACTGACCTCCCACCTATATCCATTGGCGCATCAAAAGCACCTCATTCCAGGATTTCTTACAATGCTTATAAGCGTTACTTAGTATTGTCTATAAAATGCTATTTATAGGAACATGACAATAAACAATAACACAGCATTTATCCTTTTAAAGAGCTCGATTGCCCGGTATGGGAGAAAGCTTCTCGTTAGTTACGAATTATAGCTAAAGGGTTTTGCTATGAACTAGATGACTTGTTATTTCCTCTCTCAAGGAATATAGGAAATTGCAGTATATTAGGATGAGGTTCGAAGGGTACCACAAGACTCATCAATGCTGAGAGATCCGTATTATATGTGTATGGTATGAAGACGCTTAGTACTAGCATTATTTATCATAAGATCAAAAGATGGATCAAGAATATGGATATAAAATCTGGAGTGGGAAAAGTACTTTGGTGACCAGCTATAGCGTTGAATACAGGTATTATAGTAATATTCCTTATAATTATTACGGTATCATTGCCTCTTATATATTTAGATCGTGTCGTGAGCTCGTTATCCAGTCCTAAGCTAGATCCTATGGTATCCAGCGAGTTATCTAAAAATGGGAGTACAGAGGCTATAGTAATCTTGAGTGATAATAGCGGGGTTTCTAAAGAGGCTGTATCCAAGGTTCTTGGATCTAATAGGGTTATAAAGGTCTATGATAATTTACCCTATATATATGCTAGGTTAGATCTAAGCGTACTCCCTACTCTGGTATCTCTTGGTATGGTATCTGAAATAGCGCCTAATATTGTTTTCAAGAAGCTATCCCTTGATAGATTTATCTTGATGGATTATAGGAAGATGCAAATATCTATGGAGGTTCCCTCACTCGTTAATTGGGGGCTCTTTAGAACAGGTGCGATAGCTATTTGGAGAGAGTTCAATATAACCGGTGAAGGCACGATAATCGCTATCCTAGATACAGGTGTGAATATAAATCACCCCATTATAGGTAGAAAGATGTTTACTATAAACACCAGTGATCCCAGCTACCCAGGAGGATGGATAGAGTTTGATGCAAAGGGGAGACCTGTGTGCAGTCTTCCTCACGATACCGATGGACATGGATCGTGGGTTACATCTATAGCGGTAGGCGGCGACACAAAAAATATACTCATAGGCTACGCCCCTGGAGCTACATATATGCATGCTCTAGTATTACCCACGGGCTCGGGCACGTTTGCCCAAGTCCTGGCGGGGCTTGACTGGGCTGCCGATCCTTATTTATGCAATGGCACCAAGATCTCGAAGATCGTTGGAAGAGCGGTTAGACCAAATATAGTGTCCATGAGCTTCGGCACTGAGGGGAACTACTCTAACTACCTACTACCTGCTATTAGAACTCTTCTAAACCTGGGGATGATACCAGTGGCTGCTATAGGCAATGGCGGCGTTTACACTAGCTCTAATCCTGGTAATATATGGGGCGTATTCGGCGTTGGGTCTCTCGAGAGGGATGATAGCGTATCGCTATTCAGCTCAGGCGAGTATGTCGAGTGGCCAGATCCCCCGTCTACATGGCCATTTAAAGATAACTATCCAAGGGAGTACTATAAGCCTGATTTTGTTGCCCCCGGGGTTATGGTCCCTGGGGCATATATATCGGAGGATCTCTTAGCTGTCGGGACTGGGACGAGTGCTGCAGCACCGGCCCTCGCAGGGATCATAGCCCTCGGGCTTCAAGCACTAAGGATCATTGGTCTAAATTATACACCAGCAAAGATATATGATCTATTGTCAGAGACAGCGCAAAGGTACAGCGTTGACAACGTTTCTAGAATAAGATATGGAAATGGTGTCGTTAATGCAATAACCTTTGTCACCTCTATAATGGGGTATAGGCTTAGAATACTTGAGGGATCCGTTTCTCAGCAGCAATTCAGCGTCGGCTCTATAGGTTCCTACTCTATAAAGGGTTTCCAGGGGAGGATCACTCTCTATGTAGATGATCAGAGATATATTGCTACAGGAGGGTCAGCATCATTCATTGTTCCACCATCCGACTACGGAGATCACTATATCCACGCATTCTCGCTCGATGGTGGTGTGTATAGCTATGGCAGATTTAAAGTGTTTCCCAGCATTAGAGCATCTGGCACCTACATCTCTGGTAGAGAGCTATTTCTAAGATTAGATGGCTTCCCAGCTGTCGAAACAATACTAATAAGATTCATGAGCGCTGTAAACCCCTCTATAGAGGGTAGTATTATAGCAATTGGTTTTCCGAATCTAAGGGGTAGAATTGATCTGTATGCTAGGCTCCCCTACGTTGATACATCACAAACTGTATCGATAGTTGCTTCAGATCTAATAGGGCTCATAGGATCTTCGGTAAGTGTGACAATAGCTCCCCCTCCAGATAGGATACAGGGTATCACGTTGATCCCCTATAGTCAGTTGCAGATACTAGTTAGCGGGCCCCAATCAATAGCTATAGGAGATTCTGTGGTTATTAAGATATACACGTATAGCGGGGGTAGGGCTGTGGTGAGTAACATTACGGTATATATATATTACTTAGGATCTTCTAGCGATCCTCCGCAGCTTCTAAGTAGAATTGATAGAGCCTCAGTAAGCAGTTTGGATGTTAGGGTGAATGCTAGCAGGTTAGGGCTTTATCTCATATGGATCAATGCATCTTCGGCTCAGCAGACAGGGGAGATACTAGGCAGGGCAGAAGGATTTGCAGTATATACTATAAGGACGCTCTCCAGAGAGGAGTTCACCCTGATAGAGAGTATATATAGAAACATATCTACCCTATCTATTGAGATATCTAATATGAACTCATCATTACTATCTCTCATATCAAGTGTTACTAGTCTAAGGGATATGTATCTAGATCTTGTTAACAAGTACTCTACGCTATACAGGAATCTAGAATCTCTATCAAGAGAACTTAATAATACCAAGAAGAGTATTGAATCGCTGCAAGACGCTTCGAGACTGGCTATCGATGAGGCAAACAGGATTCGGGGTATGTTCTACTTAGTAGTAGGACTGACAATGGGTCTAGCGATAGCGATGATCTATACTATTTATAGAGCGCGTAGATCCTCTTATTCACTTTCAAAACAGTGATCCTATTCTTAAGATCCTTCTAACTTAAGAGAGGCAGGCCTTTAAATATTAAATTATTAGTTAGGATGGCCGGTTGATCTATCTCAGGAAAATCTCTTCGTATTTCTTCACATGCAAGACGCTTTGTTTTGTATCCATAAATAGCTTGTGCACCTCAATAACATCCTCCTTCGTAACCTCTTTTCTTCCTTTCCTCTCTGCGATTATCCTTGAAGGCTCTAGAAGCTGTACAGCATGCCTTAGACTGGTTTCAGAGCCTATTTTCACTAGCTCCTCTAGGGCTTCTTCCTTTAACTCTATTTCTTCTTCAAGCATTCTTATCTTTAGTATCTGCCTTATTTCATCAGCTGTATATGGTCTCGTAGGTATTATAAGGAGCCTGTCCAGAAGATCTAGAGGCAACCCGTGTGGAGACTCTATATCGGTGCCTCTTATCCTCGTAATACCTCTATTAGTAGCCATAATTATGATTGGGGCGAAATCGCTCTCCATGGCTCTTGAGAGAAAGCTGAAAGACTCTATATCTAGCATGTGGACATCATCTATAAATAGTACTCCTGGAACGAGCTCCGCTTTTCCTTCCTCTATCATCCTCTTCACACTCTCATCTACCTGTTTTCTCAGCTCGGGATCTATCTCCCTCTCGCTAGCAAAGCCGAAGAGGGAAAAGAAGGAGGCCTTTCTAAGAGCTAGACTGAGATCTAGATCGTTGAGTGTGAGGGTTCTAACTATCTCTTTCTCCTTTTTAACAGGCCCCTTGGGTATCTCTACTTTCTTAACAACGTCTATGTCATAGGTCCTCGCCCCCTCGATATCGGATCTCCCGACTAGGTGTACTAACCCTGTCTGGGCATCTATATATATTACATCCCCCTTTCTGATCCCCATTTCTCTGAGCTGTGAAGCTATCTCCTGCCCAACATTTAGAGTCATCTGATCATCTTTAGTCGCCAGGGTTATAGTTGCTTCTCGGGGAACCATCATATATGGGGAGTAGGGTGATTTCGGGACTCTATATTTAAGATCTTTAACGTAGCCCTCGTATACAAGCCTAAACTCTCTGATCCTGACACCTATCGCTTTCCTAAGGGCCTGCATAAGCACTTCGGTTTTCTTGATCTCTGATGAGTAGATCTCTGAGGCATCCATAGCAACGAAGGGCGTGTCCTCACCCAGTTCTCTAGCTATTGCAATAGCTATTGCAGTCTTCCCGGTTCCTGAGGGCCCCACAAATAGGACTCCTCTTCCAGCCATCTTACCCTCCTTAATCATCTGTACAACTATACCTGCAGCCTCTCTGGCCTCAAGCTGCCCCACTAAGCCGTCTCCAACCGGTTTTGGCTTTCCATTCTTATCAAGGCCTAGACCCCTTATATGGCTATGAATCCCTTTTCTCTTGAAACTTACTACCTTGACCTCCCTGATCATCTCTGACATATCCCGACCCCCTATATTTCTGGAATCCATGGACATATATACCTTTAAAATAGAAGATCTTGTTTCTCTTGTTCTGAAACATGGTTTCTCTAATGACCGGTTCTCCTTCTCAGTATCGCTATGAAGAATCCCGGGTAGCCGGATCTAGGGTCAAATCTGATCATCCCATAGCTAGTCATAGAGGCTCTCTTCTTAACCCAACTGGGAGGTTCAACAAGTTCGAAGCCTCCACTATCAATTAGTTCTTTTATAAGCATCTCATTCTCGTCATATGTTATAGAGCATGTTGAGTATACTAGGATACCCCTTTCCTTGAGAAGCTTTTCAGCCTCTCTCAAAAATTGTCTCTGGTATTTAACAAGGTTATCCATATCATGCTTTGAGATCCTGTGCCACAGCTTAGGCTTAACACCAGTAGCTGTGCACGGCGGATCTATGATTATTTTGTCAGGCCTCACGCTCCATAGATCCTTGCTTATATATCGAGAATCAAGTCTGTAGATCCTGATCTTATCCCCATATCCCAACCTATTGAAGTTCTCCAACATCTCATAGATCCTCTTCGCCGAGTGATCTATAGCATATATCTCAGCCATTCCCCTAGATATCTCAAATATATGCCCAGCTTTGCCCCCAGGGGCGGCACACATATCTATAACTACGTCTCCAGTACCTGGGTCCAATACTCTAGAGGCAACCATTGATGGAAATGACTGGGGATATATAAGACCTCTATGCCATACTGTAAGTTCTCTAATAGGAGCTGCTCTATATAGGCTCTTCTCCACTTCTATAAAAACCCCTTTCCTATTCTTCATAGCTTCCTCACACGCGATCTTCGCTCTTCCCATAGCTATCGCAATCCTGCTATCTGAAACCACAGTTACCTCGTCTCCTTCTTTAACGTTGTCACACGATATAACGCCTGGAGAGTATAGGTTAGAGCCCATGATAATAGATTCCGACGCCCTCTTATCAGCTACAACGATCTTCTCCCTCCACTCTATGTGATGGGGACCTTCGATTGGTATGTATATTGCTTCCTCTAGATCCTCATCTTCATAAGCCCTATATCCCTCCCTCTCTATCAGTTCTAATACGTCTTCTCTAGATGCTCTCAAAAGATTTACTCTGAGATATAGTCTCTTGGGAGGCTCGATTAATGAGTATAGTATACTTGCTATATCTCCTCCTAAGGCTCTCTCAATAGATCTCAGGACGGCGTCATCATATAGAAAAACGGATCTTATATCGATCTTGAGAATAGATCCCAGGCTCTCCAGATTTATACACCCTGGTCATATAATTAATAACGCTAGCAGAGTTATAGTAGTACATAATAAGTAGTAGAGGTTTATAAGAAGCTCAGGCGCCGGGGGCGGGATTTGAACCCGCGCGGGGTGGGAGCCCCAGTGGGTCTCTTGTCCCCATATATGCTGGAGGTCTCGAGCCCACCCCCTTAGGCCGCTCGGGCACCCCGGCGCTCGTCACCATATCTATATATGCTTCATACCTTTATATCCAATAATGTTCCAGATGACCATGCGCAGCTTTTTAGCTCTGTAGCTATGTTTATATGGTATAAAGTGGGTGTATAGTATGGCTCAGGTTCAGCAGCTCTTTAAATCAAATGTAAGCCCAGACTGGTGTCCGGGATGCGGTGACTATGGGATACTGAATGCAGCTATCACCGCTCTTGGTGAACTTAAGCTGGACCCCTCAAAGGTGGTTATAGTAGGCGGTATAGGGTGTTCCGGCAAGATACCTCATTATATAAATGCGAACGGCATCCATACGCTCCATGGCAGGCCTGTTCCATTTGCGCTAGGGATAAAGCTGGCTAACCCAGAGCTCGAGGTGCTTGTATTCGGGGGCGATGGGGATCAGCTAGGTATAGGTGTTGGTCATCTGGTCTCTATCGGTAGGAGGAATCCTGATATGGTGATAGTTATTCACAATAACCAGGTTTATGGATTGACTAAGGGACAGGCATCGCCGACCCTTCCTAGGGGGATTAAGACTAAGGCGTTACCGAGAGCCAATATACAGGATCCTGTGAATCCCATCAGGCTTGCCCTTGCGTCCGGGTTTACCTTTGTAGCCAGGGGCTATGCCTACGATGTGTCTCATTTGAAGGAGATATTTAAGAGGGCTATACAGCATAAGGGGCTCGCATTGGTAGATGTGGCTCAGCCATGTCCAACATATAATGATGTATATACCAGAGAAGTATATGCCCAGAGGATAGTTAAACTAGAATCTCTCCCTGGATGGGATCCTGTTGTTAAAACCCCTGAAGAGGCTGATGAAAAGGCTAAGAGAGCATGGGAGCTGGCTACATGGGGAGAGAAGATCTACATAGGTATTTTCTACCAGAATCCGTTGGTCCCCACATATGAAGAAAGGCTATCTGAGAGAATACCCTTATATACCAAGTTCCCACCAGCCAAGATACCGATAGAGATAGATGGAAGACCAATTATGAGTGTAGAGAGGATCCTGGCTCCTCGAATGGTTTAGACCTCAATCTAGAAAAATCTTTACAGGCTGAAGAATTACTATATATAGCTTTCATTAATCATACAGATCTTTTTAAAACCTCTCTTTCACTCGGTATAAATATAATGCATATAGGAGTTATAAGCACGTGACCCTATCTAGCCCAATACTAAAAGTGCGGATTTCCTTAATAGGTTCGTAGATCCCTTTCCACTAATCTAGAGATGCATTTGCTAAGGATCTCCGAGAATCTCTGATCCCCTATCGATTCTCAACAACTTTAGAGCAACTCCGAGCACAGCCGCAACATCAATAAAGAGGATCTACATCTTAATGCAGGAAGATGATATCTCGTGTTACCCTAAATGCCTCTTTCATTATGCTGGATAGCTAGTGTATATCTTCCAAGTAACTCTTCAGGCTTTTCCATCTATCTCTTGATTACTATATATTATTTTAGCCTCATGATGTTTATTAATGTTAGATTAAAGATTTCTAAAGAGGCTTAAAAAAGCGTTTCCCTCTAACGGTATTTGATGTGCCTTCAAATACTTGTATTTCCGCTAGCGGGGTTCGGCCTTGATGTGGGTTCACAGGCTTCACTCACACCACATGGGTTCCGGTCAAACCTAACGCCATGGGTCTCCCATCTAAGGAGAGGATAGGTATTTAAGACCGATGTTTATAGCTCCCACAACGTCTCTCTCAACAACCCTGCCATCAACATATG
>JAVVGE010000019.1:0-25058 GCA_032249255.1 Desulfurococcales archaeon | reverse complement strand
ATCTCGTTAGCAGGAAAAGGGCTAAGAATAGGAGGAAGAGGAATGCTAGAACACCTTGGAAAAGAATACATAGAAGAATATCAGAGGTGGCTTTAACAGCCTATGTAGATCCTAGCAACACCTCTAGAGAATGCCCCAGATGCGGGTATGTTGTGAGACCCAAGAGGGGCATGTCTTCGAATGCCCTAGATGCGGATTAAAAATGGGTAGGCATAAGGTTGCATCTATAAACATTAGGAGGAGATATCTAGAAGGCAAGAGGAGAAGGAAGAGGAAAACCAGGATGCGGGGTTTCCCCACAGCAATGAACCTGAGGAAGCTATGAAGGTGGAGCTGTGGGTCGGGGTCACCCCGAGCGGGAGGAGCCCAGCGGTATGGATCCCGATGAAATGGGATCTTGAGGGCGATGAAGCCAAGGGAAGAGGACTTGATATCAAACAATATCAAGCCCAATGAAACCCTAACCCCAACTGCCTACTATAGAGTTAAAAGACTAGAATCTATGGGGCTTATTAAATCATACGGAGCAATACTAGACCCCGAGAAACTAGGCTTTGAATACATAACAATAACACTTGTGAGGGGAAGATATGGAAAGGGGTACCACGAGAAGATAGGGGAGATGATAGCTAGCTATCCATATGTACAATCAGTATACTTCGTCCTAGGAGACATAGACTTCGTCGTAATGGCGAAATTCCCTTCGAGAGAGCATTTCATGAGGTTCCTAGAAAGCATGATAAACCCCCAGAAATCGAGAGGACATCGACACTCGTAGTCGTTAAGGTCATAAAGAGGAGCTTGAAGCTTCACATATAGTCAAACCCCCTAATATCATAAAGCCCCTCTAAAAGTCTCCATAGATGATCACATATATACAGCTGCTCCAATCAAGATAAGGGTAGCGCGCCTAAGGGGTTAGGGTTTCATTGGGCTTGATATTGTTTGATATCAAGTCCTCTTCCCTTGGCTTCATCGCCCTCAAGATCCCATTTCATCGGGATCCATACCGCTGGGCTCCTCCCGCTCGGGGTGACCCCGACCCACAGCTCCACCTTCATAGCTTCCTCAGGTTCATTGCTGTGGGGAAACCCCGCATCCTGGCTCTCCTCTATCCCTTGGTATCTGCATGAGTCTCGCTTGGGTCTCTATCCCCACCTGCATTGTGGGGCTCTATAGAAAAAACATGGCAATAACCCTTTAAGCATATACGGAACCCAAAATAGCTTCAGAACGGCGTAATGAGCCTCTCGTCAAGCGTTGTGGGCTTAGTGGGAGGTGGACGCTATGTATAATAGCTTTTTCCGGTTATCTATATGGGGTGCTTATTCCTGGATCAAAAGGTTAGTAGTGATAAAGGTGTCTCGAGGTCTGTTGAGAAGGGTATGCTTGTTAGAATCAATCTGAGTTTAAGGACTGCTAGAGATTCTATTTTACCTCCTCTGAGCTCCAAGGTGGTTAAGTATATGATAGATTCTGGGCGTCTATTTCCTCCTCTAAGGGTTCTAAGCTCTTCCAGGGATCAGTATAAGCCTCTCTTCATTTCATGCCTCTATGGGGAGAATGGTAAGAGACTGTATAGAGTAGGTGAGGAGGCAGGCGTGTTACATGTTCCAGGGGGGTCTAGGCTTCTGTCCAGGGTCTCTGCCTACGTCTCGAGGGAGGCTCTAAGCGATATAGCCAGCTTCTCAGGAGATCTGGTCAGCACCCCATATGGGGTTTTCGACGTGGCGGTTGAAAGCATCGAGGTGATAGGGGATTTTTCAACTTTATCTCTAGATCTTTCGGAAGGACTTGTTATGAGATTCATAACGCCCACCATACTATCTTCCAAGATCATGATACCGCCTGTTAAAAAGATCATGGATAGGTATTCAAAGGCTAGAATAGGAACATCAACACTCCCTATACCCGGCTTTCTGTTTAGCTATGCACTTAGGCTGTGGAATAGAGTAGCCCCAGAGGATCTCAAGTTGTTTAAGCCCAATGATAAGGATGATATATATTCCTACAGAGTCGCTGTTATGGGGACAGCACTTACAGAGATTATAGGCCATAGGATCAGACCTGTTACAGTTATTATCGGGAGAGACCAGGGTGGAAGGATTAGAAAGGCCAGAGGCTTCACCGGATATATTGAGATGAACATCCACCATAAGGCTACTAGAAAGGCTATGGAGAGATCACTAGCGCTAGCTAACTACCTCGGGATAGGGAGGGGTAGAGGGATAGGGCTCGGAGAGGTGGAGGTGATCTCGAGAAGAGCTGGGAAGAGCGATAAGGGATCTCAGTTAAATCCCCCCTTAAATATAGATTAGTGGGTATATAGAGGCTTGAGCACCAACATAGATAAGCTAGTTCTCAGCTATCTCCAGAAGCACCCATATTCAAAACCCAGAGAGATAGCTGATGGCCTAGGATTCAGTATAGTGACAGTTAGATACTCATTACTAAGGCTTAGGGAGAGAGGTCTTGTGGTCAGAACTAGCAAGGGCTATATAGCCAGGAGCCAGGCTAGAAAAGAGATTCAGCAGGAGAGAGCAGCCGAGCAGACCTATGCCCCTCAGGGAGAGGCAGATATATCGAAAGAAATAGGGGAGCTCAAAGAGAGGGTTACGGAGCTAGAGAAAACCCTTGAAGATGCTCTAGAGAACCTATCGAAGCTCGAGAAGGAATTATCAGAGCTCAAGGTGTTTATAAAGGCTCTTCAGACTGTTGAAAAACCGCAGAGACAAAGGGATCAGTTCCTTGAGATACTGTCCCAGGAGAAGCTCATGACAATAGCAGAAGCCCGTAAAGAGGTTTCAAAGCATATGGAGAGCCTGGAATACTACATAGACAGAGGAGACGTGGTCGTAGTAGGGGATTTTATAGTAGATAAGCAGTTCTACGAATCCCTGATCTCGAGGATGCCCATCAAGGTAGACGAGATAAACGCGCTCTCAGCCAAGGAAAAGATATTAGTGGAGGCCATGATATCGGAGGGGATAGTATACATAGATAAAGGTAAAGAGATAAAGCCTATATAACCATTACAGCTATACTACAGAGATAGATATATATGACTTTCTCTCAGCCCTGTGGGGCCATATATTCTATCCTATGAATTGGGATCTTCATCGCTATTTTTAACCTCGTCCGAGAGTTCCCTCACAAGCTGTTCATAGAACCGCTTTAGCGTATCGCTCCTCTCATTAGCTATCTTTCTAGATTCGCTGAGATATAGCTTGTCATAGAGCTTAAGAAGCTTTTCCTCAAAATGTCTAGCTGTGTCCCATATGCTTCTCCCCCACACACCTCCGAGCATGAATGCTCTTGCAACACCTATTGCCCCTATCGCATCTATCTTATCTGCGTCGCTTAGTATCTTACCCTCTATTGTTTTGGGTTCATGACCATAGCTATAGCTATGACTCGCTATTGCATCAACGACCTTTATAATAAGTTCCTCTCTATAGCCGAGCGTCCTGAGGATCTTCTCTGCGAATGCTGCAGATACTTCTGCATGGTGCCCCTGCCCCCCTATATACCTACCTATGTCGTGGAGGAGGGCTGCGAGATCGAGTGCCAGTAGATCTATATCCTGCTTTATAGCCAGAGCTATTCGCCTACACAGCTTCCTAACCCTCTCTATGTGATCCCATCCATGGATAGGATCTCTTGAAGATATGCTTCTAACCAGATCCTCGATGAAGCGTGTCCTATGATCCTTCATACAGGGCCCTTTTAATAGCTATTAAGCTGATCACTATTTAAGAAATACCCATCTAGGACTCTCACACTTCTATATATGTTCTTGAGGAGATATATCATGGTGATCATATGCCGAGGATACCTCTCCTCGATATTCTGAAAAGCTATGGTGGTGACGTAGGCTTCTTCGCCGGTTTCGAGACCATTATGAGTTATGGAGACCCATTCTCAGAGCATATGGCTGTTAGAAGCGACGCTGCTCTATTCGATATAAGCCACATGGGTAGGATCCTTGTTGAAGGGACCGAGACCATAGATCTTCTTGATAAGCTGCTCCCAAAAGATCTAAAGGATTCCAGCGATATGAAGATGGTAGGACCAACAGCCTTTCTAAACGATAAAGGGGGCTTCAAAGACGACGTAATGCTATATAGATTCTCAAGCGATAGATGGCTAATAGTATGTAATGCAATAAATAGAGAGAAGATCTACAACTGGCTCCAGGAATGGGCCTCTAGGAGCGGCTATAGAGTTAGTATAAGAGACATTACAACAGACACGGCAATGCTGGCTCTCCAAGGACCCAGCTCCCCCCAGCATATTTCGATGCTAGGGCTCGGTGATGCAGAGAGGCTCAAGTCGCTCGAATTCCTCGAGAGACTCAGAATACCTCTTGGGACGATCGATATTATAAGTAGGAGTGGATGGACCGGTGAAGATGGTTTCGAGATCATTGCGAGTCCCCAGACCGCCCTAAAGATCTTAGAGAAAGCTAGGTCGCTGGGGATTAAATTAGCGGGGCTCATAGCAAGGGATAGCCTGAGACTCGAGATGGGCTATGTACTATATGGAGAGGATATAGATGAGGATGTGAATCCTCTAGAAGCTAGGTATTGGGTCTATACGAGGGGTAAGAAGGGATGCATAGGGTGCGAGGCTCTCGGCGAGATAGGTAGAAGGGGAGTTAGCAGGGTTAGATATATGTTCAGGCTTAAGAAAGGAACCAGACTCATACCTAGAAAAGGCTATAGAGTGCTATATGAGGGGGAGGATATAGGATATATAACCAGCGGTACATACTCACCATATCTCGATAGACCAATAGCCATGGGTTATGTCAAGAGCAGCCATGCATTACCTGGAATGAGTGTTGATATAGAAATTAGAGGCAGGCTCTACGAGGCAAAGATGCTTGACTACCCATTGATAAAGAAATAATAGCAGTTATAAGCATTTCCGCTTGTCCCCCAGAATAAGAATGTTTCGTAGCTGGTTATCCCCTTCGGATTTTATAAGTTCTCAATCACTATTGTTCTTGATGGTGCTATCTAAATGAATAAAGCTTTGCACACTGCCCAGGTGAGCCTCGAGATTATGAGCGTAGATAGAAGCCCGGTGCCGCTGGGACTGGACGCTCACCTAGAGACTCTAGAGGACATGGATCCTTACCCCTTTGGGTGAGTATAGATGGAGGAGGTTATTGTAAAAGGCTATAGAGTTCCTAGGAATCTTTTATATACTGAGACAGATGAGTGGATTAGGATAGAGGGAGACATTGCTGTTGTAGGAGTCACGGATTATGCTCAGAAGAAGCTGAAAAATGTTATAGGTGTTGAGTTGCCTCAGAAAGGATCTAGAGTTAGGAAGGGAGATTCTGTAGGGGTTATAGAGAGTATAAAGGCCGTGGCGGATCTCTACACCCCGGTCTCTGGAGAGATTGTTGAGGTTAATGAAAGGCTGAGGGAGGAGCCTGAGCTAGTAAACCACGAGCCATATGGCAATGGGTGGATATTCAAGGTAAGGATCTCTAATAGGGAGGAGGTTAAGGATCTGCTGACTTACGAGAAATACGCTGAGAAGATCTCGAGGGAATAGCTTGCAGCCCCTCAGAACACCTCCCAGGATAAAGGTTCTGGAGGCTCTGGGGGCCATAGCTGATGGAAGGATCAAGTTGATCTCCGAGAGCGAGGCTCTGGTGGTGAGCTCTGAAGGGGATAGGAGTTACAGAGTATATCTAGATCTTGGGGAGAGGGTTGCAGATAGCAATGATAATGGCACTACGTATAGAGGATACATAGGCTACCCCATAATAGCTTTTCTAATGCTGAGGGGAGCCATACCATTTAGAGGCGATCTGGCTGAGGCGCTTAAGGGGATTAGATGGAGATATCTTAACGAGAGGTATAAGAACTACTCAGTAGTCGAGGAGGTTATTTATAGAGAACTGAGAGCCAGGTCTATAGATGTTAACGAGGTTAAGAAATACGTTGAGGAAGTTCTTAGGGCTCTAGCATCTCTAGGGCTTAGAAGACCTCTGAAACATCCCAGATAGCTGATCAACATGGAAAGGATAATAATTGTTGGGGGAGGCTTCTCAGGCCTCTTACTAGCGTCGCGGATCCCCGATTCGGAGGTCTTTGAGGAGAATCCCGAGATAGGTTTGCCCCCGCACTGCACGGGGATAGTTAGTCGGGATACTATAGGGATCATAGGCTCTCCTGCTAGAGAGAGCATTGTATCTAGCTATGAATATATCAGGGTTTTGAACAGCGAAGGAAAGGATCTAGTAATGCTAAAGCCTGATCAGAGGATCTATAAGCTTGATAGGATCTTACTGGAGAGGCTATTAGCTAAGGAGGCCGGAGACAGAGGCTCAAAGATCTATACCAAGGCTAGAGTCATATCTATAGATCTAGAAGGCCGAGCCATTGTTAATGAGAAAGGAGGGCTTAGAAGAGTGGAAGGATCTCTAATCGCCCTTGCAGAGGGATCCCTTGGCACTATGTCGAGAAAATTTGGACTATCAAGGAAGCATGATCTATTCCTCGGAGTACAGGGGTATATAGCTATTAAAGGAGTGCATGAAAGCGAGATCCTGGTCTTTATAGACGATAGAATCTTCAGAGGATTCTTCGCATGGCTAGTACCTATAGACGGAAGAGAAGCATTAGTAGGTGTGGCGACTGATTTGAAGAGCGACGCGCAGAGATCCATAAAGCTCTTTCTAGCCAGGCTCAGAAAGCTGGGATATCTGAGGGATGACATCCTTAGGAGGATATACGGAGGATTAATTATTAGAAGTTATCCCCTGGCTAGGCATTATAGAGGACGCGTAATCTCGATAGGTGATGCAGCAGGCTTTGTAAAGCCCTTCAGCGGCGGCGGTATATACCCAGCCTCTAGACAGGCTGAATCACTCTCAATATCTCTGAGAAAGTCTAGGTGGGAGGATCACGAGGGCTATTTGAAGAGATATTTAGAAATAATAAGGAAAGAGATCGGATCTCTGAAGAATCAATGGATAGCGACTAAAGTGTTAGAGAGAATAGGTATAGAGAAAGCTATAAAGGTCTTGGGGGATCTAGGAGTCAGGACCATACTACTAGACTATGATCACCATGAAAACACTATAGCCAAAACAGCTAAGAAAATATTAAGATTAAAAGATGACAGAGAAAAAAGCTAGTTACAAGGAAATATGCTCTCCTCGATTGTCCATAAAGATTGTTTTCGTGAGACGCTATAATATAATTATATCAAGGAATAAATAAATCCTGTATCTCCAGATCTCGAGGAGATTAGCCCAAAAGTCAATACAAAAATTTCTTAATCACTAGTATTTATTGGGGTGTGGAGCTATAGATACCGTGTTAAGGTCTGAGGGTGTTTTTAAAAGATATGGGGAGATAGTAGCGCTCAACGGTGTGGATCTGGCTATTCCTAGGGGGTCTCTATATGGTCTTCTAGGTCCTAATGGAGCCGGTAAGAGTACTTTTATAAGGATCTGTGTTGGGCTTATTAAGCAGGATAGGGGTTATGTAGAGATCTTTGGAATGGATCCTAGTTCTAGACGTGCAGACGTAATGTCTAGGATTGGCTATGTGCCTGAGCTTCCCTCATTCCCAGAGTTTATGAGTGGTGAGGAGTATCTAAAGCTAGTGACTGATCTATATGGACTTGGCAGGGACTCCAGATCCAGGATCTCGGAGGTGTTATCGATGGTGGGGCTTGAGAAGGTTTCTAAGAGGAGAATTAGTACCTATAGCAAGGGTATGGTTCAGAGGCTTGCCATCGCCCAAGCTATTCTTCCTAACCCAGAGTTGCTAATCCTTGATGAGCCTCTCATGGGAATAGATCCTGAGGCAAGGATAGAGTTCAAAGATCTATTTGTAAAACTTGTTAAAGAGGGCAAGACAATCCTATACTCGTCCCACGTGCTCGAGGAGGTTGAGAGGATAAGCACCCATATAGCTATAATAAATAGAGGGAGGATAGTTGTATCGGGTACTAGGGAAGAGGTCGAGGCAGCGCTAAGAGGAGATAAAGAGGTCGAGGTAACGTTGTATGAGGAGGTCCCCGGGATCTCAAGCCTTATTAGAGATATTGATGGTGTTAAGGATGTTATTGAGATAGGCAATAAGATAAAGATCTATATAAGTGGGGATGGCGATGATAAGATTACTAGGAAAAAGATCTGCGAGGCGATCAATAGATCAGGAGGATCTATAATCGAGATGAGGCTCGGCAGAGCATCTATTGAAGATCTCTTCCTAAAAGCTATTGAGAAGACTACCTAGATCTTATCTGTACTTCGATATCCCTCAGATGATCCAAGCTTATATAGTATATAGCATTTATCAGCTCAACCTTAAAGCTGCCGGGCTCTCTAGCCCTTCTAGAGGCTAGCTCAGCCGCCCTTTTAAAGAAAACAGACCCGTCTATAGAGGCTCTCAGAGGATCTCTATTAACTGCTGCAAAAGCAGATACCACAGTGCCTAGCATACAGCCCATCCCGGTTACATATCTAGAGAACTCTGAGCCTCCCCTAATCTCAGCATATCTAGAACCATCGGATATAAGATCTATAGGACCTGATGCAAAAACCGTTGTACCATATTCCCTCGCAACCCTTTCCACAATATCTATAGAGGGGCCTCCAAGCGAGTCAACACCCTTAACCATGCCACTGATACCTGCTATAGCTGTTATCTCACCCCCATTACCCTTAAGGATAGAGACCTCAGCCTCATTCAGGATCTTAATAGCTGTCTCCGTCCTAAGCCTGGTAGCCCCAGCACCCACAGGATCTAGGATCAGAGGCTTATTATTCCGAGATGCGGCCTTTGCAAGGGTAACCATGGAGGGGATCCAGTGGCTATCCAGTGTGCCGATGTTTATATAGATAACATCCGCCATTGAGGCAAGCTCCTCAACCTCCTCGATAGCATGTGCCATAATCGGAGAGGCACCTATAGCGAGTGCTACATTAGCAGCATCATTCATAACCACATAATTCATTATATGATGTATTAGAGGTCTTCTATTCTTGATCTCAACAAGATCTCTATATATATCAGACCCGGAGATCCTCAACGTTATATCCACTAAAACCATTACATTTATTGCTTATAAACATATCTATAGAAAATCGCAATTCCGCTTGTCTTCCGATGTCATTGATGGTTATTGATATTCTTTTGTTTTAGGTTACCTTGCTTCTTGATCCACAGGGTTTCTATGGTTTCCCTGTGGCCGTCGAGGGACTTCCACCTCTCCCACAGGGTTTTGGATACCCCTGTGGTTTTATGGGTGGCTGTGGAACCCAGCGGCACCGGGCTTCCATCTAGGGTTATGCCTAGAACCCTGAAGCCCTTCTGGGCATAGCCCTCATAAAAGGCTTCGAGGCCCCTAGGTAAATATTTATCATGGATGCTACCTCTCTAAGCCACCTCTCGCCTCCTTTGCTGCTTCTTATCTATCAAGTAATAGCTATCTGCATAGGAATACTATTGATATGAAGCCTATAATAGGTGTTATGAAAGATTCCACGAATGCGGCTACTATTAGAAGCAATACTCCGGTTAGCAGTGGTATTCTGAGGGACCCGAAAGCCCTACTTATGTTGGGTTTTTCCTGCTTTTTACCGAGCTTCCACATAATGTATCCGAGAAGCTCGATCGATAACCTGACTGATGATGCAAAGAAAACACCGATCCCGGTTATCTCGAAAACCCCATGGGGTATTAAGAGGGATAGCTTTGCAATAGCGAGTTCGTTGGGAGACAATCTACATCCTGGGATAAGAGATGTTAGGTTAGATATGCCTTCATCAACGCCTTGATAGCTAATAATAGCACCTGTCGCAAAACCCTGGAAAGACATGAAGATCCATGGACCTATAATCGTTGGAAACAATGCTAGGATTATGAGGGATACCATGAGATTATTACTAAATATAAGCAATGGAAGGATTATCAGACCCCCGCCCTTCACAGCACTCTCAATTTCCTTGGCCCTCTCGCTGAAGTATCCATATAGAGCGCCTTTCACACTATCTGGAGAAACAATGCCAGCCAGAGCTGAAGCTATAAATAATAGAATACCTATAGCCACCATACGCTTTATACTTCTAATAACAGTTCTCCCCCATAATAACACACACCTTTCAGCACTTATAAGATGGGTTTCTATTGCTGAGCCTCGTGTATTAATGACCTTCTCCCCGCCCTGGAAGGCTGGGTTTCTATTGCTTGGTCCCGAGTGTTAGCCCCTGGCGAGGAATTAATGGCTAAACACCATTATGCGTTACAACTGAAAGGCCTCGCCTTTTAAGGTGGGGGATGGTTTATTAGCTTTTAGGATCTTAATTGTGTTTGGAAGGGCTCTATGGCCTCTGGCGATGAAGGGGTGCTAGTCCTCTCGATCGGGATGGTGGTTAGTCCCGAGCCTGGGGCCATGGAGCTTCTCAGGAGATATAATGTAGCTCTTAACTATGCCATAAACAGGATCCTGAGCCAAAAATTTGAGGAGCATTAAGGATGTGCATAGAACACTCTATAGAGAGCTGAGAGAATGGTTCGGTCTCCCACCTAGGCTTGCCATTGATTGTCAAAGAGATGCTCTTACTAATGCAAGAGCTTGGAGGAATAATCTTAAGAAGGGGAGGAGGCCTAGGGTTAGGAAGTTAAGTATGTTGTTACACCCAAGGCAAAGCTACTGGGTCAAAGAAGGCTATGTAGAGATCATAGGCAGGGTTAAACTCAGGATCATTAGCTGGGATAGGAAATATGATGATTATGAGAGCGGGGAGACAAGGCTAGTATATAGAGATAATAAGATGATCTTATGAATATACGAGAAGATCCCTAGACCAAAGCCATACTAGCCTAGGGATGTTATTGCTGCTAATGTTAATGAGAGGAAGACTGTCTATGGAGATCACGTGATTAATGAGGAGAGGGATGCAGCTGTTGATTGAGCCCATAGATTGAAGATCCTTACAGAGAATCTCCAGAAGAAATACTCATCTACCATATACCCTGCCTGGGAAGGAGAAAAGGGATCCTGATCAGGGTTAGATCCTACCACAGGAAGGCTAAAAATATATTGGAGAACCGGGCTAGGAAGACCTCTCTTAAGATCATGAGGCTTGCTAAGGGCTCGGATACACAGTTGCTAGGGAAGATCTAACCAGGCTGATAAATTCTCTGAGAAGGATCGAGAACAAGAATCACAGGACAAAGCTCACCATAATGGGCTACAGAAGAATAGGGAAGCGGATTAATTGGCAGGCTGAGAAACACTGTGTGTCACTAGTCATAGCAAAGCCAAGCGGAACATCATCTAAGTGTCCCACATGTGATTCCAAGGGATTAGAAGAAGTTGGTTGTAGAAGGCTTAGATGCCCTAGATGTGGTTTTGAAGCAGATAGAGATGCTATTGGGAAGCTAAACACTAGGAAAGGGCATTGAAAATCCTAGGAATATCCTGGGGATCCTTGGCCACCCCTTTCTGCCCCCTAGATGACATATGAGAACCCGAATAGATGGAGGAGCCGATGATCCGCCTGAAAGTGATTATGATCAAAAGAATGGCGACCTGAAGGCGGGGGAGGAGGTCAGCAAATAGCAACCCAAACAAAAGAAAATCAACAGCGGCCGACAAGCATGAGGACAGGCTGTTTGTTTTCTTGCTTCTTGCTAATGTTAATTAGCTTCTGTTTGACTAATGATCTGCTGTTGTATTAAGGAGTATATAGTTTCGTGAGGAGGCTTCATCCCCTGAATTGCTTTTCTTGCCTTCTCTTTATAGATCTCGGGGTTTTTAATGGTTTCCCTGATTATTTTTAAAGCGTCCTCTAGATTTTCAACTCTATATATTGGGGCTCCTTTAGACGCTAGGCATTTATCTACGGATAGCTCTAGTGGGAAGAAAGTGATTCCAGGAACCCCGTAGAGTGCTGCCTCTCTAGCCATGGTGCCACCGCCTGTTATTACAGCTAGAGCGTTTTTGGCCAGGGCTGGTCCTATCGCCTTATCGAGTGGAGGGATTATTAGCTTTTCTCTATTTATCGTGTTCCTATATTTCTCCTCAGCTGCCCTTCTCTGATCCTCGTATCTGGGCAAGAATACCACTTTGAGGCCCATAGAGAATACTTCATCGATTAGCTTGAACCACATTTCTCCCCTAGATCCCCATCTATAGTATGAAGCTTTGCTCTCCTCAGGTCTCACAACTATATAACTCTTCTCCTCTAGTCCGAGGCTCTTCACATATTTTATGTTGTGCACATCCTCTAAATAGAAGATCCAGCTGAGCTCGTCCACACCGTGGTACTTCACGGCCCTTGTGTGGGGAAGTAGGTAGGGTCTCCACTCATGATCCTCTATGCAATCGCTATAGACCAGGTAGGACGCGAGGGGAACCGCGAGTCTATGAACATGGACTGAGTGCGGAGTGTCTGAGAGTATTATTAGGGGTTTCCCAAGTCCATACGTGATTCTAGCCTCTGCTGGGTTTGGATATGAGATTCCCGCAACTATGTTATCGATCCTAGGGGATAGGATTTCGAGAAGCCTTGCCATCCTATTTATGTCTTCCCTTAGCTTCTCATAGATCGATTCCCCATATCCCCCAACCAAAACGGTCTCAACCCCTAGGGCTCTTACCAAGCCCTCAATAGCATTATACTTCCTAGATGTTATGATCACATCGAACCCCTTTCCTGAGAGATATCTCTTCATAGATGCAGCGATGAGAATCTGCTTAGAGGTGAGTGCGTCAAACCATATCGCGCGCAATGCTAGCCCTATATAATAACCCTAGAGGAATAATGAGTGGATGGAAATGCCACGGATGTTTGGAACAGATGGGGTAAGGGGGATCTTTAATAAGGAGTTAGGCGTTGTTGAAGTATCAAAGCTGTGCATGGCTATCGGGACATACCTCAAACCTGGCGCGAGGGTTCTCGTTGCGTCTGACTATAGGGGTGGGACTGAGGCTATATACTATGCAGGTGTTGCAGGGCTGATAAGCACAGGTGTTAAGGTCTATGATGCAGGCAAGGTCCCGACACCAGCTCTACAGCTAGCAGTAAGGGAGATGGACTTTGATGCCGGCGTTATGTTCACAGCCAGCCATAACCCCCCTGAATATGTTGGTGTAAAGCTAGTGGGGTCTGACGGGGTTGAGGTGGGTGATAATATAGAAGAGGAGGTAGAGGCTATATATTATGAGTCTAGGTTTAGGAGGGCTAACTATGTTGAGGCAAGCCATATGCTCAGGAGGGTTGATGGCGTTTCCGATCTATATGTTGATAGCATATCTTCTCTCGTGGATTCTCACAGGATATCCTCAAAAGGCTACAAAGTCGTAGTGGATGCGGCAAACAGTGTGACAGCATATACATCCCCCAGGATCCTTAGAAGACTCGGGGTCAAGGTTATCGCTATAAATGCCGATCCCTCCCCCATACCCTCAAGACCATATGAGCCCACTCCAGATACCCTCACAGATCTCTCCAGAACCGTGAGAAGCGTTGAAGCTGATCTCGGAGTTGGTCACGATAGTGATGGAGATAGAGCCATATTTGCGTCGGAGGATGGGACGATACATTGGGGAGATAGGAGCGCATCTATAGTTGCGATCCATTTAGCGGAAACCGGTAGATATAGAGGGGATAGAAAAGTCATAACAGCCGTCTCGACCTCAGAATATGTAGCAGAGCATCTCAAGAAAGCCGGGATAGGAGTCTTATACACAGCTGTGGGGATTAAGAGGCTTGTGGAAGGTCTGAGAAGGTCTGGCGGGATATGTGCCTTCGAGGAGAACGGGGGATTCGTATACCCCTTGTTCCAGAGCGTGAGGGATGGGGGTGCCAAGCTAGCCCTCTTCCTAGAGGCTATGGCATACTGGAATAAAAGGGCATCTGAGCTATTCTCCATGTTCCCTAGGGTATATATAATGAAGACAAAGATACCGATGGATAGGGGCAGGGCTCTAAAGGCTGTGGAGGCTGTTAAGCAGAGCTATAAGGGCTTCGAGATCATCGATGTCGATGGCGTGAGAGTGATTACCCGCAACGGCTGGTTCCTCGTGAGGCCGTCTGGGACAGAACCTGTTCTGAGGATCATGATAGAATCTCTTAGGGAGGAGGAGGGTAGGAGGCTGTTAGACGAGGTTATCTCAATAGTTAGAGGTGCTGATGCGTGAAGTATAGGCTTGTAGATCTCTTAGCATGCCCCATGTGCAGAAACTTCCCTCTAGACGTTATAGTGATCGAGGAGAAGAAGCTACAGAGAAGAGAGCTTGGGAGGGAGAAGCCTCTGTGCGAGCTGTGGTGTAGCTATCTCAAGAGGGATCTCTCTAAGGAGAGGATCGAGACGCCGTGTGAGGAGTGCATCTCCATAGAAATAGTTACAGCTGTGATTAGTTGTAAGAAGTGCGGTAGATGGTACCCGGTTATAGATGAGATACCTAGGATGCTTCCAGATATGTATAGGAACGAGAAGGAGGACAGGGATTTCCTTCAGAGATATAGGGACAAGATCCCTGGAGAGATCTTAAAGAGCGGGAAGCCATATAGCCTTGGCTAGGAGTGCTACCTAGAGTAATCGAAGAGGCTTCTACTCTTAGCCCCGGATCTAAGTGTCTTATCCGATACCCCGAAGTATTCGAGGATTCTGAGGGCTGCCGGTATCACCTGGTGATCTACATAGTATGTTGAATCTATATCTTTAGGATCTGCGAAGAAATATGGAATAGCCCTATCACTAACCCTTCCAGCTCCCTTTACAATCACATAGCCTATCTTATCCCCGATAGCTACTCTCCCACCCCTACTCAGGAGAATCTTTGCGGCCCTCACATGGGGTGCTGTGGCCTCATACTCTTCTAGGGGTCTTGTTATGGTTTTCCATATAACTAGCTTCTCGAGCGGTATCCTACCAGCCTCTAGATCCTTTATAACGCTCCTAACATATTCTATAGCCTTTGATATATCCTCGGTTCTCAGGATAACCTCCGCAACCCTCTCCTGGATCTCCTTAGCTAGCTCTGACCAGTCTCCCCTAACGGCTTCGAAACCAACGATATCTATTCTACCATCCTCTGTAAGCCCTACGTACCTCTTCTTAGCCTCTGTGAAGAAAACCTTCCTATAGATCTTCTCTATCTTAATCTCCATCTCAAGCTCCCTAGAGATCCTCTCTGCAAATTCTTCCGCGGTTCCCTTGATATAGCCTATGAATAGGGAATCTGTATCCCCGTAGATCACGTTAAGACCCATACTCCTGGCAATATCTATAGCCCTTTTAATCGTGGCCCTGCCCCACGCTGTCACAGCCTCGGCTCCCTGCCTGAAATACCATCTCGCACCGACCCAACCCATATAGCCATATGCAGCATTTGCCAGTATCTTTAGAGCTCTCTGCCTCTCATCGAGTATCCTATATTCTATGCTGTCTACATCGTATTTCTTCATCTCTTCCCTCACAGACCTCCTAAGCTTTAGAAGAGTCTCTAGAACCATTTTATAGAACCCCGGAGGCGACTTCCTAAAGAGATACCCTGTTTCTGGCGCCTCCCAGCACCCCTCATCGCCGCACTTACCCTGGTCTGAGACGTATGTATCAGGCCCTATGTTATACTTGATCATGATGTTGGGATACATGGAGGAGAAATCCATGACAGCTATGTTACTGTGGATCCCTGGCTTTGGCTCTAAGACCACGGCGCCTTTATAGGGTTCGTAGGGTCTATCCTCTCTATTTGGGACGAGCTCGCCGTATTTATAGGCTTCTCTCATTAGGTACCACTCGAGCCTATGTCCTACAGAGGCTGCCCCAACCTGATCTAGTGGGAGGCCTGTCAAGGATGATAACTGGATCGCGAAAGGAAGGATCTTCATGCCTATGCCGTAGGTGGATAAAACATCGTCTCTAGAATATTTCAAGAGGATAGGTCTTCTAGACCTATCATCCCAGTATCTCGCTATCTCATACCAAGACACATATGTCCTCTCAGATCTGCTCATAACGCCTAGATACTCTGCAACCACGTCTAGGCTCTTGATCTTTACCTCATGTATTTCCTCAGCAAAGTCATAAAGATCTACGTGGAGCCTGCCTGGAATAGAGTAGTGCCCATAGACGCTTGGCCTCGGCTCAGCCCCCTTTCTACGCCCAATATCTAGCTTCATACCGTGCCTCTTACACCTCTCCATTAGATACGGTATGTCGAAATAAGTGCTATTATATCCAAACAATATATCAGGATCTCTATCAACGATATACTCTATAAACTCCCTTATAGGCCTTAAATCCTTAGGACCGGGGTCCTCTGCAAGGAATTGCTCCACCTTCCCCTCATCATCCATAACCCCTATAATTATCACCGGATCGATCTCAGGCCTTGGAGAACCCCTTGGATTATAGACCTCTATATCGAATGCAACAGATCTCAGGTTCGGCGGTCTCGTAATATCGCCGCTGCCCAGTCTCTCAACAATCTCATACTCCTCCGAGACCCTGTAGTCGTTGCTCCTAGGGATCCTCCTTACTCTAAACCTATGCCAAGTGCTTGGAGACGTATTTCTGTCGATCATATACCTCAAAGCGAATCTAATATCGGCCTCCAGAACCTCACTGACATATGCCACCCCCTTAACCCTCTCCCTATACTCCCTAACACTCTCCGGGATCACTGTCTGTACTCTTAAAACATTCACCGGTCTTCCGTAGAATCTCTTATCAACTTTCCTAACATCTGTGATTGGGGATGACTGCATACTTAGTTTCCTTATCATATCAGCAACATGATCGGCAGGGGCTGTATCCTCTAAAACAACATAGAAATACGGTCTAAAACTTCTATCTCTAAGAAGAACCCTATTGCCAGAGCTATCTATACCCCATATAATCACATGAGGCTCGGATCTAACTACCTCATAGCTCAGATCTAGAACGAATATGTCTAGAATCTCTTCCATAATATCCTCAAGGATAATATAGCTCTAGAGCTAAAAATAGTGACCTCCTTCCCTCTCATAAGGAGCAGGGTTTGCCTAGCTTAAAGATCAATTGATAAGGAGCTTCTTAGAATAGGGCTAAGATGCTCTGGACATGATTAGCACTACGGTAAGCGAAGCAATACTGACAACAGGGGCAAGCCTCGTCCTTTAGGGCGGGGTACGCTTGTATTTTTAAGCTTTTTAGGTAGATATCTATGGCCGGATGGGGTGTATGTATAATGCTTTGAGGGTTTGGGGATCGATGTCTCGGCTGGGCACCCTGTCAGTGTGCCCCGATGTCCCTAGGGGGAGACCCAAAGCGTACCTCTAACCCGATGATCATGATAGAGCTAATAACCCCCGCCAGGGGCTAACATCCGAGATCCCAGCATAGAAAAGATGATCTACTATAGAATTGAAAGAAATAAAAGGATCCATAGAAGTCATCAAACACTACTGAGGGGTAACGCTTGTTGTGTAGTGTTGATAAGCTATAATACTTAATACGCATTAAGTATATATCTATTGGGGGAGACTTTGAATATAGCTATCCTTGTGAAACTTGCTATCGATACATCCTATATAAGGCTTGATTCCAGTAATAGGGTTTTATTCGATGAGATACCCCTTAAGGTGAGTGATATAGATAGAAACGCTGTTGAGGAAGCTATCAGGTTGAAGCAGAATGGGGTGGCACAGAAGATCAGCTCCTTCTCCCTTTTAACATGGGGTGCGAGTGGAAAGAGGGTTTCGGAGGCCCAGAATCTATTGAGGGAGATCCTGGCCATGGGTGTTGATGAGGCGTATCTGCTTGCAGATCCCCGTTTCAATGTCTATGGTCATCTCTACACCGCTAGGATCCTTGCTAAGATGATTAGAAAGGCTGGTGACTATAGCTTAGTTCTTGCTGGTGAGGCTAGCATTGATGGATACTCATCCCAGGTTCCATGTAGAGTTGCTGAGGAGCTTAGGTATCCATGTATATCTTTTGCTAAGAAGATAGATATCAAAAATGGCTCGGTGTTTGTTGAGAGGGAGTTGGAGGAATATTCTGAGTCTATTAAGGTAGGGCTTCCGGCTGTCATAACTGTTACTAGGGAGATAAATGTTCCCAGGCTTCCTACTCTTCTCCAGATCAGAGCTGCTATGAAGAAGCCTATACAGATGATCTCCCCATCAGATCTGGGTTTAGATGAAATGAAGAAGATCCATGAAAGGGTTGTTGAGGGAGTAAAGATCCAGAGGAAAAACATAATGATAGAGGGGAAGAATGTAGACGAGAAGGTTGAGAAGTTCCTAGAAGCAATGGCTAGGGAAGGGATTCTGCTTAGAAGGAGGTGATCATAGTGAGGATCCTCATAGTCGGCAAGATACATGAGGTTCAGATGCTACTAAGCTTCATATCCCCAGTATCTAAGAGCCTAAACACAGTAGACGCTCTAATCATTGGCTCAGCTGAAGATAGAGAGTTACATGGATTAATGGTGGATAACATCTACGTAGCAGAGAACGCGGATCCCGGTTACACAGATGATATAGTTGAATCCATAGCCACAGCCCTAGGCCCATCCCAATATGACTATATATTCCTAACAGCTTCTAGACTATATAAAGAAGCTGGATCTAGGGTTGCGCAGAGATTAGGAGCCCCCGCTATAACGGAAGCAACTTCCATCTCGATCGAAGGTAATAGGCTGATTCTCACGAGGAGCATGCTAGCCGGCAAGGCAATATCAAGGGAAATGCTGAGCGCCCCCGCTGTAGTGCTAGTAATGCCAGGTAGATATGGCCAGGCAAGCCTAGACAGGATGGTTAAAAGCATATCGAGGATAAAGATCTCTGGGAAGAGATCTATAGAGATCCTCGAAAGGAAGCCTAAGCAGAGGGGAGGCGTTAGGCTAGAGGACGCAGAGATCATAGTCTCTGTCGGTAGAGGCTTCAAATCAAAGGAGGATCTGTCCCTGGCATTCAAACTAGCCGAGTTAATAGGTGCGCAAGTTGGGTGTTCAAGACCAATAGCGGCGGACCTCAAATGGCTTCCAGAGGAGCACTGGGTAGGGCTCTCAGGTAAAAAGGTTAAGCCAAAGCTATATATGGCCATAGGGATCTCAGGACAACCCCAGCATCTAGCAGGCATAATGGATGCCAAGATAATAGTGGCCATTAATAAAGATCCCAACGCCCCGATATTCAAATACGCTGACTATGGAGTAGTTGAGGATCTATATCACTTCATACCAAAGCTCATAGAGAAGATATCCTCCAACCGCTTGTCCCTCGATGGTCATTGAGTGTTGATTTTCTTTTGTTTTGGGTTGCTTTGCCTCTTGATCCACAGGGATGTTATTACATCCCTGTGACATCGGGGGACTTCCGCCTCCTCCACAGAGACCTGGGGATCTCTATGGGTTCATGGGTGGCTGTGGAGCCCAGCGGCACGGTGCTCCCATCTAGGGCTAGGCTTGGAACCCCGAAGCCCTTCCGGGCATAGCCCTCATACAGGGCCCCGGTCTCGGGAGCTCTGAGCATCATCGCTTCCCATGAGCTCCACGTATCCACACTAAGTTTTTATTTTATCATCAGATATAGTTATAGGAGGCGATCTTCTGTAGATTTGAGATCTATATATTAAGGATTACGTTCGACCTCTTGTCTTTGGTAATGAGTTCCTCGGATATGATCTGAAATATTGGGAAGCTCCATTATTACTTATTACTTTTCTAAGGTTAACATTAGCTAGAGGTGGGAGATTGGCTCAGTACTTCCTCGGGAATCTTGATGAATGGGTTAATATGCAGAAGAAGACTTCGGATCTCTTTAGAAGTATAGATCAAGAGATCAAGAAGAAAGGAGAAACGCTAGATAGATTAGAACTGATCCTAGCGACTAGAGCGGCTTTCCAACATATGAGCAGGACTATAAAAGCTTTTGATCAGTGGCTCCAAGATCCCTTAATCCTAGCGAATCTGAGTAAGGAAAGCCTTATAGAGGTTTGGAATGCAACATATAAGATGCTCCAAGAGCTTCTAGAGCTAGATATAAAGCATACATCAATGTTCAGAGACTACGCGGAGAAGATGCTGAAAGAGGGTAAGGTGAATCCTTTGACAATGCTCACAATGGTTAGATCAGGCGCTGCGGGCGCTGGAGAAGAAGGTAGAGGGGAAAGAAGAACACCTACACCCTCGATAACCATGTAACGACTTTCTCTTTCGCTCTGGTAAGTATTTTTAGTCACCCTTTTTAGGGAGGAGTATTATATAGGTTAAGATGTGCATAGTCCTTTAGAGTGTCTTAGAGGCCTGTATATGGTAGAGTGAAAGGCGAATATTTATTAAAATATATAAGGCTTCTATGCTACTGAGGTGGTGGGCTTTGGCGAAAGATCTAGTGGTTGTGGTTGATCACCCATTTGCCAGGGCTATACTAACTACTCTGAGGGATAGAAGGACTGATCAGATAAACTTTAGAAAGGGTCTTGTAAGACTTGGCAGGATCATAGGTATGGAGATGACTAAGCACCTAGATACCGAGAGGGTATATGTAGAGACCCCTCTAGGTGTTACTGCTGAGGGTGTCAGGATTCCTGATATGGATTATATAGTAATAGTCAATATCCTTAGGGCCGCTATGCCTATGGTAGAGGGGTTAATAAAGATCTTCCCGAGCGCTAGACAGGGTATAGTGAGTGCTAGGAGGGTTGAGGAAAAGGGCATGGCCTCTAGCTATGAGTTTGATGTCGAGATACACTATGTGAAGATCCCGAGAATATATGAGAGGGATACAGTGATAATAGTTGACCCTATGTTTGCGACAGGCTCTACAATGGTAGCTGTTGTTAACAGAGTTATTAGTGGAGCAAATCCAAAGAGGCTCTTCTTCGCAACAGCAATCTCAACCCCAATAGCGATTGAGAGGCTTAGGAGATATCTAGATTCTAAGGATCTAACAAATAGGTCTAAGCTATTCACGGTTGCCATAGACCCTGAGATTAATGAGAAGGGATATATAGTACCTGGACTAGGAGACGCTGGTGACAGGGCTTTTGGACATGGATAGCCCGGGTTATAAGAACCTTTAGGGGATATTTATATATAGCCGGGGCTCTCTCTTGAATATTGAGCACCCCTCGAGAGATATAGTGGGGAGGGCTGCGAGAACCCTTCTAGAGCATCACATCGTACTTGGTATCACGTCCAGCATCTCCCTATATAGATCTATAGATCTTGCGAGAGAGCTAATGAGAAGAGGAGCAGAGGTATATCCAGTACTCAGCCCCAGAGCAGCCGAGCTAGTCTCCCCCGAGATGTGGAGATGGGCTACGGGTCACAAGCCTTACGTTAGATTCGCAGGGGAGCTGGGACATATATCCCTCTCGAGAAGGGCTAGTGGAATGGTCATAGCGCCAGCAACGGCTAATACAATAGCTAAGATTGCTTATGGAATAGCCGACACCAGCGTGACCCTCGTTGCCCAGGTCATGATTGGTATGGGTAAGAAAGTGGTCATAGTCCCAGCAATGCACGAGCCCATGTATAGATCCCCATCGCTGGTCGAGGCTATTAGAAGATGTGAGGAGATGGGTATATCTATACTCCCACCGGTAATAGAGGAGGGTAAGGCCAAGATACCGAGTTACACATTTATAGCCGATAAGGTAGAGGCAGCTGTGCTGAGGGGAGAGGATCTTAAGGGGATCAGGATTGTAGTCACAGCAGGCCCCACGAGGGAGCACCTAGACCCTGTGAGGTTTATCAGCAACCCTAGCAGCGGTAAGATGGGAGTTGCAATAGCCTCCGAGGCCTTTTATAGAGGGGCACAGACGCATCTTATCCACGGACCCATATCGATTCAGACACCCCCATGGATAAGATCCACAGAGGTAACTAGCGCAGAGGATATGCTGAGAGCGATTGAGAGGGCTATCGATCTTGAGAATCCAGACGCGATAGTATTGGCTGCAGCCCCAGCCGACTTCAGATTCTCTAGAAAAGAGTTTTCAAAGATACCTAGCGAGGGAGGGGCTCCAGAGGTAAAGCTAGAGCTAGCACCAAAGATAGCAGAACACGTGAGGAAAAGAGCTCCTGAAGCCCTGATCCTGGGTTTTGCGGCTGAGACCGTGGAGAGTGAGGAGGAGCTGGTTGAGAGAGCATATAAGAAGCTAAGGAAATACGGCTTTGACTATATAGTTGCTAACTACGTCGGGAAACCAGGTACGGGATTTGGATACGACACAGACGAAGCCATATTAATAGATTCAAGCGGTAAGATTCTTCATAAGGGGTATATGCTCAAAAGAGAATGGGCAAGAATCATAGTGGACATTGTAGCAAAGACCATGGGTAAAAACCAAAACATATAAAACCTATGAAGCCTATGAATCGATAAATGCCTTTTTGACCCTCCTTTCCCGAAGAGCGGGTTTCCTATTGACCGACCTAGGTGTTAGACCTTAGAGAGAGTTAACGAATAAAAACCATTTATATGAGTTAATGGTCTGAAACCCTAGCAAGTAGCTTAGAACTAATATATAAACAAAGCCCTGAAAACTCGTCTCTATGAGGAGCCCCGCCCTAAATGTCTGGTTTGTCTGGCTTAAATATCAGAGCTTTGGCCCTACATCACAGATCAGATGCCCTCATACGAGGGCCCCACACATCATCTGAAACAGGGCATTTCTCAGCTTCATTCCTAATACAAATCCTGCTTATAAGCTATATATTCTTAACCAGGTGCCTGAGCGTCTCTAAGACTAGAATATGGCTATCAAGCCCCAGCCCGGCCAACAGAAATACAGATTCATAGATGCTATGACCTTCTCCCCGCTTTAAAGGGCGAGGCTTGTCCTTATTATTTAATATCAAAACCGCTGGTAAGAATGCTTAATAGAGCTAGAGAATAAATGAGGATAGAGGAATACGATGGGGTTATATCTTGATCCTGGTGCTGCATGCTCCTACAAGTCCTCATATCGTTGTTGAGTTTGTGAAGACATCTGCTATACTCAAAGATCTGAGAGACATATTTGTTGTGATTACGAGGCCTGGGGGGCTTGCTGCCCAGACGGGAATACCTGAGGCATGGAGATATGCGTATAAAAATGGCTTATCGATAGCGGTTCTTCCTGAGATAGTTGATGTTATTGAGATCTATAGGCCTTCAGACATATATGTGTTCTCGAGGAGTAGGGATTGGATAGATTTCAGTGGAGTAGATATTAACAGAGACACAATGATTGTTTTTCCATCTGGGGAGCAGCCAGTAGGTAAAGAAGGGCTTGAAAAGGCTAAATATGTTGGCTTTCCAGAGTTTACACGGGATCCTGGGCCTATACAGAATCTATCGATAGTGCTATATAGATATGCTAGAAAAAATTGAGGATAGATTACATAGGGAAGGGGCTTAGGATAAGTAAATTGTGTGGATAGGGGCTATGCGAGGCTATGGTAACTCTCCTCAGAAAGGATCTAGGCTATAGGGTCTATGTGCTGAGGCTGGGCCATAGGGTGGGTAGGGATAAAAGGGTATCCACCCACGTGGGTCTCGTTGCCAGGGCCTTCGGAGCATCAGGGATCATATATGCGGGTGACGAGGACAGAGAAGTGATCAGCTCGATCATAGGCGTCATAGATAGATGGGGAGGAGACGGGTTCGAGGTTAGCTACACAGAGAGCTGGAGAAGGACTATCGAGGAGTGGAGAAAAGGCGGTGGATGTATAGTTCATCTCACAATGTATGGTATACCTGTGGATGACGCAATCGATCAGATAAGGACGTGTAAAGACCTACTTGTAATTATAGGCTCAGAGAAAGTCCCGAGAGAGGTCTATGAGCTCTCAGACTACAACATATCTATAGGCTCCCAACCACATTCAGAGGTTGCAGCCCTAGCAATATTTCTAGACAGGCTCTTCCGAGGAGAAGAGCTCCGAATCGGATACACAGACGCCAGAATCGTTATCGTGCCATCGCCCAGGGGTAAATATATCCTTAACGTTGAGAATATCAGAGAAGAGAAGACTCATCACAGTTCATGAGACCGTCGTTTCATCACCCTCGCTCTCAATTCTATTGCGGATCATGTGAGATCTTATCTCCCCTACCAGTCTTCATATAAATCTATGTATTCACAGCTATTTATATGCTACACGATCTTTAATCTTCTTGGTAGACTAGTATGATATTACCACGCCATCTCTATTCTAAGAGGCAAGGTCCACTTTATAGAGATTCCCATGATAAGTCCCTTGTCCCTTATTGGTCGAGATAAGCTGGTAGTTACATCCTGACAACACTATATGTAATAGTAGTAGGATGAGATATCGGGATCTCTCTAGGCCATTGCTAATATAGCGTTATGTAGCGATAACTAACGCTCTTGCGTTCTTCTTCTCCAAAATCCCTCTTCTTCTCTATCTACTTTCTCTTCGGCTTCTTCTGTAGTGCCGCTACAGCATTTCCAAATCCTTTCCCAAAGATCGAGGGGTTTTAACGTTAATTTTATTCTCTTCAACACTTAGCTCTAAGAGATTATTTTCCTTAATACCCAAAGCCTCTCTAATACTTTTGGGTAAAACGATAATCCTTATTTATGAACTTTAATAACAACTCATTCCAATTGAAGTTCTATTTCAAGTTATATAGACTAACCATGAGTTAAACTAAAACCATCATAAGCTAAAGGAATCTGGATACCTCCCACTGGTTAGAGCAATGATGAAATAATATAGCATAGCTCCAAATTTAAGTTTTAAATTTCATAGGATTTAATATAATTTGAAAATATTAGTCTTCCTCCTCAGCTCTAGACGGACTCTACATCGCTATATCTTAGGTCTCAATCCATTTAGGCAGGCTTTAGAAAGCTTATTTTCATTGTTACAAATTCCAAAAATTTGTGATTATACTAAGGGCCAGCTTCTGATATTAAATAGAAGGCAGATTTTGCTTTACTTTGATAAGGAGGTCATATTATGAGGAGACAGCTAGCGTAGAAATGCTATGCGGTTATTTTCCCTCAAGACCCTGAACCTGGGGTCCGCTATATCGTTGAGTCCATCGCCTATTAGATTTATCG
>JAVVGE010000018.1:0-26155 GCA_032249255.1 Desulfurococcales archaeon | reverse complement strand
CTAGCAATGCTAGGAAGAGTCTGAGGCATAGGATCCACCAGTGGTGCGTCTCAAAGCTAATAGAGATATTGAACAACAAGCCGTTACATGTTGTCGAAGAATCTGAGGCATACTCCTCATCAAGAGATCCGTTTAGCGGTAAGCCTATCAAGAGATATACCCCCTCTGTGATTCGCTTTGCGCTGAGAGGGGGTAGAAGGGTAAAGGTTATAAAAATACAGATGAGGCTAGCAAAGCTGAGCAATGGATTAACAATAGATAGAGATGTTATAGGAGCTATAAACATCGGTTTGAGATACCTCTCCTCAGGTGGGAGCCCAGTGGCGTTGGGCTCTACAGGCACCCATGCAGCTCGGGTGAAGCTGGTGATCCCGAGCCTAGGTGCAACCCCGCTAGCGGAGATACAAGTATTTGGAAGCATCATCAAATACCGTTAGCGGGGAAACGCGAATACACCATAGACCTCGCACTATCATGGCAGCTAAGAGGATCGGGAGAAACAGCTATAAAAATAAGGATAGATATTATGGAGACAAAATAGACTAGCTTCATTAAAGTATATAGGCTCCTAGTCTAGCTATCAGTTCCTCCACAGCCTCAAGAAACTGTTTTGGGTTTCATAAAAGTTTATAAGGGTTGTAGGCTTTTTTTATGGAGCCCCGCAATGAGGGTGGAGACCCGAGAGGGGCTCACATGCAATTCATAAACCAGTATGCCGGGGGTTTCCCCACGGCAATGAACCAGAGATCTCTATGAAGGTGGAGCTGTGGGTCGGGGTTACCCCGAGTGGGTGGATGCAGATGATGTGGCGGGGCGATGAAAAGCCCTGCCCGATGCGATGAAACCAAGGGAAGAGGGCTTGATGTCAAAACACATCAAGCCCAATGAAGCCCAAACCCCCTCTTTCTCTGCTTTCTATATGCTAATGTATTGGGCATACATACGGGTGCAGAGCTATTGCTATCCTTAGGCTGGAGCCAATGATCCTCTGAAAGAGATGACGATCAAGATGACGACCTGAAGGTGGGAGAGTAGGTCGGTCTATCCCGTGTGGTATCATCTCCATCCTTAAAAGCAAAGCTTTCAGCTATAGCATTCATATTTTTGATGCTTTACTGATGCTTTTATATGCGTTTGGCAGAAATATTTGGGTAGTGGCTGTGTATAAGGTTGAGGATGTTGTGAAAAAGGTATATGGTGTACTTGAAATGCTTGGATATAAGCCGGTTGTGGTTGAAACCTTGCCCTAATACTCCAGGGCTGCCGGAAGATTATTTCTTGGAGACAAAGGATATCGGTGTCTATGTAGATTAGCCTATGATCGTGTTTGATGATCGTCTTGAGGAGTCAATATATCGCTCTGGCCTTTTTATTGGAGGGAGTAAGGCTGGAGGTATCTACATTGATTTTGACAAGCCCATAGAGATAGTATATCCCCTTCACGAGTTCTATATCCCTCCGAGGCTCTTGGAGAGGGTCATGCCGTGCTAGTTGCAAAGGCATTGGGAGGGGATATAGATCGACTTGTTGAAGCAATCAACGTGAAGCCAGATCCTTCAACGCTAGATACATTGCTTGAGGAGATTGCATGCTATGTTAGTAGAGAGATATATCTGATTGCAAAGAGAAGGGTTAAGATGTTTATTGGATCGCTTAGGAATCGATTTTCGGGTAGAGGGGTGGTTCTAGCTGGCTAGGAAACTACAAGTTACCATGGTAGGGTGTAGTTTTGAATAGCGCCTGTTAATGCCATTCTTGCTTCTGCTGGTGTTAGCACTGGCTTGTGGAAGTCGTCTAGGTCGTCTGTGGGTATTCGCGGGCATGCTAGTATGACGTATGCATCTATCTCTTGGTTGTCTATATTTAAAAGAGTCTCTCTGTTTATTATATATCCTATATATTCTATGGCCTTTCCCCCTCTCTTCTCTATTAGATCCTTTAGGTATCTCCTATACCAAGCCCTATTCTGTCCCTTGATCCCATCTATTAGAACCCATGTTCTTGCATCCATGGCCCTGTAGATCATGTAGAGCCTCTTTCTCAGGATCTTCTCCACCTCTGGCATCATATCAACCGCCTTATTCTCATACGGATCTATCTTAACCAGGGGTTTTCCTGGGATCGCCAGCCCAAGCCCCAGCGCGTGGAAGACGCCTCCTGAAATTATTACATAGCCGTCTACATAGCTCTTTATCGAGTAGGGCTTCGAATAGTCACATCCAACTAGGAAAGGGCCTCCGCTATGGATTATAACCTCAAATCCTTGGGAAAGTATCTCTGCGACCTTCTTAACCTGCCTAGCATGCTGGATCGTAGAGAATATAGCGACCTTTCTCACATTCCTACCGGCAAGGATCTCTGCAGCCCTTGCAATAAGCTCCGTTGGGATGTCTATAGTGCTATAGGCTGGGATGAAAATCGTTCTATGCCTAGGTCTGTAGAAGGGATACTCGATATGCCCTATATGGACAAGAAGATCATAGCCCCCCTCCAAAGCCTCCGTATCCTCCAGCACACAGGCTCCCCATGAGGGTGATGCTGAGAACGCGATCTCCACCCCACTAAGATCTTTTTCAAGCCTCTTAGAGATATATGGCGCTAGATGCTTAAGCCCATCTGGCATCTGAATAAGTATCCTCCTGGCTCCAAGCTTTCTCACCTCATCAACGATCCTCCCTATCTCCAGATCATACCCTATATCTTCCAAAGACAGTTTCTCCAAATGATTCTTCCCTCCGAACCTTATGAGCACACTACCCTCTCTAGATCGTTAAAGGGTTATTGGATCTATCTAGATGATTAAAAGCTCTTACAGAATCGATATACGTATCAGAGCCTTTTGAGGCGTCTTGTGTATGGATCGCTATGCTCTTAAAGATGCTGGATGCCATCTAGTCTCTACTCCTGTAGCAGGGTTTTCCATTCCCCTATTCTGTATATCAGTATGTCATCTGGTGAATACCGGATCTTGACTTTTTCTCCAAGAGTTCTCCTAGGATTCACGGATATGGATATTCTGATCCCCTCCCCTATATCTACTAATGCCTGTCTAGAGTGTCCCAAATACATTGTGAAGATTACTTTACCCCTTAATATGTACCCATGATCCTCTTCATCCACTACTTCCAGATCTTCGGGTCTTATCACAGCCACCGCCTCTTCTTCTTGGCTGAGCTCCTCCATAGGTGCTCCAACAAGGATCTGGTCTCCTAAGGAGATCTTTGCGTATCTCCCCTCCATTCCGAGATATTTACCCGTGATGGCCGATGTTCTACCCAGAAATAGTGCGACGAATAGGTTTCTTGGTCTTCTATAGATCTCTTCTGGCGTCCCAATCTGAAGGATCTTCCCAGAGTTCATTACCGCGATCTTATCTGCTAGGCTCATAGCCTCCTCCTGATCGTGTGTCACATAGATCATGGTTATCCCAGCCTCCCTCTGGATCCTCTTCAATTCAGATCTCATCCTTATCCTGAGCTTTGCATCTAGATTGCTCAGAGGCTCATCCAGCAAGAGAACCCTTGGCTCCACAGCAAGAGCCCTTGCAAGGGCTACCCTCTGCTGCTGACCCCCCGAGAGCTGGTGGGGATATCTACCCTCCATCCCCGAGAGGCCCACCAGCTCGAGCACCTCTCTAACCCTTCTCTCAATATCAACCTTAGATAGACCGAGCCTCCTTCTACTAATCTTGAGGCCATATGCAACATTATCGAAGACCGTCATGTGTGGCCAGAGAGCGTAGTTCTGGAAAACCATCACGGCCCCCCTCTCATACGGCTTCTCATATGTCACGTCCCTCCCACCTATGTAGATCCTCCCTGAGTCAGGGGTCTCCAGCCCCGCTATAACTCTAAGGGTTGTTGTTTTCCCGCATCCCGAGGGCCCTATGATCGCGAATATAGATCCTCTGTTAACCTCGAAGCTAACGTTGTCCATAGCCCTAACGTTTCTATATATTTTGCTAACTTGCTCTAGAACAACCTCTTCCAAGCATCTCCCAACTCTTTAGAGTTCATAGGGTTATTATGTATAGCCCTATTAGCCCTACATTAGCCCTATAAGGTTATATGCTTTGCTACATAGTTTATCTCTGGTGATTCTATGAGCTTCGGTATAACTGCTGTTGACTACGAGTCCAGGATCGATTTCGATAGGCTTAGAAGGGATAGGCTTAGAAGGGCTGTTGAGCAGATTAGGAGGCATGGCTTGGGGGCTGTGGTTGTCTTTGATTATAATAATATCAGGTATGTCACTAGCACCCACCTAGGTGAGTGGGGTAGGGATAAGATGGAGAGATTCGCTATCCTAACCGCTGATGGGCAAGTAGCCCTCTTCGATCCAGCTGCTCCGTTTAAGAGGAGATGGGTTACATGGCTTCAGGAGATCCATCCCGTGATAACCCACTCTAGGAGTACTATGCCTGACGAGGCTGGCTGGGCTGATAGGGTTGCTGAGCTAATTAGATCCACGTTATCTAGGTTCAAGGTATCGGATCTTCCCATAGGCTTCGATATACTGGACCCTGCATTGATGCACTCCCTGAGCAAGAAGGGGGTTAGGGTTGAGGACGGGCAGAGAGCTATGCTGGAGGCTAGGCTGATAAAGACAGGGGATGAGATCGAGCTTCTGGAGATCGCTGCTGCAATGGTCGACGCCGTCTACTCAGAACTTGCAAGATATATAAAGCCCGGAGTCAGGGAGAACGATATAGTTGCCTATGTTCACAAGCTTTTGTTCGAGATGGGATCTGAAGGCGTTGAAGCTGTCAACGTTGTCTCGGGCCCCAGAGGCGTTCCACACCCCCACATGTTCTCGGATAGGATGATAAGGCCTAGGGATATGGTTTATATAGATATAATGCACTCCTATCTCGGATATAGAACATGCTACTACAGAACATTCGTAGTTGGTGAGCCGACAAAGGCACAGATCGAAGCCTATGACAAGGCATGGGAGTGGCTAAAATGCTCAATAGAGAGAGCCAGGCCAGGGGCAACAACTGCTGAGATAGCTAGCTGCTGGCCCTCAGCCCAAGAACTGGGATTCAGAAGCGAGGAGGAGGCCTTCCTCCTAGAATTTGGTCACGGGATAGGGCTGAGCCATAGAGAGAGGCCCCTGATCTCCAGAGCAATATCCTTCGACTACCCAGTCAGGATCCAGGAGAACATGGTTCTTGCTCTAGAGACCTGGGCACCATCAGCTGATAAAACAGGAGCTGCAAGAATAGAGGTTGAGGTAGTGGTTACCGATACAGGCCCGAGGATCATAACACTATTCCCAGCCGACAAGCTCGTCTCAGTCCCAAGTGAAAGACCCTACTAAACAGATCCCATAGAAGCCCTATACCCTTCCCATTCGAAGAATCTGTGAATAGTTTTTTATAATACCTCTATGCTCCATTCTCTTGTGAGGGTCATTGTCTCTATCCCCATGATCATTGGGCCTATCGATCTTAAAGCCCTTAAAGCATTATCGTCTTACTGTATTTATATACGGAGTTTATAAACCCTACCCCGGATAGCGAGGCTTATCCTTTTATTTATTTATAAACAGATCCCCCAATATGCAACATTGTAATTGAGGGTCTACTAATAGGACTATCGATATATTTAAATATTCTGGTTACTTATAAATGCTCAATGCTATGGAGTTCTTAGATAGGAGGTCTGTGGCGTTGGACTCGACAGGGCCTATGTAGTCGAGTGAAGCTAGTGATCTAGGGCCTAGGCCTAACCCTGCTAGTTAGGGGGAAGCACTTTCTAATAGTATTCTTTTAGCCTGCGCATAGTAGTTGAAAGATCTTACAGTTTTGTAATCTAATTGATGAATACTCTGAGTACTAAGAATACTAATTAAGATAAAATTACAAGGTCATATATGGATTTTCTATATTATTTAATATTTAATATATTCTGCATTTGAGATCTATATTTAAATATTTGATAACTATATATTATTATCGCGAGGGATATATAATGGCCAGGCTAGGGCTGAACACTTTTTCATGATAGTAGAAATCTTTTTATATTATTTCATTATCGATTAATGGTTGGAGTGGAGGTTTAGGGGCGAACGAGGTCTAGGGATAATGGCTAGGAGGAGGAAAAAGAGGGATAAGAAGTGGATGTGGGTTGCAAAGCCAGGCGACAGGATCTTTGTCAGTAAAACCGCTATCCTGTCTTCAAAGAAGTTATCTAGGAAGGAGTTCAGAGTATTGGAAGAGATCCTTAACATATATACCAAGATGCTTGAGAATGTGCCTCCCCACGCATCTAGGAATATAATCGAGAATCATCGTATCCTGAGGAATGAAAAGTACCACGAGCTAAGGAATATCTATCCCAATATTCCATCCACTATATACATGGCTTATGCCAGGATGCTGTTGAAAGGGTTTCCTCTCTAAGGAGGAACAAGGCTAGGCAGTACTCTAGAGAGATCTTCAAAGAGATCGTTAAGTACTTAAACCTAAGGGAAAAGGATCTGAAGAATAAGAAACTCGTGAGACTTCTGTGGAGGAAATCCCAGGAAATAGCTTGGCATCAGGTAGATCTAGAGATGAGCAATGGAATACTAGTGCCTAGGATCAATAGTGTCAGCCTATGGCTAGTTGATGACCACATATGGAAACCAGTAAACCCTACGAAGATCAATATAAATGGTGTTGAGAACACATTATTCATAAGCTTTGCTATCAATACTCATAGGGGCTGGGTATACATAGATCTTGAGCCCTCTAAGGAGTTCTACAAGCTTTTGGCCGGGGTTTTAAGCCGGCATCCCATTCTAAGATTAAGCTTGATAGGAGGGGTAGGAGGGCGATATTCCACCTATCCCTTGAGAAGGAGGTCGAGATCCACAAGCCTGGGAATATTAAGCCTGTTGATGTTAATGAGAACTCTGTAGCAACTCTATACGAAGCATTCTCAATAATCCTAGAAACAGATCTTGCAGAGACAACCCTGGGCTATAGCTATAGGAAGGAGAGCATCCAGAGGAGAAATAGATCCGACAGTAGAGAGGCTGAGAAGGTTATGAAAAAGCTTAGAGAAGGAAAGAAGAAGAGGGACTATAGATGGAAGACAGCAAGCCTTATAGTCAGGAATGCCCTGAGGACTAGGGGTGTTATAGTTGTTGAGAGAATATCTGGGGATGATATAAGGGTTATGATCGCTAGGTATAGGAATAGGCGGTTGAGGCACAGGATATATCAGAGTGCTTTGAAGGGAGAACTCAATACAATAGTAGATAAAGCTAAGGAGTACGGAGTGCCGGTATTGATGGTAGATCCTATGAATACGTCTAAGATCTGCCCGATACACAAGACTGTAATAGAATATGGGGAGGATAGAATAGGTGTCTGTAGCAAGGGAGGCGAGAAATGGCATAGGGAGGTAGTTGCCTTGATAAATATCTATCTTAAGGCCCTCGAAGCCCTTTATGAGGGCAATGCCCAGAAGGGCTTCGGGGTTTTAAGTATAGATGGGAGCCCGGTGCCGCTGGGCTCAACAGCCACCAGCGAGCCCATAGAGATCCCTAGGTCTCTGTGGGGGAGGTGGAGGTCCCTCGATGGCCACAGGGATATAATAACATCCCTGTGGATCAAGAGGCAAAGCAATCCCAAAACAAAAGAAAATCAATAACCATCAGGGGACAAGCGGTATCTAAGCTAGTGATGGTGTTAGCTGCGGTGATCGTTATTGTAGCTATTGCCTCCTTCCTAGGAGGTATGGAAGTAGGTAGGTCTACGGTATCTCAGCAATTGGTCACCCAAGTGCTGACCGTGACATTGCCTATAAGGACTACGGTGACCCAGATAGTTACTTATCAGCAGCCCGTGGTTCAGACACCTGCACAGATCCCATAAGATCGTGATAGGTGTCGCAATAGCCCTCTCAGGATCCTATTCTGATGCTGGGAAAAGGGTTTGGCCGGTATTCAGGCTGCGATAAAATGGGTTAACGATGTGTATGGGGGTGTTAAGCTTTATGGAAGAGGATTCCTCTGGGCCTTAAGTACTATGATGACGAGTCGAAGAAAGATCTCGCCATAGCCCTCACAGAGAGACTCATAACTGTTGATAAGGTTCACTTCATATTCGCACCATATTCGTCTCCCCTAGCCTTTGCAGCCGCCCCGGTAGCTGAGAAATATAGAATGACTCTGATCAATGCTGGGAGAGCTACTGATGCTATAAATGAGCAGGGTTTCAGATACGTGGTCACTGTGTGGACCCCTTTATCTCAGTACCACTGGACAACGCTTAATGCCATAAAGCAGATAGAGCCCAGCGCTAGAATAGCGCTGCTCTTTGCTGATGACGAGTTCAATCGGTATAGCTATAGAGGTGTTGTGAGCAAGGCTAGAGAGCTGGGGCTGCAGATAGTATATGAGAAGCTCTTCCCACTCGATACTAAGGACTTCACACCATATCTAACGGAGCTAGCCGCATTTAAAGCGGATGTGCTGGTAGCGGGTGCATATCTAGCAGGAGGGTAGGTTCTTATTAAGCAGATAGCGGATCTCGGGATCAACTTCAAGCTTATATCAATAACCCACGCCCTCTGCCTCCTAGACTTCTACAAGGCCCTCGGGACCCTTGCAGAAGGGATCGTATGCCCCTCACAGTGGGAGCCAGGCGCAAGCTACACACCAGAACTAGCTAGGAGCAAGGGTATCGAGTGGTTTGGCCCAACAACAGAGGAGTTTCTAAAATTATTCAGAGAAGTTACTGATGGAAAGCTCGAACCAGGCTACTGGGGAGGTGCCGGGGCCGTAGGCGTCTTAGCCCTTGTAAAGGCTATAGAGATAGCCCAGAGCCTTGATCAAGACGTTGTTAGAGCGGCTTTCAACAGGATACATATAATGACCTTCTGGGGCGAGTTCAAAATAGATCCAGAAACTGGAAGCAGATAGCACACGAAATGGTTCTGGCACAGTGGCAGAAAGGTAAATTCGTAGTAGTATGGCCACCATCAGTTGCCCAGGCAAAGCTATACTACCCAATACCAACCTGGGATGAGAAGCGCGCGGGGAAAACAGCAGGCTATTAACCTCCAATATCCTAATATTAATTTAGTGGTATTATATATTATCAATAACTGTTTTTCAACAACTCATATCTATCATTACTTTTATCTACAGAGAGAATGTGATCAAACCTTACTCACAGTCAGCCTCACCACATCATAAAATCTCTTTATAATCGTTCTCAAACACTTAGGAGATCTTTTACTAACCAGTGTTTAAAGATGTAACAGAATCTTCGCATCCAGAGATCCCGTATCAATCATCAATACCGCTTTCGCCCTTTAGAACATCTTTATTATTATGGAATTGGAAACCTCGTCCCTTTAAGGTGGGAATTGTAAGTTTTTGCTTTTAAACCTTTTATAATATGCTCTTTAGATGAAGTAGGGAGACGCCAGGATAACCTGCTGAGTCCCGCCCTCTAACCCTGCGTAATGCTGGGGGCAGGTCGGTGAAATAGGAAGTCCCGAAGAAGGGGCTCATTTTGATAGCCCTCTAGTATATCCTAGCCTAACTTTATAAACTTATTCTCTATAATGTTAGAATTAAACGAATCTAATAAACTTCTCTATAATAACTTATAATAATTATTAATTACTGTATATTAGGGGGCAGGAGGAAAGCGGTTCATGTCATATTGTAGCAAATATCTGAATGAAATGGTTTTTTATAAGTCTATCTATATTATATATAATGGTAGTTCTATGGAAAAGATTGGGTATTTGAAGGAGGTTGCTATTGAGAGGATTGGTAGAATTAAGCCTGCTGACGAGGATGGGAAGAGTGGCTATAAGGTTGAGGTTAAGGCTTACAAGGGGAGATACTAATACCGAGGTAATAGCGTTAGTTAATAGTGGTTATGAAACTACTGAACCTGAGATCCTAGTGCCTCCAGTCACTGCGAAAGAACTCCACTTATATCCTCAGCTACCCCAAGGCGTTATTATTAAAGAATATAGGTTAGCTGATGGTAGTACTACGAAGCTTATTAGGATAACTAAAGCTATATATGTGTATGTTATTGAAGATGATAGGATAGTAGGTCCCGTAGAGTCATCGTTAGTGATAGCTGAGAGAGCTGAGGAACCTCTTATCAGTGATAAGCTAGCCAGCAAGCTGGGCATTGTTGCCCTTGATCTAGGTGAGGGTCTATGGTGTTTTAGGGATGAAATAGGTAAAGTCGCTAGAAGATCCAGATAGCAGGGGGACTATACCCTTTGTAAAGCTTTTTGATAATGCTCATATCAAGCCCATATTCTTTCAGGATCTCTATTCATCTTTCGGAGGAAGAAGTCTCTACGCATTAATCCTTCAATAACTATATTCAGCCCCACTAGCTTTACAATTGACTAAAAACCTCATCCCTTTAGGGCGGAGATGATATTAGTGGACTTCGGTTTGAGGAATAGGTATGTTGGCAGGATTAGGTGGAAGGGTAAGCAGGGTAGGCTTAAGATAAAACACATTAATGGCAGGTGGTTCGCATTAGTGCCGATAAAGGTTGGTGTGAAGCCAGCTAGCTCCAATCCAAGGGGCTATATAAAGCCTAACTGCAAGGGTAAAAAGTAGGATCGTTAATCTTAGGTCTATCAAGCAAAGAGATCCCATAGGGGATAAGGAGGCTTTCATAGATATGGGTCTTAACAGCCTATTCGCAGTAGTGACTACAGATGGATCAGCTTTGCTTGTCAAAGGAGGATCTATAAAGTCTGAGCATTACTGGTGGAAAAGGGAGATAGCTACATACCAAGCTATAAGGGATCTGCCTAGGAATGCTGGGTTCCCAAAGTGGGTAGAATATCGTGAGAAGTACCTTAAGGCAATGTATAGGAGGGATGAGAGGCTCAGGCATCTCTACATAACAGCTACTAGATTCCTAGCTGATGAGCTGTATAGAAGAGGCGTTAGAAAGCTATACATAGGATACATTATGCTAAGCCAAGAAAATGGCAATGAGTATAATACGAATATATGGTGGTATAGAAAGATTGTGCTCTGGATCGTTGATATATTCATGGAGTATGGCATAGACGTGGAGATAGTCCCTGAGGACTACACTATTCAGAGGTGCTCAATGTGTGGAGCAAAACACAAGAATGGAAGGGTATACAGAGGGCTGTATATATGCAAGAAGACAGGGAAGAAGATAAACGCAGATATAAACGCAGCACTGAACATAGCGAGAAGTCTAGGATGCAAGATAAAAATAACAAAGAAGATTAAGAGCTACTTGGTAACGCATAATGGTGTAAAGCTATTAATCCCTCTCCAGGGGGCTAGCACCCGAGATCCCAGCATAGAAACCCGTCCTTCAAGGCAGGGAGGGGTCATACTTATAAGCTTATAAGCGTCTGGTGGAGAGTAGACAAATAGCTTGTGAAGACCTCCTCTAGATGCGGGGGAGGGATTATGGACAGTGGCCTTATCACTCATGGGGGCTGGATTTGCCCTGCTTCGAAGAGCTAAGCCATTCTTTAAGTGAGATCTTTAGGGTTTTAGGCTCGTGGCGTATAAGCTATAAATTATGAAATGTTATGGTTTTAAGGGCCGATTTAAGGATGCTAGACAATAATTGGTATGCGTGCCTTTCTCAGCATTTCCCTGAACTCTTCAATCTCTAAGCCTGCTAGTTTAGAGGCTCTCCTGATATCCCCTGTCTCTATATAGTATTTGAGGGCCTCCCTTATCCTCGGAGGCTGCTTATTAATATAATCCCAGTCAGCCATCTCCCTCCTAATCCTCCTAGCCTCCTCCTCCTCTTCTAGCCATTTTCTTAACCTATTCTCCTCTGCACCTGATTCTTTCAATTCTGTGTTTCACCTCTATGAGATCTCTATGAGGGAAGATATGTAATGTATCCTCTTGATACTCCATGAAACGTTTTATGGGATTGTTGCAGTTCACCTCTACTTCTCCTGCTAAATGTACTGCTAACAATATTTCGAGGGCTCTCCACACGGTGACACTTCTATATCCCTCGAGAAGCTCTGACGCCATGATAGCCCCCTTGTTCTCCGTTAGGACTATATAGCCTCTCCTCCTTCCTATCGATAGGCATACGGCCTCAGGTAGATCTATAGATGGGATGCGGGGATTCCTCCTCGACATCTCAATAAGCCTCCTAGCCTCCTCAAGCTCGTCCTCAGTCTCTGTATAGAGTGCAAGCCTATTCTCGGCAAGCTTTGAAGCGACCCACGAAACCGTGGCCTCGCTCTTAATCTCCCTGAGGACGGATTCTGGGACAAACACAGCGTTGAATATCTTAAACAGTAGATCTCTATCTCTATAACGAGCCCAATCTATTAGGAAACATGTGTCGGCTATTGCAAACTGCCTCTCAACCGACATTAGGTATCCTCGCCCTGATCCTCAGATCGTTGAACTCCTCAACACAGAGCCCAGCAATTCTAGATGCAACATATAGATCCCCTGTCTCTATATAGTATTTGAGGGCCTCCCTTATCCTCGGAGGCTGCTTATTAATATAATCCCAGTCAGCCATCTCCCTCCTAATCCTCCTAGCCTCCTCTACATCCTTCAGGGATATCCTCGCTCTTATACCCTTTACCTCCACACTCAACTCCTAGATACTACGCAGCAACTCACCTTTATATATAGCAAAGAGACTCCAGATCTTCAATATAGGATGAATCAGGAGAAAGGTAGCTGAGACAGGCAAAGCGTATAGCCATAAAACCTATCTAAAGATCTATAGAGGAAATATCGAAGCATCATTGCTCTCGAGCCCAGATGACGGAAACTATCTCTTATAAGATGAAGGAAGAGAGCCGCAGTATTATACTATACTCTTCTGACCTCCTCTCCCGCCTTCAGGTCATCATCTTGATCGTCATTCCTTTCAGGCGGATCATCGGTTCCCCCCATCTATTCGGGTTTACATCTGTCATTTGGGGGGCAGTGGGGGTGGTCAGAGATCCCCAGGATATTCCCAGGATCTTCAACGCCCTCTTCCTAATGTTCAGCTTCCCAATAACATCTCTATCTGCTTCGAAATTGCATTGTGGGCATCTAAGCCTTCTATATCCAGCCTCCTCCAATCTTTTGGAACCGCATTTAGGGCATTCCGATGATGTTCTGTTCGGGCTTACTATGGCTAGTGGTACACTATGTTTCTCAGCCTGTCAGTCGATCCGCTTCCCTATTCTCCTGTACCCCATTATGGTGAGCCTCGCCATGTGATCCTTGTTCCCGATCCTTCTCAGTGTGTTTATCAGCCCTGTTAGATCCTCTCTAGCGACTGCATATCTAAGCTTCTTAGCAAGCTCCACGATCTCAAGCGATGCCTTCCTAGCCCAATCCTCCAATATATTCCTAGCCTTTCTGTGACAAGATCTAATTCTATTCAGAACCCCTCTTCCTCTTCTCCAGGCAGGGTATCTAGTGGTGGATGAGTATTTCCTCTGGAGATCCTCTGCCAAGACCTTATACCTGTGGGCTATATCAATCTTGGTGTTACTCTCCTTGTTAATCACGTGGTTGCCATAGACTGTTTTCTTCTCATTAACATCAACAGCAACAACATCTGGCTGATAAGGCTCTGGCCTAGGCACCTTCTTTGATATCCAAAGCATCATCTTAATATCTCTATACACAAGCCTTGCCTCCCCATTCTCATAGCCATCATACCTCCTACCCTAGCCAATGATCCTCAGCCTAACCGCTTGTTCTCTGATAGTCATCGATATTTATTGATATTCTTTTGTTTTGAATCGCTTAGCCCTGTTCCTCCTGAGAGAGGAAACCCTTTCAGTTGCATCTTGACAAACACCATATATAGTGGGATGGGATGTTGAGATAGACCTTCCTTAGTTCTTGATGCTTCTCATTCCTCAGGGTGCAGTGATTCTCGATGATATTCCTAGATGCGTGGGTTAGCACATTCCCAAGCATCTTAGTGTATATATTCGCGATCTCTTCTAGGGCCCTGAACCTCCTCCTAGATAACTGCTTTGATGGTATAACAGCAGCCCTACCGACAAAGATCCTATTGCCAGGCTCGACAACCTGCCTATACCTCATTGCTCTTCTTCCTCCTAGTCATTATCTCTGGATCTCAGTAGCTTGTTCGTCCCTACGCTTCCATACCAATCGTTAATTAGTAATAAGTAAACATAAAACATTCCTACCACCGTGAAAAAGGATACAACTTTATTGTTCCTTAGATGATAGATGTAGCCTGGAATAGATGATGATCAGTGACAACCTGAAAGGTGGGAAGAAGAGGTCAATATGTCTTAATATAAGCATCATGACAATGTTAATTCTTAGCTTTTAATTTATTAAAGATCTTCTTGATTTTCATGGCTGGATCTCTCATATTAATCTTTTGGTAGGTTAATCAGATTATTTTAGTTTTGGTAGTAAGATCCACCATGTATATGATGAATACTGGCACTTTTAATACTATTTCCCAAGCACCTCCGGGTAATATTATACCCGAGATAGGATCTTTCTTTGGTTTAACGATTCCTTGATAGATTATACCTTTACGAGGGACGGCATCAATAGGTATCCCACCAACTCTAAATTCAGGCTCGTAGTCTAGAGCTAGTAAGCATTTGGCTGTCATAGGATCATCTGTGTACATAGTGGTCCAATATGTTCCATAGGGATTTATTGAGTATATGATATTCTTATTTTTAATGAAGTCAGCTTCCTTTCGTCTTACATAGCGAAAAAGATAATGCTCAGTATCTACCGCTTTTGGATTTTTATGTATAAAGAAATAATCGTAGATCGACAGTCTTCGTAATTGTCTCAGAGCTTCTTCGCAGTAACTAGAAGTTACCAGTCGGCTCACTAGATCTATCAACCCCTTGACGCCATCTCTCAATTAAATCCTTATAATCTTTCCAAATTATCTCCTTTTTACTATTATATATGTTTTTTAACTCATTCATTATCCTGTTTCTTTCAATATCGATATACTTAATATATTCTTCTACCATCATCCTAGGATATCGCGTCATGACCCTACGTTCTCCGGCTATGCCTTCTGTCCACTGGTAGGCTCTAAAAACACCGCTAAATCTATTTTCATTAACATTAATATCTAATTCTTCCACATTAAGTGTTATATGTAGCCAGGGGATCTTTGTGATGATATCTATCACGATAGATCGTGTATCCATAGGAAACGGCTCAACTCTGTATTCGGATATCTTTTTTTGTTCCTCGCTCTTTAGCCAAGAAGCAAAACCCTCGATTCCTGCTACTATTTCCTCAAGCATTTTTCTGCTCTCTTCTTTGGAAATAAGATCTTTAAATCGTCTCTCCCAGTTCGCTTCTATACTGTCTATTAATATCACCTATTTATTATTATAACTTGCTAAAAATAAATAGTAATTATTGGAAGGATCATAGAAGCCTTCTAACATGTATCTCCTTGAGATTCGAATTGCATCTATAACTCTTCGATGAGTATTGGTGTTTCTACTATTCTTCTAGACCCTTTTCTAATGATCTCTAATTCTATTATGCCTTTATCTATATTGTCCTCGATAGCGTTCCTCAGATCTCCTGGTGTTGAGAGGTCTTTACCCCCTGCCCTGATGATCACATCGCTCCTTCTGATGCCCGCGTCCTCTGCAGGGCTTCCCGGCACTGTTCTAATGACGATCACGCCTTTGTTCTCTTCAAGTCTCAGCATTCTAGCTAGCTGAGGCGTTAGTGGAGCTACGAAGACTCCTATCCATGCTCTTATGGGTTTTCCATATCTAGATAATATTGTTATGAATCTCTTGACATGGTTTATGGGTATTGCGAAACCTATCCCCTGTGCATAGGGTATCATGGCTGTCGTGACCCCAACGGCCTCGCCAGCAACGTTTATGAGTGGGCCTCCGCTGTTGCCTGGATTGATTGCTGCATCTGTTTGTAGTAGATCCTCGAGCACTATCCTACCTTCATCAGCTACTATAGTTCTCCCCTTACTGCTTATAATTCCCATAGTCACCGAAGGGCCCGGAATCCCGAGCGGTGATCCTATGACAAGGACTATTTCTCCAATTCTCACCCTGTCTGAATCGCCTAACCTGATATACCTAGCCCCGGACCTATCTATCTCAAACAATGCTAGATCCCTGTAGGGATCACTTGCCAGAACCCTTCCAACACCGGTCTCTCCATCACTATATATGATCCTCACCCTCTCAGCCGAGCGCACTACATGGCTATTAGTGACAGCTAATCCTTCACCGACTATGAAGCCCGAGCCAACACCCTTTACTGGGGTCTCGATGAGAGATAACGGATCTACGGCCTCGACAATAACTGTGACGACCGCGTCCCTAACCCTCTCAACAAGATCCGAAATCTCCCTACTAAACTCCTCGAGCCTGGCCAACCCCAGACCCCGGATAATAGTATGAAGGTAGGTTAAATAGCAGTGCTAATCCCATTAGCAACAGATCTCTAGTATGCCCAAGGGCAGAGAAGCTTGATGGGGTCTCTATATAAGTTCTTGAGGCACTTCTATATAGGGGCTAGGATGTATATAGTGAATATAGAGGCTGTGGAATTCAGAGAGTTTAGTGAGAGGGGGGCTAGAGGCGTTATGAGAAAAACCCTGGTTGACACTAGCAACGGTTCGAGGAGGTTCTATCTTAGATATTATAGGCTTCAACCTGGCGGTCAAACACCTCTCGATATACATGATTATGAGCATATCGTGATCATCACGAAGGGGAAGGGCTCTGTGCTTACCATGGTTAATGGCTCTCCATCTATAAAGAGCGTTAAACAGGGGGATGTTATATTCATAGCGTCTAGAGAGCCTCATCAATTCATAAACACAGGCTCGTCGGAGCTTGAGTTTCTATGCTTCAGGGGTGCTGATATTCTCTACAAGGATGAGGTTAGAAGGATTATAGAGGGGGAGGGCTGATATGAGGCTTCCTTATCCTAAGTGGATCTATATAGGTGATCCGGTGAAGCCTTCGAGCTTGGAGGAGGCTGTGGGGATTATAGCTGGTTTCTCAGCTCAGATCGAGATCCATAAGATCCAGTCTCTCTCCAGATACGCCTCCTCTGGCATGCTTGGGTGGGATGAGCTGCACAAGATCTACAGGATCATTGGAATAGATCTGAATCACATATCCATACTATCCCTCTTCGGGGATCCATTGAAACCCATTGCAAGAGGCAGCTCGGACCTGGACTACGCCCTCGGATCTATAGCGGAGATCAGAGATCCTTCCCTCGCAGCCTCGATCACCCTCTCAACAGTGATACCAGCGTATATAGCTATACTAGAATTCATATCCAGCAAAACACATATAGAGAAGATTAGAAAACCCTTCTCAGAGATCCTGGTGGGTGAGAAGAGAAGCCTTGAAGAGCTTCTAGAGATCCTCTCTAAGCGCTTCAAAGGAAAAGATGCAGCAGAGGCCTTAGAGGAGAGAGCAGTCATACTATTCGCCTCCGCAGCTGCCGAGGACACTCTGAAGACAGCAATAGCGTCTATAGTGAGCAACACTATTCTAGATGAGGCTAGCGCAAACTCTGTGTTAGGAGATCTCTATAGGAATATAGATAAAGCTAGGATCTATGCTGCTGAAAAGCTATACATCGAGAGCGAAGCCATAGTCTCCACAATATCCAGATACGGTCTCTCTGGATTAGCACTATGCTAAAGCACCTATACTCAGAAACAAGGAAAAGGGCTTAGAAGCCCTGGATTAGAGACCAGTTACCAGTTATAGGAGTATAACACCTCCGCTTGTCCCCCGATGGTTATTGATTGTCGCTGGTATTCTTTTGTTGAATTGCTTTGCTTCTTGATCCACAGGGATGTTATTACATCCCTGTGGTCATTGAGGGACTTCCACCTCCCCCACAGTGTTTTGGATACACCTGTGGTTTCATGGGTGGCTGTGGAGTCCAGCGGCACCGGGCTCCCATCTATACTTAAAACCCCGAAGCCCTTCTGGGCATTGCCCTCATAAAGGGCTTCGGTCTCGGGAGCTCTAAGCATCATCGCTTCTCGAGGATATCTATATGCAAAGCACAGAGGGTATCGCCTCATCATCAAAATAGCTAGGGATTATATTATTATAAGCTTAAGACAGGATAACAAATAAATATAAAAAACATTACCTATTAACATAAAAAAGATGCATCCCCTCTGATAGAGGTTAACGCTTCTATTTTTATGAACATCGAGCTTATCGATCCAAAAGCTCCCAAACACTATACACCTAATCACAGCTGTTCCATGTGCTTATAGGAGCTTAATGAATAGCCTTGGGGGACAAGCGGGAGTGAGAGTTTGCCCTATATGCTATTATAACCCTTATATATAGGTTTGAGGGAGTGATTCCCTGACTTGTTTCCTCAAATCCGTTTCTTCACGTTCAGCCCTTTTAGAGTCATCACTTCTCAGGTCCCGGATTCTTCTTCATCATGTAATTAGAGGTTTAAGGGTTTATATCGCTATGGCTTTATAGCGTATTTAAGTCCGGAGCCTCTTCCCATGCTATTGAGGGCATCTGCAACCCTTTCAAGGGGCATTGTACCGCTTATGAGCTCTCTGAGCCTGAGTCTTCTCCCTTCTATTAGCTTATAGGCTGTATTAACATCTCGGGGGGTTGTGTGGAATGCTCCCTTTATTTCTACCTCTTCATAGTGGATCCTGTAGCTGTCCATGGGAACCATGGCTCCCCTTGGCAACCCGCCGAAGAAGAGGATCTTCCCTCCGCTCCTCACGAGCTTGAGGGCTAGTTCCCACGCCTCTTGCTTCCCGGCAGCCTCTATGACGGCATCGAACCCTCTTCCACTATTTATGGTTCTAGATAGATCTTCGGGTCTTTCTCTACTAGAATCAATCACCATGTCCGCTCCCAGCCTCTCAGCCACTTCAAGCTTCTCCCAGTGCCTATCTATCATAGCAACCCTGAGATTCTTTAGCTTTAGAAGCTGTAGATGCATTAGACCTATTGGGCCAGATCCTATGATGGCGACCCACCCGCCCTCAATATCGCCTAGGATTCTCTGTCCATGCACTACAGTTGATAAAGGCTCTAGAAAAGCTGCCTCTAGAGGATCTAGGCCTGGGGGGAGTTGATAGAAATACCTCCTCCAGATCTTCCCGGGAACCTCTATCATCTCCGCATATGCCCCAGGCACTGTGAAACCTATGATAGTCTCTCCAAGCTTCTCACAGAGATTCTCCCTACCTATTCTACAGTAGAAACACTCTCCACACGGTGAAGTGTTCATTGTGACAAAGACCCTCCCCCTAAGATCTTTAGGAGCCTCCTCCCCAACATCCTCCACAACACCGACAAACTCATGCCCAATCACGTTTGGGAGCCTGGCGAAGGGATGCCCCCTTCTATATAGCTTAACATCCGTTCCACAGGTTAGCGCAAGAACCACTCTAGCAACTATAGAATCTCTCCTAGGTTTTGGAGGCTCTATATCCTCTATCCTCAGATCCCCTGGGGCATGTAGTACAGCGGCCTTCAAATAGATCGCCCTATATATCTTCGATAGAATCCTAATAAGGGGATGCATTGAAGGCAGCCCTCGTGAGGAGAGGTGGAGGGATAGAGGTAGCGGAGCTCGAGATACCCAGGCCAGGCGATGGAGAGATCCTGGTTAGAATGGTCGCATGCGGCATATGTGGAACAGATCTCGAGAAAATTAGAGGAGGTACTGAAACCCCGCCAGTCCTTGGCCACGAGGTGGTTGGGATCGTAGAGAGTGTTGGCAAGAGTGTTGATAGGCTCGAGCCTGGCTCGAGGGTCTTTGTCCACCACCACGTTTCTTGCGGCAAGTGCTGGTACTGCTACACTGGTTCAGAAACCTCGTGCCCGATGTTTAAGGAGACAAATATCTATCCAGGCGGTTTCTCAGAGTATTTCCTAGTCCCGAGGCTCAATGTGGAGAGGGGTGCTGTGCATATCCTCCCAGAATCCATCGACTGGCTTGAGGGAACATTTATAGAGCCTCTGGCAACAGTTATTAGGGCGATCTCGAGAAGCACTTATAAACCTGGCTACAACGTTGCAATAATAGGTTCGGGACCTATGGGGCTTTTATTCACGATGATCCTCAGATCGTTCGGAGCCTCAGAGATACTAGCAGTAGAACTTTCGAAGAATAGATGCTCAATAGCATCCACCCTAGGAGCTGATGCATGCATACCGCCCACTAATGCAGAGGAAATAAGGAAATACGACTTAGTAGTGCTCTCAACAGGCTCGACCAAGGCCCTACCAACAGCTTTCAGGCTTGTTAGAAAGGGTGGAGAGATACTCCTCTTTGGAGCCCCACCACCAGGATCCACGGCTGATGTCCCGATCTCAAGGGTGTTCTATGATGAGATAAGGATAACACCTTCATACTCAGCATCGGAGAGGGATATAGAGGCCTCGATAAAGATCCTCGTGTCAAAGAGGATACCGGTCAAGAAAATAGTGACCCATATATTCGAGCTGAGAGAAATCGAGACAGCCTTCCAGGTTGCACAGGATGCTGAAAAGGCTGTGAAGGTTATTGTTGTATCGAAAAGAGATCTAATAGCTGGATATTCTATTGCCTAGCAGCTAACAATCGCCCCTCATAATATCACAGATCTACAGTATTGATGTGGGTAACCTATCTAGGCAAGCCTATTATTTGAGAACGATCGCTCTCTTCTAGGGAGTGGCCTTTGCCAGCATCTTCAACGAAGCGGTATCCAGAGGGTTATAGGCTGGAGGTGATAGTAGATGTATTCAGGGAGTACAGCATAGAGGTTGAGCTCGTACCAGGGGATTACACTAGCAAGGAATGCTCAATATGCGGTGCAAGGCATAAGACGGAAGGATATATAGAGGTCTGTATATATGCAAGAAGAACGGAAGGAAGGTTAATGCTTATGTGAATGCGTCACTAAACATAGCAAGAAGGCTAGGACGCAGGATAAGGATATCGAGGAAGATAGAGAGCTATTTGGTAACATGTAGCGGAGTAAGATCATTAACCCCTCGCCAGGAGTCTAACACTCTAGATTCAGAGGTTCGAAACCCCGCCCATTAGAGCGGGGTAGCATAAGTATAATAGATCAGGTTATGGAGAAGCTGATCTGGATACGGTTAGAAATTTTAACTTCCTAGGCATAATATATTCTGAAAGGGTATGAAAAAAGCTACATTATATAGAGCTCTAGGGAATATGAGGGTTGAGTGCACAGCCTGTGCTAGGAGATGTAAGCTATCTCCGGGACAGATAGGTTTTTGTGGTGTGAGGGGTAATATGGATGGTGATCTATATCTTCTTAACTATGGTAAGATAATAGCTGCACATGTAGATCCTATCGAGAAGAAGCCTCTAAGTCATTTCCACCCAGGCTCCATGGTTTTCTCGATAGCCACTACGGGCTGTAGCTGGGCCTGCATGTATTGCCAGAATTTCGATATATCTCAGAGGAGGGTTGTGGAGGGCTTCGAAGTTACTCCAGAGGAGGTTGTTGATCTAGCTGTTAAGGCGGGTGCCCAGGGGATTACCTACACATATAACGAGCCATCTATATTCGCTGAATTTGCCCACGATGTTGGTGTTGAGGCCCATAAGAGGGATCTATTTAATACCTTCGTATCTAATGGATATCTCACGGAAGAGGCAATAGATCTTCTGTCAAGGTTTCTTGACGCAATTACTGTGGACTTCAAGGGTAATGGTGATGACGTCTTTGCGAGGAAGTTCATATTGATCCCGAGCTACGAACCTGTCTTTAATGCGCTGTTGGAGCTTAAAAGGAAGGGTATATATATTGAGGTCACAGATCTCGTAATACCTAAGGTGGGAGACGATCTCGAGAAGGCTAGGAGGCTTGTCAAGTGGATCCACGATAACCTAGGGCCCGAGACTCCGCTACACTTCCTAAGATTCCATCCGGACTATCTAATGATGGACTACCCATGGACTCCTATAGAGACTCTTGAGAAGCACATTGAGATCGCTAGGAAGGAGGGGATGAAATACGTATATATAGGCAATGTGCCTGGGCACCCATATGAGCACACATATTGCCCAAGCTGTGGGAATATAGTTATTGAGAGATACGGGTTCGAAATCGTAAGCTGGAGGCTTACTAAAGAGAATAGATGCAAGTTCTGCGGGGAAAAAATCCCCATCGTAGGGACTCTTCACGAAACATATAGGACCAATAGATTCTTTTCAATACCGATCCAGAGACTCAAGAAATTCACAAGAGTAGATGCAAAGACCCTCATAGCACAGAGAAGTACAGACCTCTCGAAGAAAATGGCATAGCTGTGGAGAATATATAAGCTGGGCTGGCAATCAATAGTGGGAGGCGATCAGAATGACGAAGGTTCTTCTCTTAATTATGTCGGGAGATGAGAAGGCAGATCTAGGTGTTAGATTCGCCTACAGATCTATTGAGGATAATAGATTCGAAGACATCAAGGTAATATTCTTCGGCCCGAGCCAGAAAAGGATCCTATCTTACGAGGGTGAGATGAAGAGAATGCTTGACGAGCTTAGGAAGAGAGGCGCTATAGATGCTGCATGCATAAACATTGCTAAGAGCCTCGGGATTGAGAAGAATTTAGAGGATCTAGGGCTTAACCTGGTGCCTGTTGGGAATAGAATAGCATATTTCCTGCAAAAAGGTTATCAGGTTATAAGCTTCTAACCCCTACTAACAAGCTCCTGCTCGGTTCTTCTCCTCTTAACAGCTGCATCGAAGACTATCCAGTTTCTATACCACTCCTCATTCTCCCTCTTAAGTAGTTCCAGAACCATCCTCGTAAGATCTTTTGCACTCACCTCTTTAACACCCTGATCTAGGAGTCTTCCCTCCACTATCTTAGCTATCTTCCTCGCAGCCTCAGGAGTAGCGCCTGCCTTGAGACAGCTAACAACTATCTTCTCCACTATAAATTCCTCCCTACTTCCATCCCTCTTAATAACATAGATGGTCATATCATCACCCGCATTAATTATATCGACTCTCAAATTTATAAATTTATAAGTACTCTTCATACATAGGCTATATCAGGGGATATGGGGTCTTCATATATCTTTGCTTTTAATCATAGATTCGGTGATAAACACCTTCATAGTTTTGGCCCTGAATAGATTAGGAACCGATGAACTATTTCCGACCCCATCCCCGCCCCTGGGGTACGAGGTGTTTTTTGTAAAACATATGGGAATCCTCGCTCTTCAGGTTGGGGGTAGGATTTGTTCCGAAGGATTGGATCTATAAACAAAGATCTTTGACACCATGGCAAGCCTCGCCCTTTAGGGCGGGGAGGGCGTCATATTCTTAGCAAGCTAATCATAGCGGGTTATACATTATTTGAACACTCTTCGTACAAAACATATATTTATTAAATATCTTGGTACAGAGATTGTGGGGCAATATAAAGTGGTGGTTGGAAAGGGTAGGAAATACGCTATAATCGCTGTGATCATAATTACTAGCATGCTCATAGCCTCTACAATATATGTCTGGATCAAATCGCCTGGGCCTCAAGAGGGTCTAGGAAGAGAAACGCATATACCCGGGCATGGCGAAGCCCCGGGTACGGGGTATGTTGGTGCAAATATATCTTCGCCTGTGGAGATTTCTGGTGGTATTAAGAGCTTCTCCTCATACGATGAAATCCTGGGCTTTCTATCCTCTCTAGAGGCTTCAGAAGCAGGGGAGGCTTTACCTCTCCTCATGCAGACACCTGCGGTATTGATACGGGAGCCAGCGATTCCTATGAGTACTGTGTCTTCACCTAGCTTGAGTGCCCAGGCTTTCTCAACAACTAATGTCCAGGTTAGGGGTGTTGATGAGCTCGATATGGTGAAGACCGATGGGAGACTAATAGTGATATTCATATATAATAAGGTATATATAGTGGATGCCATCGGTAAAAGGATCATATCTACAATATCCATTAACGGGAGCCTGAGAGGAGGCTTCCTCTGGGATAGGTGGCTGGTGGCAGTAGCTAGTGATGGTTTCTTACCATTTACCCCCAGGATATATGCTCTGAATACTTCTGTCTATACATATGATATCTCTGACCCACAGAACCCCAGGCCTAGGGAGAGGGTAAGCTATACAGGGGATCTTGTGGGGGCTAGAATGATTAATGGCACTGTATATCTAGTCCTATCAATGTCATCATCTCCCAGGATTCTTCCTATGGTGAATGGCGTGCCCTTAAGACCCTCGCAGATCTTTCTAGTGGATCAGATGCCATCCAGCTTCACAACAATAGCGTCGATAGATCTCTCAAGTGGTGGGAGATCTGAGATATCGCTCTTAATATCTCCCACAACTTGGATATATATGAGCGCCTCGAGATTGTATGTGGTGTCGTATCTATCTCCATACTCACTAGCCACAGGAAAAGCGATAGAGATTCTATCGAGCCTCTTGCCATCTAACGTAAGCTCTAGGATACTAGAGGAACTTGCTAGAGGAAATATGAGTGGGGCTATGAGGATCGCTATAGAATATCTATCAACCCTAGAGAGGGATACAGTCTTATCCATAATATCCAATGCCTCTGCTAAGCTATCATCCTACGTATTTCAAGAAGCCACCAGGGTCCATGTCCTTGATGTTAGAGGCACTAATATAACTTATAAGGGCTGGATCGAGATACCTGGGCGAATACTGGATCAGTTCTCGATAGAGGAGTATAAGGGGTATCTAATCGCAGCCACAACAGCCTCTAATATGTCTGCTAAGATTCTTGTTAACATGCCCATACAGCGTTACCCGGAACAAGAGGCCAACATAAGTGCCAAGGTAGTTGAGTGCACAGTGTCTAAATGCGTTGAGCGAGATCTACCGCTCCTACCAGGCCCCATTGGCCGGGCGCCTAAGCTATGGATATCATTACATCTTGTGACCATTGGTGAGACATATAATAATGTCTATATAGCATCTCTAGCATCAATGAAGATCGTGGGCTCTCTAGAAGATCTTGCAAGGGGTGAGAGGATATATGCAGCAAGGCTTCTAGGAGATATATTCTATCTAGTAACGTTTAGACAGGTAGACCCCCTATACGCTATAGATATTAGAAACCCTGAGAAGCCATCTATCCTAGGCTTTCTAAAAATACCTGGTTTCAGCAGATATCTACACCCACTCCCAGGAAACATGCTTCTCGGAATAGGAATGGAGAATGGCTGGCTCAAGATATCACTATTCAATATATCAGAACCTAAGAACATCGCTGAAATATCGTCGCTAAAGATAGAGGGGGCTGGAAGCAACATCCTATGGGATCACCATGCATTCACTATATACCCAGAGAAGAGCCTAATAATGATACCATTAGCAATAGCCAAGGCCTCAGGATACTTATCAGGCATAGCTGTCCTAAGCTACAGCTCAGAAGGGGTTAAAATGCTCAGAATATTGGAGCATAGACAAGCAATAAGGGCTATATATATAGAGGAAACAATATACACGATATCCCAAGACCTGGTGAAGCTATTTAACATAAATACGTTTGAAAAGGTAGCAGAGATTCCGCTGAAGTAGTTATTTAGAAACTAGTTAAGATCCATCAAGCAAAATAGCTTGAAAAAGCTGTTACATCTGAAAGCCTCGCCCTTTAGGGCGGGATGGTGTTTATAAGCCTTCTAGGGTTTTGATCGTTTTGGAGGGGCTCTATGGCTTCTGGTGATGAGGGGTTGCTAACCATCTCGATCGGGATGATGGTTAGTCCCGAGCTAGATGCCATAGAGCTCCTCAAGAGATACAATGTTGCTCTCAACTATGCAATAAACAAGATCCTGAAGCTGAATCTAAAGAAAATCGGAGAGATTCACAATGCTCTATATAGAGAACTCAAAGAATGGTTTGGACTTCTACCTAGGACAGCTATTGACTGCTACAGGGATGCTCTAGCCAATGTAAAGTCTTGGGGGAACAATCCTAGGAGAGGTAGGAGACCTAGGGTTAGAAAGCTATCTATGTTCCTACATCCAGGATCAGGGTACAGGATTAAAGATGGCTACGTAGAAATTGCAGGAGGGATAAAGCTTAGGATCATCGGTTGGGACAGGAGATATGATGGCTATGAGAATGGGGAGGCAAGGCTAGTCTATAGAGATGGTAAGATGATGCTTTGGA
>JAVVGE010000017.1:0-26392 GCA_032249255.1 Desulfurococcales archaeon | reverse complement strand
GTCAATACAGAAGAATATGCCCACTCACAGGTATATAGAGCAAAGCCAGGGATTAGTAACATGTCTATTTAATCTCTCCAACAATCTTGTAAATCCTTTCAAGGCAGTCCTTATCATAGCCGAGTTCTATGAGGAAATCTTCACCATGCTTTCTAATTCTAATTAACGTGATATTTTTCTCGAAGCCTGCATGGGCATAGAAGTTCCTTCTATCTATTTTATCACACCTAGCCTTATGAACATCTCTTAGCATTTTCTTAATATCCTCAGGCTTGCTTTTTAGCGCTTCAAATACTGATACTTCTTCCACCGCATCGTATATATCATGTATAACGTAATAGGGATACAACCTATCAATAACCTCTTCTTCAAAGAGACGTGCCACATGCTTAGCCCTGCGCTCAATGTCATGTAGCTCATTCTTAGCTATTTCATAAGCTACAGTAGATGGTATGTGCTCTAACAGTTTCTTAAGCATTTCCAAGCTAAACAAATTATCTTGATTAATGGTTCTATTAATCATACCATATATGTTTTCCTTAACAAAACAAGACCCTACCGCTAGTGATAAAACATTAGGGTCTAGCCATATCTTTCTATATACCTCTAAACTCTTTGAATCTTTACCCTCATTTCCACCGCATCTGCATTTAGAGTAAATCAGCTTCTCGTGATCCATATACTCCAAGGCCTTATACAAAATCTTGAGACAGTCTGATTTTCCCTGGCTTCTCAACTCTAAAACCTTGTAGATCGTTGGTAGGATTAGGCCGTGTTTGAGAGTCTTCATAAAGTCTTTGAAATCCTTAATCTCCCTAGCAATTTCATCATTATATTCGTCAAGAGTGAGACTCTTAATCACTTCCTTTACGTCTCTCACCTCCTTGAACCTATATGCTTTGGGGCTTTGCGGGGTTTTCAATACTTTGTCTATGTTTAAAATTAGCTCTTCAAGGATCGCTTTATAGCTTTCTTCGTTTAATTCTATCTCCTCGCAGGATATAATATTTATATATAGAATGTTTTCACTCTCCCTATACTGCTGAGTTCTTCGAGATTGTATATATGGATCTGAGTTAACAACTATAATCTTATAGGATTTCTCCTCTTCAGAGCTCCCTTCTCTGTGTGTCTGTTGTCTCGATATATACTGTTTCAATATATATGTTTTAAAGGCTTTCTCAACCATCAGTACTAAGATATGTGGCATATAGTTTATCCCATGTGTTATATCCACTATCACCGTTGTTGGCTCCACCTCTAGGAAGATCTTTAGAAGCTCTGAGAACACCATTACAGCATAGTTAGCTGGATTGCACCTGAAGATCCTCCTTTCAGATGTATCTATTAAACCAATTCCCGGGGCTATTATAATATCCACGATATTTTCTATCCCATGAACGGATCCAAAGAACTTCTTTATGTAATCACTTATGTAATTCCTAGCAGACTCCTTAATATACTCTAAGCATCTTCTCCCATCTTGGTTTATAGAATCTCTACAACCCCCGAGGGTTTCTGATACTACTATAACTATTTTCTTTAGCAACATCCCACTCTCCCTAATATCTCCTTTTTCTTCTTCTCCCCATATGCTTCTTGCTATCGCTACCGTTGCCGAGCTACTCTTAATACTACTCTCAATCTTCCTCTCAACTTCTCTTTCCCCTTCTCTCCAAAGATCTCTACAGCTTTTTACAGGGATCTTCAGCGGCACTACATAGTTTACCTCTTTCCACGCGATTGGATCTCCCCATGTTGCTACTATGATCCACCTCTCATCCACATTGATCACCTTACATTCTGGTTAACTCCAAAAGCTTCCTGATCCATTTTCTAGCTATATAACCCCTATGATCCCTCTTTATAAGACCCCTGATCTCAAGATCTCTGAGTCTCTCGGCACTACCAACAATCCACTCAGCTTCCCTTGGATCTCTATACTCTAGAAATTCGGTCAAAACCCCCATGTACTCTCTCTTAATCTCAAGAGGTATTGATGGTAGAATTACTATGTCTCTAAAGCTCTCATGCATATAGTAAACAATGTCAGCCCCAGCCATTAATGATGCGATCACGAGGAAAGACGCCTCGGCCTTAAAACCCGGCGTTGCGTTTATAAACACCATAGCCCCTTTTTTCTTCCAATCAATAACGAGTCTAACGACCTTGTCAACAAGATCCACAAGACCCTCTTCAAATTCCTCAGCACTCTTAGTACTTCTAATCTCAGCTTCAGCAACATGGAAACCCCTCTCCCTGAGATAGCTTGCAACTGCCTCCCTAGCTAGACGAGCATTACATGTCTGTGTTGAGTAGAGTATAGTTAAGGTCTCGCTAGCGCCATGACCAAAGAGGCTACAAGCTCTCTCAAAAGGTAGAAGCTCTGCTGAAGCCTGAGCACCTTTAACACTTATATAAGCAATAAGCTCGTTGAGAACATCACTATATCTATCACAAAGCTTCTTTTGCCTAGAATCGTCTGGAGCCCACCTATCCCACCCATCAAAACCCCACCCACTAACTTTGGAAGGATAGTCCCTCTGATAATTACCAAGAAGCGAAGTACCGATAGGTATAACGTGGACAAATCTATACAAAGCACCCACCAAAAGATATAAGAAAAGAGAAGAAAAACATTAAAGCAAGGATATAGTGTGAGAAACGTAAAACAGACAGATCTGTAAGCATTAGAGCCTAGAGGTTCTCGAAATTAATAAGATACGAGGGGATTTCCAAACCTCGGTTCAAACAAATACTATGATCTTCTCACTCTTATATATCCATATCCGACAGATGTCCTTGCTCCTATACCGTTTTCAATTGCATTTATTACATGACCTATCACCTTGTTTTCTACTCCTCTGCATCTATCATTTTTTGTTGATCTAAATGCTATTGGTATGTGAAAAACTGTCCCTGGCGATATTGCTAGATGCACTATGGGTGTTGGATTTGAAGATGCCTCATCTATCTTACCTTCAAGCTCTCTATAATGTGGAGTAGTAACCTCAGCATCTACCAGATACTTCCTACAGGATACTGGGTATGCGTCAAAGAACTCTAGAACCCCCTCTCCCTCTTTGGTCCCAAAGAGTGTTTTCTCGTCACACCCATTGATATCTATTTTATATTCTCTGAAATAGCTTCTCAGAGCACCCTTTATGGAAGTCGCTGGTATATACGGGATATTTAGATACGGATCCCAAGCCAGGCTAATTTCAAGAGGCAAGGTGCTAGATCTCATATGGATAAGCATTCTTGAAACCAGCTCAGCTCTTATCATGTAGAATTCTTTAAATAGCTTTCTAGAAGCTTTCTCGATAAGCTCTAGGCGCTCACGGGAATGTCTAAGGAGTTTTTCAACATAGCTAGAATCGCATCTATAGTACTCATTAATCCTTCTAGAGACCTCTGATGAGAAGATCGTTGGAAGATCCTCTAGATCATCACAAGCATTAATACCGCTCTCCAAGCATTTGAGGAAACACTCCGTGTAGGCAATAACCAAGAGAGAGGACAGGCTAGATGATAAAATAAGATCCCTATTGAGATACTTGTCATAGATCTCTCTACATATAATTCTTCGAGACCTCACGGCCATACAGCCCCTATGTTTCCATTTAGATATTTATTAAGCTCGTCATAGGCAATCTTAGAGGCATCGATGATCCTTCTAGTATCAAGCTTAATAATACTCCGTGAACCTCCTCCAACCCACTCGATCTCAGAAGGCCAGTCTTCAGAGAGGAGAAAGGATATAAAGGCTCCATCACCAAAGAAATTATCCCTAGAGTGATAACTAATTAGGATAGGCGATGCTCTCCTAGAGATCTCTTTAGATCTAATTATATATCCGGTCCTCCTCTGAGACCTCGGCAAGCCCAAGAACCAGGAATTAAGCGTATTTCTTAACTCATCATAGCACCTTGGATTCCCATATAATCTCTTACACCTCTCAGACCTGAGAAAATAGTTATGAATATCCTCAAAACTCACATCCTTAGAAACGTAGATCCTAGACACATAGACACCTCCCACCATAGATTTACTAACACAAGGTAGAGGGGGTAAGAAGTCCTTAGCTCCAGAGGAACCACTTAAATCCCTTAAACCACACTCATTTCCATAGGTCTCTATAGCTTTCTCAACACCTGAATACGCACTCTCAATTAAAGACCTTAGATCTCTTGGAACAAAGCGATCACTTATATCAATTATATCAAGTGAGCCGAGACCCCTTCTAGAGCCCTTGCCAACCCCACTTAGCTGAAGCATCACTAATAAGACCTTAATAGCGGGTTCATAGATGATCGCTGTATCCGTAGAAATCCTCCTAGAAACCCTTATCTCGAACTCAAGCCCCACGTCATATTCAACTCTACCGCCTAGCTCAAGTAGCTTTATTCTCTGAAGCCTTTGAACATTTACACCTCCCTGACTCTTCTTCCCGACAGGGATGGCTAGAATCTTATATCTAGAAGCCTCAGTACCTCTCTCGCCAACATAACCAAGCCCGAGAACCTTGCCCACCAAGCAAGAGATTGCTCTAGCCTCTCTTTCAGTAGGGATCCTGAGGACATCCTGACCACGCCTACCCCTTAAATACCCTTTATCATATAGAACACCGGCTACAAATGATCTTGCCCACCACCTCCAGATCCCCTTAATCTCTGTTACTCTGATTCCAAGAGGATCCATTTTCAAAGGGTCATGAGAACCTACTGCAGCCGGTGTTGAATATCTAACCCTGAGGACAAGCTGGCTCAAGGTCCCATCCCTACTCCTCTATATAGGCTTCAACAAATCTCTTGATCCACTCAGCATAGGCTTGAGCAGCTATCTCTACCTCAGGCTTAGCCATAGCCTCTCTGATGACTTCAGAAAGCTTGTTACCCCTAACAACTCCAGCTTTTTTGAGGCTTAAGAGGAGAATAGCGCCATATACGCTATACCCAAACTCTGTTTCAGATAGTTTACCAGAATCTTTAATGGTATTAAGCATCTGATCACAGCTATCTGCCTTAAGGCCAGCCTCAATGATCCTTAGAGAACCTCGTGATGATATATAGGCAAGCACATATGCTAGACCTCTTGAAAAAAGCTCTGACGGCAGTTCTCTTGCTCTACTCCTTAGACTCTTTTTTAACTTCTTATCATTCTCAGGATTTTTATCCAGAGTCTCTGAAGAAGTCTTCTCAACACAGCTAACTATAAGATCAACTATCTTTGTTTCAGACTCCACTATATAGTCACCACCAGTATAGCTTTATCAATCCCTTACCTATTGTTTCCCTCCCGCCAATATAGATCACGTTGTAAGGCTCGCTATATCTCTTGATAAGGGTTTCACACGTTTTAGAAGGATTCTCCAAGCACTTAGAAGCCTTACAGATTACAGCTGAGACAAACAAGCTTTCAGCAGGCACATATTCCTCGCTCCAGAGCCCTCCTGTTTCAACTATTTTGCTCTCCTCCTTAAGCCTTACTCTGTACTGGATCATCATGCTCTTGTTAACGATGACTCTGCTTAGATTGTTCATATCAGGCAGGATCACAAGCCCCTTATTATGAACAGCATTTAGAACCTCATCGGGGATCCTGCCTTTCAAAATATCAACCACCTCAGGTTTTGAGTCAGCAGGGATCCTAACCTCATTAACAATAACATATTTCTCAACATCACCAAACAATACATCCTCACGACTTACAATTGCCTTATCAGAGAACCAAGGGATCTTCATACCCCCCCTACCAAGGCTCGTGAAATATGTGTTTAGCATCTCAAGCATGTGCGGGGAGGTCGCATAGATCCAGATCCTCTTCAAACTCCTGACAGGAATCAGAATGAGACGAGCATCAAGGATCGAAATCGACGAACCATAATCAGAGACTTCAGCAGCTCCCGGCTCGGGACCAAAGATACATCTTAAAATCCGCTTTTCATCATCATTACTAGGTTTAAACCACGATCTAAGAGCTCCTTTAATACTGCTAGACCATATGGTCGGGAAACCAAACTCGTCCCTCTGAACGGGAAGATCTACGTGAAATGCTGAGCCCCTCCCAGAGCCAACGTGGAGAGGCGTAAGAGCCCTTATATAGAGCATTTTGGAACTAAGTAGCTGTTCGCTTTTCATAATACTCCCATAAAATATTAATGGCAAAAATATATTTTTATATTAAAAATACTAGAGAGGCTTTAATCCTCATAAAGAGTCTCAAGTGCTTGACAGACTGTTTTATCAGGGATAGAGGATCTCATGATTAGAAGCCCGGGACCTAATTCCTCTACATGTATATCGATCTTCTCAAGCCAATCCTTTTTACTGCTTATAAGATCCTTCAATAACTTAGGAAACGGAATAAGGGGAAGATCTAGATATATAGACCCTATTAATGAATTGAAACAACCCCGAGCAAAGATCTCAAGCATAAAATCGAAGTTTAATTCATTTTCAAGAGACATCCACATAGCGAGCACAGGTGAGTCAAAAACCGTGATTAAGCTCTGTGATAAAGTAAAAGGCGTGGCAGATATAACAACTAGATAGACAAGGTTACCAAGCTCAGAGACCATGGATCTTAACATCCTTTTCGATCTATCAATATTTTCAATCAATTGTCTGCACCCACAAATGTGATCGTGAAACTCTTCATCATCTTCCTTCTTCCAGCAATCATTAAAAGTGATCGAGCACAACCTCAAGCTACTATACGGATCAATAGTTAAGATTTCATTCACCCTTAACTTCAATCCAGGATCTAGAAATCTCTCAAGCTCCTTACAATATACTTTACTAGCTATCAATAACATCCATAATCACCTTATATATATCTACTCAAAAATATTTCCAACATCACACATGCTAACTATCATAATATTATTATTGATAATTTCATTAATATGTGGGTTTCTGCCATTTCTCATCTTTCTCGCAATATCCTCATCCTTTACTATTATTATTTTACTAATAGCACCACTATTATTACAGCAATGGCTCTGGCCGCACTCTCTATTAAGCTGATCGCTGACATCTTTCCTTATACTTCCACTTCTAACATTTAACTTTAACTCTATAATATAGCATTTGAATGCCCGCATGGATCTATATATAATTAATAGATCGGGACATCCATCATTGGTATTAGTTGCTTGACACCGACATAAAACGCCTTGAACTCCTCTGCATTTTTTAAAATCCTGAACATCTAAGATGCATACTTCAAGTCTGCTAGAAATGTTCTTTACCCTGTTTACTAAATGATTTATAAATGGACAGATCTGACACTTTTTCCCTGGATCACTACTGGAGCATCTGCCTTTAAAATCATCTATATTCATAGTTTTACAACAAATATCTTCCATACTTACAGGCCTCCTAATAGCTAAGACTGTGTTATGCTAGCAAGGAGTATGCTTCTATTTCTCTTCTCAATAGATTTATATCCCTCATACTCTCTTTTGCTATCTCTTTCACAGCTCCCCGATCCACATAGTATGCCTGCCACTTTTCAGGGATCATTTTCCTGCTCAACACCACTATTCCCGAGTGGGTCTCAACGATCATCTTCTTATCTTCATATGCCTCAAATCTGTTAAGCAGATATACGATCAGATCAATATGAAGGCTATTCTCAAACCCTTCTATGATCAGCAGGTCTGAGTGGTGCATAGCTATAATCATTAAAATCGCTCTCTTAAGCCCGTCAGATAAAACATATATAGGTAGCCATTTCCCATCAATCCTTACAAATGGACCGTAAATCCTCTCGATACCGCATATATCCCATAGATCTTCAGCAACTCTACCAGAGACCACCTCAGGGTGACTTAATAATCTATACCAGTTCTCAGGATTCATGGGATCCTCTACATCAAGCATGGCCTCTGAAAGATCTTTCTCCCTATATGAAATAATGTCTCCTCTAGGCACATCAAACACATACATCTTATCGATAGCCACATGACCAATCCTACCGATCCCAAGACTTCTCCAGAACTCTTTCACACAGTCCTCAACAAACTCGATAGAGCTTCCTTCAACGTTCTTTGATCCATGCCTACATCTATATAGTCTATCCTTACCGCTGTATTCAATAAATGATTCGCCATGATGAATAGCTATATTAGCCTCATCAACACCATGTTTAATAACCCGCTCAATATTCTCATCAGGATGCTTAGACGTGGTGAGCGTTAGCAACGCATATATTATAGAAGATTTACCGCTTGAGTTAGGCCCATAGAGAATCGTTTTCCCAACCTCTATCTCGGCATTCTTAATAACCTTATAGTTATTAACTCTTAGCATCATCATAGATACACCTTATTTTAGTAATATTAATCAAGTTTAAATATTGTTGAGAAGCCTAAACCCCACAGAACCCTTACTAGATCATTAGCTTTCATAGGCATTCTAGCCTTTATAACTGTGCCAGGTGGTATAGCTAGTATTTGAGGTCTTCTCTTGTTGAATGCCTCTGAATAGCCTAGGTTAAGCCTTTCGATCCTCTTTTTAATCGATATCCTCTTGCTCCTAATCATTTCAAGCTCTTCAGGGGATTTGATATTTGGTAACAAACCCACTATCTCCTCTATATATTCTGAGCCCAGTAGGTTTGATATCCTAGGAATATCTGGGCCGGCAGTCTTTACATGGGTCTGAATCAGCGGTGACGGAGATACGAGTATGTAGAGACCATGATCAATCTTTTCTATAGGGGTGAAAAACCTATTCGTGATTTTACCCACTTGTTCTCCTGGATCTCTGATTAAGATTCTGAAGACCCTGCCCTCCCCACCTAACCTGGTGATTAGATCTCGATCATCTATATCGCAGTTCAAAATATATATAAATGTTGGAGTAACATTTTTACCGTCAATAGTTTTATAAATCGTGACTGAATATCTATACATATAGCCCTTATCAACGACTTTATCTAAACCCATATATCCCCTTAAAAGCTTTACACCGATCCTCTCACTTTCTATACCATCAACTATTGGAGAGCCTTTCCCCGATAGATCTAAATAATATATATCTTCGAACCCCTTAATCCTTGATATTGGAGCGAATCTAGATCCGCCAGCAGGTATATAGATATCATCTGAAATAGAGTTAAACATCACAGCAGGGCCTTTGAAGACAGGGTCTCTGCATAATGTCTTAAGCTTTCTATAGAGTTCATCTAGACCATACAGCTTCCCTAGGTTTTCAAGCTTCACACCTAAGATAGAGCCTATCATGCCGGCGACGGTGGTGGGCAGTGGGGATGGAGATGGAATTGGTGCTGAGATCATGTCTGGACTGGGTATTGGAGATCGGCTGAATACGGGGGGCTCGAGGGGTGTTATCTCTAAGGCTTTCATGGATATCCCCGCAATATTTTATAGGCACTCACTATATGATCTATAAGCCTCCTATTTTCTATAATCTCGCTTCCAGAGCTTGCTAGTGTGAAGAGAAGATTCCTCTTATCTTCTTCCATAAGTTTATTGAGAATCTCCTGCATAACTTTATTTTTATTGACCTCTATGGGGATGTTTCTACCAAGTATCTTTATAAAGATCTTCTTCAAGGGCTCTCCATATACACTGATTCTTCCTTCGCTAAAGATCAAAGAAGTTTCATTCTCAAAATCCTCCGGCAGATTCGCCGATAAAACTCCTAGAAGTGAAGTTATCCACATTAATGATACCCCATTGATAAATGCGCTAGCAGGATATACCTCACCATTTATTCTAAGCGAGAGAGGTATCACGGACACGACATTCGATCTGCTGTCGCTAATAACGAGTGAGTCTTTTTTACCAACATTTCCCCTAGCATTAACGCTATCCAGCTTCCACTCAACATGCTTAGCAAGATTCTCAAGAGCCTCCGAGGTTCTCGCTATTTCCCGAGACATTATATCAGTGAGCTGGGCAAATCTCAGGCTATAGCTTTGACCAGTCGGTATAGCAGGAGCCAATGGGATTATACGCTCTCCAATTTTGATCGTGTGAAACATATTATAATCACCCCAGAAGATTTTCCTAGATCTATTAACAAACATAAGAGCTGTCTCGGTGGGAAGCAGGGCTAATAGGTCATCACCTCCAATATATATAGGGAAGCCCCCCATCGATAAGATCTCATTCGCTTGCTTAAGTGCAGACATCATGAGAGAGATCGAGAGTGATACTGAGAATGCTGGAGAAATCATGATCGTTGCTTCCTTATCAACTACTCTTGTAATTTCTAACATATTTCTAAAAGCCTCTTTGATCTCTTTGAGAGCTTCTAGATCGCTATCCCCTTTTAAGTTACTTTGCATTTCCTCTAAAAGCAACTCAGCATAGGCCCTAGCCTCTCCGATCCACGGCAGATTGCCCCCTAAGATCTTCCCCATATTATCTGCGTCTCCCTTGATTATAGCATAGAAGGTTCGGAGATCGAATAGTGTGTGGATCCTATCAGGTCTATAGAGATCAATTATACCGTTACGATCGCTAATGACGCCGTTACCTATATATTCCTTAAAAACATCTCCCACAATCTTTTTCATATGTGTTCTCTCAGTGGCTACGCTTTTGGCTATATCCTTAGCCAATTTGTTGAAAACCCTTCTACATTGATCTAGATCCTTCTTTGCCTTCGTACAAGCCTCAATGAGATCTCTACCCAAGAATCCCTCTCTATTAGCTATACTGGAAGCTCCATAGAGCTTCTCAGATGTGGCTAAGAAAACATGAAGCAAGAACTCTTTACCTAGCCCCTTCTCCTCGAGACCTTTCTCAAGGGTTTCTTTGGCCTTATTCAGCTCAACCAAAGCAGTATATCCCCTCTCATCGAGAATAGTTAGAGCTACATCATCTGTTGAAGATAACTTAAAAGCTTCTCTAAGCTTACTAGAATATGTTATATATGTGATCCTCTTAAAAAAGCAATAGGGGCATAGAGCCTCGCCAGGTCTTATGAGGATTTTTCTGAGATCTTTTTCAATATGCTCTAAATCATTTTCCGAGGGCTCAAGCCCAATAGATTCCTTATAGATCTGCCTTAGCAAACCCCGATCGAATTTCTCCTCACCATCTATAATTCTCTTACCTAGATAAATGATCGCTGGGTTGAGATTATCAAGAGAACAAGTTCTCCAGTTACCTTCAAAGCCTGGATACTTGGGTTTGAGATCATCACCTTCTAGATACCAATAGGAGCTCGGGATAGGAGGTTCTGAATACCTAGCCTCAATAACTGGTCCTCTAGTGATAGCTATATGCCATAGGAGCTTTTCGGCCAGTTTCTCTAAATTGTTTCCAACGATCTTTTTCGAGATCTCCTGGATCTCCCTGTTTAAGCCTAGCTTCTCACAGGCGCTATCGCTCCCTTCGAGACATCTAACTATCGAATCATAGAGTGATCTAAGATCCACTATATATATTAGAGGAGATGTAGGAGGCTCCTCTAGCAATTGTTTTGATTTATTATATATATAATCTACAATTATTTTTGAAGGTATTCTCTGCCTTTTTAGAGAGCTTCCTACCTCGTCTACAAGTTCCTTCCATGAACTCACATAGATATTATATAAGTTTCTTCTAAGAGCCTCTTTTTCATAGACCTCAATCTTTGGGATTACAAGCATGATAGTCGCTGGGATTAGAGGTATAAGCCACAGCTTTCTAATCTCTTCGCAAGGATCGCTACTCCCTCGTATTAAGTTCTCAAGATTAACCTGCCTGAGTAAAGATGCATATTCCTTACAAAGCATTTTAGCAACTTCATCAAGTCCCCAACCATTTAAAGTCTCCACGAGATGTTGAACTAAATATGGATTTAGCCTGGGGGATGGGGTTATAAGAACGTCAGGGCCGTATTTCTCGATGAGCTTTTGGGCAGTCTTCCACGATACTCTAGAGAGGATCCAGCTGCCGGCCCAGAAGTCTCCGGCTTTCCTAGCACTTCCAACGAATGCTTGGATACCCGGAGTATCAAGCAGAACCAGATACCCGCTAGGCTTCTCCTCCACTGTAATATTAAGAATGGATGCTGCAGCATACAGATGATCAAATATAGTGTGTGTCGGAACCCTGGTATCAGCCGGACTCACATGGAGTCCTCTACCAAGCCACATAGTTTCTAGAGAAGCATATAGAAAAGCATATTCCATATAGGCTGCCTTAAGCTCATCCCTCATATCTTTATATATCTTTTTAGAAATTTCTGAGAGAGCCCTGCCGAGGTTCTCCACAAAATCATAAATACGACTGCTATTAAATGAAAGATCATTGGATGAGAACCTAATACTATACCTAGGATCAAATATGTTGTGAATCCCATAATATTTCACAACGCTCTTCTTAGGAGAGGAACCTATATATAGGGTATTGATTAGCCATCTATCAAATGAAGAAGCAAGAACATCAGCCCTTCTAATCGCGTCCTTCCACATTTCCTCAAGCCCACTGTTAAGTGGAGAAACATTCCCTAGAATCCTATCTCTCAATTCCTTAGCCACATCCTCATGCTCCTTTAATACCCAAGCCTTATGAGGAGGGTCGTGAAGCAATATATGAGCCTTAGCAATTAATAGGTTTCTTCTTAACACCCCATCTTCTTTAGACATGTTACCTCAAGATATATAGAATAGAAGACTAAAATTTTTAAGAATTCTATCAAGAGGTACTGAGCCAATAGCCAATTATATTATGAGATCAAATCCTCTAGTAGCTAATGAATCAATTTTCTCCTAGATTCATAAAATCTCTCAATTTTAATATAATATCTAGATATTTATCATTAATATTAGGCCGATAGATTATACACATTGGCTGAGGTGCTCATAGTTGATAAGGGAGGTTGTAGAGCTTCTAAGGAACTTCTGTAGAGAAAGATTTGCTTTAATCTCTGATGGAGACATAGATGGTATATTAGGGGCTTCTCTTGTGTCTATGAAGCTGTATGAGCTAGGTTGCTACGACAATGTGGAATCTATCAGCTATCCGACGCCCGGTTCTCTTGTGAATACGATAATACCGAGATCTGTTTTGATAGAGCTACCCCCTTCTAGGGGCTATATAGTCGGGGCTGAGGCCCTTATATTTGATCACCATGAATTTACGGGCGTCAAACTGGTTGGCAGAGGGGGAGAGGTATTTGCCTCGTATCTTATAGAAACCATCTATCCCTCTGTATCATCGATGATCCTGGAGATCCTGGGGGTCGAGGTTCCTAAGGAACTTGATCCTATTCTCAGAGCAGCTGATCTCATAGATAGTGGTAAATCCAGGGAAGACGAGTGGGCGTGGACGTTACATAGGGCGTATCTCTTCCATATCGAAGATCAGCAAATGAGAAAAGATCTATATAGGTGGATCATGAACAAGGAGATAGATAGTATACTTAGATGGGCAGAAGAGGGAGCCAAAGGATATGAAAAATCTCGAGAAAAAATACCAGAAATAATAGGAAGAACCTGGATAGCTAGCGGCTTAGCAATTAGCTGGATAGACCCAAGATCAAAGGAAGAAAAAACAGCAATGAGAGAAGCGATGCTAGAATTAGAGAAGAAACACGAAATTGTTCTCATACTAGAAGTTGAAGAAAATCTAGTGAGAAGAATCCACATTGGAAGTATAAATAAGCATGTGAAACCAATTATAGATAAAATTCTTGAGGATCTGAGAAGAAGAAAAATAACAGCGAGCGGAGGAGGAAGGACAAACGTGGGTGGAATACAAATACCAGCTGGCATAGAGTTGAGAGAATTGATGGAAATAATAGAGAAGATAGGCATTAAAACGTGCCATGATAATCCGGTGCAGGGATGTTAAAGATGTTAAAAATGAAATCTACTATAATATATTAATTAATATTGTTATATTATACCAAATATCGTTGAGTATGATTAAACGAACTTTAGAGAAAAATATATAAGGCATTAAATTGAAAATATCTTGGATGATTATGTCCCAACAAACACAGCAAGGAGGTATCGACGTTTTTATCCCATTAGCAGAGGTATTGAGGATCGGATCTAGTGGTGGAGAGGCTAAGGATGTCATAGCAAAACACCAAAATGTAAAAGTAGCGATTCTTCGAGGCTATGTCTACCAAAAACGTCCTAATACGGATAGACCTAAGTTGGTCTATGCAGGCAACCTATGCAATAGAGTGTTTGGAATAGTGTTTGAGAAGATGAATATAAACGATGTAGCAAAGATCGTATATGGATCTCAACAACAAAGCCAGCAACAATCTCAGAGTCAAGAGGTGCAGATGATTTTAACAGTGCTAGAGGAGCTTCCCAGCTATAACAGGATAAGCGCATACCTCCCACTAGAATATATTTACTTAACTAAAGCTCAAGCTAATGAAATGGAAAAAGATCAAGAAATTATTGATGCATTAAAATCTCAAGAAAGAAGAATTAAGCTTCTTGATGACAAAAGGGGGCTAAACGAAATAATCAATTATTTAGAAAAATATAACTTAAAAAACCTATTAGATGCTTTGGGTAGGCTAAAACAAATTGGTATCAAAGCTCTGCCTGAGCATTTCATTATATATCCAGGTAAAGACCAGTGAGATGGTGAGATGTAGTTGATAGGCTCACTATTAGGCATAGTCTCCTTAACGCCTCTCCATGTAGGGGTTGGGAGAGGCTTATTCGACGTTGACCTACCAATAGCTAGAGATGAGTTTATGATACCCTATATACCTGGGAGCGGGATAAAGGGTGCTTTGAGGGCTAGGTTAAGGCTTATAATAGATGTAGAAGATGATGCTAATGAAAAGGAAAGGCTTAGGGGTTTAGATAGAATCTTCTTTGGTCAGTTGCCTGAGTCACCTGAAGCTCTAGCAGGATCGGTAGTGATCTCGGATGCAATTTTACTTGCGATCCCTGTTAGGACTCTCTATGGCCTATGGGCATATGCTACATCAGCATTTCAACTAAAGAGATTCATGGAATACTATCTACTAGCAAAAACATGCCATAAGGGAAGCCCCTCTTGCTGTTGTAGTGAGGGATGTGGTTGTGGATCTAGCGAGAATCTTGAAGAATACATGAGAATTGTCAATAAGATTAGAAGTATAGAAGTTAAAGAGACAATAGTGAGCAGTGAAAAGGCTGTGGATGTTCTCAAAATACCCGAGACTAACAAGATAGTGATGAATGAAGATATAATTGTAGAGGTTACAGAGGAAAAGAAAAAGATAGAAGAAGCTTCAAAGCTGATCGAGGTTGTTAAAAGGGTATTTGACCCGGAGTGCGGATCTAAGGATGTTTCAATCAAAATCTTACTTAAGCAGATAGCTGGGGTCCTTGAGGAGAGACTTGTGATAGTTAACGATAGTATTTTCAAAGCCCTAGTAGAAAGATCTATTATAACACAGACAAGAGTTAGGCTAAACTATAAGACTAAAACAGTTGAGGCAGGACCCTGGACTGAGGAGAACCTTCCACAGTTCACAATTCTTACATCTCTTATAATGTTTGCAAGATCTAGGAAATACCGCGATACGGAATCGCTGTCAGCTGAGGAGGTTAGGAAGAGATTTATAGAGGATGTAATTGAAAGGAACAATCTATTGGTGTTAGGTGGACATGAAACAATAGGGAGGGGTTTGGTGGTGCTCAAGATATGCTGACCTTGGAGCCAATTAAGAGAATAGCATACTTATCTGTTATAGAGAGTTTAGAAACGTCGTTTATGGCTGTCCGAGCAAAGGATCTACCTAGTTCTGTTAGACAGAGAGCCGAGGATTTCCACACATTCCTATCTAGATACGGCATACTATCTACATTATCTTTTTATCTAGAGAAGGCTAGCGAGGATAAGGCATATGAAAAGCTTATAAATGCTTTGACAGGCTCAAGAGCAAATGTGGATAGAGAAATAGATCTGGGCTATGCTGTGCTTGTGAAGGCCTTATTCGACTATTTATCAAATCTAGCGAAAAGATCAGAGGTAATCCCTGAAATATGTAGCCTAGCTAATAAAATCTCTCCGTGTATTCCGATGACTTGTGGTGAGTTCATTCCTTTCCTTAGAAAATTGTTAGATCTGGATCCTTATGATAAAACATTGCTAATGATTATCCTTAGGGAGTTTGCTGAAGCAATTAAATCAATATCTAGAATACACTCGTCATCTGAAACGGGTTGAGCTGTATGAGCATAGGGATGCTTCGGAAAGTAGGCACGATAACTGCTAGGCTTATAACACCCCTCTGGATAGGTGGATACAATGCTTCAACATACTCCAGTATTCTCGATCTTGTAGAGTCCATAAGACCCTATGAAATAAAAGGCTCTCTTAGATGGATGCTGAGAATATCAGCATTTTCAGCATTATATGAAAAAACGGGAAGCCTAAAAGATTCACAGATAAAAGCTATACGATTCGTTGAGAGCATACTTGGTAAGGCCTCCGACAAATCGGGAAGGAGCTCCATATACATATTAAGGGTTGAAACTCCGGAAGGCGGGGTGCTCCCCAGAGATCTAGAGATTCAATACAATGGAGGAAAAAGCCAGAACTTCATAGTAAGAAGCTGGCCAAGAAAGCTATATGAATTGCTAAGAAAGTCAATGGAAATTATTGAGAGTAGGGATCGCAGTAAGAAGCCGACGGATTATAAAATTAGGGGACGCCTGGGAGTAACCATATGCTCCTTCGTCTATTCGAACGAGCATACAAAATTGAGTAGTAAAGAGGACAATATATTGCTACCTCTACCTTTTATTGATGTAGATCTAGATAGAAATTATAGTCAATATTTAGATCAAAGTATTAATGCACAAGTACGGAATGACCTTATAGAAATATTAGAATCTATATTAAAAAGTATGGAAAATTATATAGATGTCATAGATAGAAATAGGTTAGAACTTAAAAGATACTTAATAGGCAAAAACATTTTAAGATATCAGCTTGAGCTACCGGGCGACTTTAGGAACAGGAGCCTTAAACTGTTTTCAGTTGGAGATCCTAGAACCAGGCTTTTGATGTTAGGGAAGGATACCATAAGAAGACCAGAGAGAATATTTATGATTCCACCCGGGGTAAAAGTTGCAGTAGATATCTATAGAAGGAATATTGACATAGAGATCGGAAATCGCATTTTATCTCAGGAAGAGGTATCCGTACTCGACGAGATAATAGTGAGATCTCTATCGCTGGTCTTATTAATTAAGGGAATAGGTAAGGCTGTCAACAGGGGGTACGGATCATTTGAGATCGCGGGTTTAAGTGATAGGAGCTATAGCTTAGAAATTATACGTGACCCTTGTGATATTAAGAAGGAGATCGGCTATATTAAAGAAAGTATATATAACATAATGACCAGAAGAGAAGAAGAGATAGCGATTAATCCCATGTCTATGGATCATTCAACTAGGGATCCACAGCACAGGAACAAGGTAAGCCATATCTATATAGGATTTATAAATGGTTTTTATGAGATATGTAAGTCGGTGCCTTTCGAAATAAACGATATACCCAATGCCATTAGCATGATAAATTATCTAGTATTATATAGATCTAATCGGGATATAGATAAGAGGTGCATGGCTATCCTAGGGCTCCCAAGAAAACACTTAAGTCGAGAGAGAATTCCTTCTCTTATAAGATTTAGGATTATTAGATGTGATGACAACAGGTATTGCATTTTAGTGCTTTCATACTTAGTGTTGAAAGAATCTATAATGAAAGGATATAAGAGCCAAATAGATCAGATGTTCAGTGATGAAATTAATAGCTGCATAAGGCAGGTTTTCGATAAAATATGTATGATGAAATATGAATGGTTATTAGAGGTGTAGCTATTGGGAGATCTGTTTAAAATAGTCTGCTTAGATCTCCTCCAAAAAATGTATAATCAGGATAATAGTGAAAGTGTTTTGCGAAATATATCGCCTTATAGCATGTTAAATTTACTAATATACTGTAAAAGTCCGTATATAATAAATACCCTTATCTCATCTGAAGACATGAAGAGAGATGCGGCTGAGTTGTTTTCAAAAGCATCTAGTCATGTATTAAAACGTATTGTGGAGAAAGGTAAGAAGGATATCGAAAAGTATGACAAGGACTTAATTGAAGGCATAGCAAGTTTCAGTATATATGGGTTTTCAGCTTTTAGCGATATTTTTGCTAAATCTGGTCTCAAGCTCATTGTTAGGAAGTATAAAGCTGTTCATAGGGTTATCTATGGAGCGTCTTCAGGAATTGGGAAGAACGTATTTGAGATCGGGCTGGAGATAGATCCTCTATACGGTATTCCGGTTATAAGGGGGTCAGGGATTAAAGGGGCTGTGAGATTTTGTGCTGAAAACGAGTTAAAATACCATAAGAATATGAAAACCAATGCGTCTGGAAAAAAGAATGCTAATATGAAAAATCCTGAGGAGTTGGGGAGAATTATATCTACACTATTTGGATGTTCTAAAGAGGATAGGCAACGATACGTGAGCTGTAGAGATAGCTCGGAAGAATCTGTTGGCGCAGCTATTTTCTTAGATGCATATCCAATCGGCAATCCAAGGGACCAATATATAGTAATACCAGACGTGATAACCCCACACTATATGAGAAGAGGAAAAGAAATCCTTGACGAAGCCGGGGTAAAACCGGTTCCGGTGGTGCATATCTCTATTAGCTTTGGTACTGTGTTTGTATTTCCAATTGTTATAGATTTGCTGAGGCTAAAGGCTGAAAAGGTAGTTAGCGAGGAAAAGGCTGATATTCTTCTTGGTATGTGGTTAAAATGTGCATTAGAAGAGATAGGGGTTGGGTTGAGGACGAGCGTTGGATATGGAGTATTTAAGATGCATGAAGAAAGGGGTGAGGATCGAAATGGATCTCCCTAAAGACTATTCGGAAGTGCTAGAGGCCTTCTGGGCCTCAAAGGCGGTTGCCCTGGCATCGATAGCCCTTGGAGAGGATTCCTTATCAAAGTTCGCTGAGATAGTATCGCCAAGAGGCTATAAGGATAGGATTTTACTGGTTACTAGACTAGCGAAGTGTCTTGCTTTGGGACCCCATCATAGGATCTTTATAGAAGGGAGACAAACTATAGGCGGTCCCCTCCACAAGGCAATAATAGATACTCTACTTGCAAAGCTACAGAAGATGGTAGTGGGGTCAGGTGATCTTGTAGGAAGGGTTCATGCATTAAAATCAGCCTATATACAAGGATATATAGAGTTATGGGAAAGATTTGCGAAAGAGCTATCCCCAGAGGAAATGAAATTACTTGTGCTGGGATACTCAACATCTACAACTGTCAATATGCTCTCCGATCTTTTCGTCGAAGATCAAACAAAAATATTAAGAGGATATCTAGTGCTAGTAGACGTCAAAAGAGTCATGGAATATATAGGAGAATCTAGGAGACCGAGAGATATGATGATCTCGAGTCTGTTAGCCAGCATATCTACGTGGGCATCTATCAGAGAGCTGGTATCTACATATGGACCCGATATTCTCTTAATACCATTCCCACCATCTAGCAAGCCAGCTGCAATACTAGCACTAAATTCCATTAGTAGTAACGCACAAGATGTCAGGGTACATGAGGTAGGGATAATTGCTAAGACGCCTGCACAGATGCTTCTTCTCCTTCCAGGAGCATCAAAGCTATATGAAGGGCTATTCAAATCAGCAGGCTTAGAAGCAAATATACAGGATCCAAATAGCATAAAGGAAGGTATAAAGAAGATAATATCAAATAACTACGAGAACTTCTGGAGGAAATTGCTAGAGGAATCAGCATATATCGCGAGAATCTTTAAGGTGGATGAAGAGGTTATACGGGATCTCAAGAGTCTAAATCCCGAGCCACCATTACCGCTAAAGGTGGAAATTGCAGAGTTGAAGTTAGAGATTAAGGATAATATATTCTTAAAAGATATGTTAAAGGATACATCGCCAGATCTATGTCTCAGGATATTTAATCAGAATCCTTGGTCACTAATTGATAGCGAAATAAGGAAGACCTATAGGGAGGAGATATTTATCGAAAAAGGAAGACCTATAGTTGCCAACCTCAGAGATCTAACTTATAAAGATTATAGAGCTAGAAGGATAAGAAGATTATGTAGCATCTGCGGCTCATTACCAGCTATTTTTGAGTGGGAGAGACATGGAAGATATCTCAGAAACTCAGCAATAATTTCAGAGGGCGAAAATCTATGCATATATTGCTTCACCAAGAGAATGCTGAGCACGGTAAGCGGTTTAATAAGCATTTATAGAGCCTCGCTTGGGGATAGAGCAGAGTACATGCTAAAGCTTCATAGGAAGACATACAGATCCGGCGAGATCATTACACAAGCAGCAATACCCATAGCGCCCTCTACAAGCGATATAGCTATACAAGGTGTTAGAAAGAAATTAGTGGAGCTATTCGATAAGATAGAAGCAGAAGATTTAAGAAATATTTTGGAGAACCTCAGAAAAGCTTTAACACTCAGGGAGGCTCTCAAAAGAATGCTTGAGGGTGTCCTTCCAGAGCCAGAAGATATTAGCCATTATACATATGATCTTCTAAGGAAACTCAAAAGAGAATATAGAAAAAGATATGAGAAAGGGGAGTTATCCAAGATAGGTTATCGATATCTAAAAGTATTTCTGAGTAAGAGCGTTGAAGAGCTCTTAGAGAAGCCAATGATCTTAAAAGCCCAAGCAGGGATTGATCCACGTAGATATGAAAAAATGATAATAGAATTTAGGAAATACATGAATATAATATCAACAAAGCTTCAAGAAATATTTAATAAACATGAGATAAGCCCGCTAGAGGTGGGAAGAGGGTTTCCATCCTACTATGCAATAATCTATAGTGACATGGATAATGGAGGCAGGGTTAAGAGAGGAGAGCTAGTGGTTAGTAGAAAATATACCCAGAATACGACGAGAATCAGTATACCGCCTAGCTGTGATGGTGAAGTGAAAGGTAGGGATATAGGGGATGGTTATGAGGTATATGAGATATGTATGACCTTCTCTATCATCCATCTATACTCGGCATCTCTTATTATGCTTGCCGATGAGGCCGAAAAGAAAATCCTTGAAGCGGGTGGATGGCCCATCTATATAGGAGGGGACGATGTGATAGCCCTGTCAAATGTGGGGATCGCTCTAGATATAGCTCAAGCTCTGAGAGACTCTATGTTAAGGTCATCATTGCTGTTAGATATAGTTCCTGAGCCCACTAGATCTACGTCAATACTTATATCGCATTATAAGAACCCGCTATATATGGCTTTTGTAAGAGCAAAGGAATTTTTAGAGAAGGCTAAGAGCGCTAAACTAATCGATTCTAGATCGAATATTCCGGTGAAAGCAAAAGACTCCGTAGCTATATCGATATTGTTTAAAGGTATGGCAGTCGAACCCGACGTAGTAATAATACCTCATGTGATCGAGGGGCCAATGACGGTTGGAAAGGGAGATGGTGGAAAGCCAGCTAAGATCAAGACTCTTCCCATAGTAAAGATATTAGCAGATTGCGTCTCTAGAGGAGCCTCTAGATGTCTATCACAGAGCATATATAGGGATTATAGGAGGAATTTGGCAACCATAGAGGAGATACATACATCTATAATCTCAGGAGGTAAGGACTATAGTGGGGAAACCTTCCTCAAAGGTCTAAAACTGTTGATCGAGATAAACTCTCCTGTCACGAAAAGATCTCAGATAACAGTTGGTGTAGAAGATCTATTAATATCTACAGGTATCTACGCAAACTATGTAATAGCTGTAGAGGATAAGACAACGGGGATTGTCAGATCTATTCTAGATTCATCAGAAATACTTCTAAGAGGGATAGGGGGGTATATATGAGTCACGCTAAGGCTGTGAAGAGATTAGTCGAAATAGGCTATATAGAACCGATACATATAAGGAAGCATGGAGATCCAAGCCCGATAACTGTAGGGCCAAGTAGCCACGGTCTAAATGCACCATATATAACGCCCAGAACTATCTTAGGCGCAATCGTCACATCAATGATCGAGCTGGGGATCCTTGGACATAGCTATATTGATAATGTCAAGAGAAAGGTAACAGATCTAAGAGCATATTCCGTTCTTCGGGATAGATACAAGGCGAAGGTAGCAGGTCCGCCATATGTGTTGATAAGATATCTAAGCAATGCTGAAAATGAAAAAATCTATATATTCACGTGGGCAGGGCCCATAGGTTTAGATGATCTATTCAACGAGATAGATAGAACCCTTAAGAGTGTTAGTAAGAACATCGGCATCGAGGATCTAGCAGAAAAGATATGGAGATCCTTGTCAACTTTACTCACTAAACCTGATAATATGAAAAGATGGTCGATCGCATCAGTCAGAGTATCTCTTCAAGATCCTGAGAGGGTGGCTAAAGAGGGTTATCTTTTTTCAAGATCATATCTAGCCCTAGGGAAAGCGTTTAGAGAGAAGTTGGGAGGAAGTTATATCTATATGCCGATAGAAGTGGAATCTAACATTGAAGATCTGGATAGGATGAAGTCCCCTACCTTGATTCGAATAGGAGGAGGGTCTAGATTAGCTTATCTAAAGATCCTAGATAGGGAGGATCCTCTGTTAGAATATCTTCTTAGAAAGATTAACAAGCAGGATGACTATAAGCTGGTATTGATTCAACTAGCCTCTCCATTCCCCGCACCTGATAGCTTAAGAAGAGGAGAAATTGTCAAGAGATTCATAGAAACTGTTATGGACGTAGTGAACGGCAACTGTAGCAGATCCTATAGGGAAGATGTTTACGCATCAAGAATACATGTAGATCAACATCCAGAAGGATGGGATCTTGAGAGAGATGTGAGGAGACCCTATAGCGCGTGGATCCTCCCCGGAAGCGCTGTCCTAACCAAGCTATGCGGTCAAGATCTCTCGCATCTTTTAAGAGCTATGTATACAGGAGCCTATATAGATTTAGATGCGAATTTAGAGAAACTGTGGGAAGATTACTTAGGATATATAAGGGAGTTTATCTATGAAGGCTATGGAAGGTTTATCGTTATCCCAATAGGAGAGAAAGCCAGGGGATAGCTCAATGACTGTTAGTAATAATGATAGAGATGGGATGTTCAAGATAATATATATAATACCTTCTGTCTCAATATATTCACCAGATCAAATATATCTTTATGTTGAAGCAGAGAGAGAATACGATTTGCTAGCGATAGCTAGGATGGGCAATTCCACAGTTCCTATGATGATTGAGCTAGCCTCAGGAAGATTCGAAGAAATGGATAAGCTTGTTAGAGAAGCGAGACTGTGGCCTTACCCACTCATTTGGGTCTTGTTAGAGGAAGATCGACAAACTACAAGAGGTCAACAAAACATAAGAACTCCTTCTATGCTCAGCCCTCGAGTAATTGATGAAAAAGATCTCATATCGTTAATAGATCATGAGTTCATATACTATATCCAGAAAACATGGGACATTCTACCCCACCTTCTAGGATGTGATAGAGGACAAACTGCTGTAGGAGATCAAGAAGCCAACCTTAAGGAAATAGCTGGAAGCCTTTTCGCTCTTCGTTGGCTCTTATATTCGATTGGCGCAGAGATCCCCGTATATCTCTATTACTCATATCTCTATCTAAGCAAAGCTAGATTCTATAGCAGTGGAAATAATACTCTACACGATAGTTCATCGCCATGGAAGTGGGCCAGCTTGAGCCTTAAAAACACACTCAACCTCATAGCTGATGGATCGAAATCCAGTGGTCAGAATCACGCTTTGAAATCGATTCTAGAAGCATATGGAAACATATTTGAAAATGAACTTGAGCTTCTCGAGTCTACTGTAGATCGTCGGACAAATGCTAAGCTTACAATATGTAAGATTATGGAAAATCATATAAGACTTCTCGACATACTCTATAGCGAGTTAAAAGACCTTACATGCTCCCCAGATAGGCAGCTGAGTATGATATGTCCAGATCTATGTGAAGATGGTGCAAAAAGCTCTAGCGCTAGCAAACATCCACCTAGAATTTACCCGAGAGAGCTTATCGAGGTATCCAAAGAGGATAACCTCCACCTGCTAGTACTTCCTCAGAGGCCAAGGAGAAGAAGAGATATAGAAAATATCATAGGCAGGGACATGGAAGATGATGGTACATGTGACAGTGAAAGAGTGGCTATGCACTCATGTACATTAAAGTATATAGTTGGTGGGAGGCTCTGTGAATTTCTCAACCTGGTAAGGGATTTGAAACAAACCTGCGATCTATCTAATGCTATAAAAGAAATTAGAATAGCTGCTGTCGAATGGAAACAAGATCATGAGTGTAGGGAGGCTGAGGAAGACTTCAGGTGTCTGATAAGCCAAAATGTCTGCGACGTGAAAGTCATTTGTGAAGAAGATAAGGAGAAATTCAAGGAGAAATTCCCGGAATACCTGAAGAATATCCTGGAGAATCCGAATCAGGATCATTCGTTGGTGATCCTTATGATTGGCGACTATAGAAAAGAGGTCATTGAAGGTATACTTTCTAATATAAGTGACTATATTAAGAATAAATCATCTTCAGAGACTAAAATCTGGATAGCTATAAGCCCGCTAGCCATATATGCTCGGAATCCTGAAAGCCCATACTCATCAAATGGGATCTCATTACGTAAGACTTTGGATGTATGCTTTTTAAAAGCTGGTAGATTAGGATGTCTCCAAGTAGATCCTCTGAAGCTCTATATAGATAAACTAACTACCTAGGCCGAGGTGATTATAATTGTCTCTGAGAGGCGAAGAGGATAAAATCCTTTTGAATATAACGACCAGTGAAGATATGCTGAGAAATCTGCTCGGAAATTACATATTGATAGCTTCGGGCTATACATATGATCCCAGACCCTATAGAAGTGGTGAAAGGAAGGGAGAAGAGAATAGGAAGCTTCTTTTCGGATATTCGATAGGAGGATCTGAGACAATATTAAAAGATCTGTATATTGAATCCTTCAGGGGAGTTAGAACATATCTAGAAGCCATTGCCAAGCTTAACACTCTTAGCTTCTCCAGAGCCATAGTGAGGGCGAACATAATCGAGGAGAAGATCACCGGAGTGCCAGAATATAGCGAGGGAGAGCATCTCTACGCAGTTGCTCACGACGCCGCGAGAAGAATGCTAAGATTCATCAACAAAAACAAGATCTTAGAGATCGGCAAGACTGTGGAAGAACATATTCTGTCCAAAAATATATGTGTAAGCGACAGCTTAGAGGTATGTGAGGGGATCACAGTAATAGCCCTAGCGCTTGTCGCGGCGAGCAACCCCATCAACAGGGTATCTCTCGGGATTAGGCAGCTCGCTTCCCACGAGCTTTTAAGATATGCTCTCGATATATCGTCAAAAAACGTTCCGAATAAAGATTCAATATTAAAGATGATTTCCCACATATTATCGATAATAACTGTTGACACATACATATGGCTTCCTTACCACTTTTCAAAGCTTCTGCTAACATATGGAGGAGAGCTGACCTTTTCGATCGCAGCAACAACTATAGACGATATAGTTAAAAAGATCGCCAGAGAGCGTTTGAACCCCCATAATATTCTTTGTTCCATAGATAACTACTCATATAGGTTTAGTGTGGATATATATGGGATATTAAACAAGGTAATATCTAGCCAAAGAGATCTACATGATTCAATAGAGGGTTTTACCAACAGCTATAGGGAAAAGATTCTCAGATCGCTAGGAGTTGAACCAAGAAGAGAAACTATCTTCGGGAGACTCCCCGATATTATTAGAAATATTAGGGATAGCAAATCCGATAAAGGCGATGACCCAATTTATATAATTACCATGACGGAACAGACGGGCCCCCTCTACCTGAGGATATTGACTCATAGCAGATCCGGCTATATATGGCCTAAAAGGCTGATCCTGATATACACGCCACAAACATACATCAATTATATTTATACGCTCCACATACTATTGTCAAATACTTCAGAAAGAAAAGCTAGTAGGCTAAAGATGCTGGAGAAACCTGAAAACTTTAAAGATCATTTCTGCAAAGATCAAGAAAACGAGATAGTAATATACCCGCTGGTTTTTCCCTCAACAGAGGGAGAAATAGTTAAGATGCTTGCTAGAGGGATAAGAAACAAAATTGAAGAGTGCATCAGTGACAATAGTTCTACCCAGGTGATCGGCCTTCTCCAGGGGATATCCATGGTCTCCTTGCCTCTTTATATAGAATTAAATAAGCTTAAAAAAGATAAAGATGAAAACGTAAGGCTTATCTTGATCTAAGCCATAAAGGTATTTAGATCTATTTCTCGAGATTGGATAAGGATCTACCTATGTTTGTTAGCAAGTAGTATGTGTTTCTCCCTTCTCTCTGCTGATCAATGACCCCCCTGCTTCTCAGT
>JAVVGE010000016.1:0-27502 GCA_032249255.1 Desulfurococcales archaeon | reverse complement strand
GGATGATCTACTATAGAATTGAAAGTGATCGGGGGTTTATCGATGCTCTTAAGTCTAAGTCTAGGATGATCTACTATAGAATTGAAAGACGAGGCAGTTGGTAACCACGCCCAACCCCATGACAAGCCCCGGATGATCTACTATAGAATTGAAAGGGCTTGTTGGTGCTCTGACCCCTTCGCTTTTCTCTATCTCTTCAAGATGATCTACTATAGAATTGAAAGTCATATTCTTCGTTTTCTCCACTATCATCCTGCGGAGGCGGATGATCTACTATAGAATTGAAAGAGTTGGGATATAGGGATAGGCATCGTGAACTCTATAAACGGCGGATGATCTACTATAGAATTGAAAGTGAATCTCCTTGCCGATGCAAAGGCGAACCAGGATCTCGAGATGATCTACTATAGAATTGAAAGTAAGTATTATCTTTTCCTTTAAGTATATGTTTCCGTTGAACTCGATGATCTACTATAGAATTGAAAGGATGTTCCTCCCTCTGTGCCTGTCCACGGTCTTTCTTCTGCGATGATCTACTATAGAATTGAAAGCGATGAGGAATATATTGAAGGCGAGTGGTGGTAAATATGATGATCTACTATAGAATTGAAAGGAGTATCAACCCTTTCTAGAGCGATCTCGATTATTTCGTTAGATGATCTACTATAGAATTGAAAGGAAGAGTATTATCAAAGCTAAGATCATATGAGAGAGCCTATGATGATCTACTATAGAATTGAAAGAAAGAGATCGTGGCATATCAGAGAACACCAAGGGTAAACCTAGGATGATCTACTATAGAATTGAAAGTTGATAACATTCGTTGTCATCTAAACCGCTGCATCTCTCAGATGATCTACTATAGAATTGAAAGTGATCACTTTTACCCTCACAGCCTTACCCTGATCAATGAGGATGATCTACTATAGAATTGAAAGTGAAGATTGGCGAGGTTTCCAATGTTGTAGGCATCGTGATGATCTACTATAGAATTGAAAGAGCCCCCATCAAAATGCCTATGCTGATTTATGTTTTTTCGGATGATCTACTATAGAATTGAAAGCGATCAGAGTAATACCCATATATTTGCAAAAAACAGTTTGATGATCTACTATAGAATTGAAAGAGAAACCGGTATAGACACAGAGGGGCAGAGCCCAGGAATATGATGATCTACTATAGAATTGAAAGCAAAAGCGTTGAGGATCATTTGGATGGTGTGTTGTAAAAGATGATCTACTATAGAATTGAAAGAGGTGAATGTGCCGCCCGAGCTGCAGAGCTCATATCTCCAGGATGATCTACTATAGAATTGAAAGTACTATACATTATTTGCAGTTGCTGCTACAGCAGTAGCGCTAGATGATCTACTATAGAATTGAAAGTCTATAGAGCTGTAAAAGTCTATGATCGCCCATGTTATTAGGATGATCTACTATAGAATTGAAAGATGATCAGGGATCGCTTTGATGCTTATAAAGGTTTTGCTGATGATCTACTATAGAATTGAAAGTCGAGGCTGCTAAGAGGCTCATACCGCTGATCCTGGAGACCCCGAGATGATCTACTATAGAATTGAAAGAGGATGTCGTAGCCCTCAACATCATAATGCCTCCAGCCTTTGATGATCTACTATAGAATTGAAAGATACAGAGACCATCCTGCTGAGAAAAACACCATTCATTTCATGATGATCTACTATAGAATTGAAAGTGGCGGCACATGTATGCCCGATATGAATACCGAAACAAGGTGTTGATGATCTACTATAGAATTGAAAGGCTATATAGCATGCTCTTATTGATATTGTTGCTGTTGATACGGATGATCTACTATAGAATTGAAAGGAGGATGCTAAACAGATACAGCAAAGACAAGAAGAGGGTGAAGATGATCTACTATAGAATTGAAAGGTGAATGTGAATCCATTCGGTAGGACTATAGTACTTGAGGATGATCTACTATAGAATTGAAAGGGCTTCTACTATGCTGTTTTAACGAATAAAACTATCAGATGATCTACTATAGAATTGAAAGCTCGCTAGTTGTAGAACCACTATCCTGATTTGAGGATGGTTTTCCGATGATCTACTATAGAATTGAAAGTCTAATAATCACTTCGTTCAATGGCATCTCTCTCTCGACATGATGATCTACTATAGAATTGAAAGCAGTATAGGATCTCTTTTACACACATAACGAAATTATTGTTGCAGATGATCTACTATAGAATTGAAAGATAAAATACAGTCTCAGGAAAAGGAATAAATATTGAACGATGATCTACTATAGAATTGAAAGCTGACTTTCTGAAATCTATTTTGGCAGGTATTGGGCAGCTCCCAGATGATCTACTATAGAATTGAAAGGGAGGCAAGGGGAATATCATCTGAGGTGAAGGTGAAGGGATGATCTACTATAGAATTGAAAGTTGCTCGAGAGCCTTCTTTATGTTCGATATAACCTCGTCCACCAGCTTCTTCGCTACATCATCCAGTATTCTTCCACCAATAGATCCAACCAATCCCCCCACGTTTCCTTCAAAGCTCCACCTAACCCGAGTAATATCTCCCTCCATATCCTCTAGATTAAATGACAAGGATATATCGGCCGTGCTCTGGAGACCTGTTCCTCTCCCAACCACCTTCGCATATTCATGGGGCTTCTTCTCCTCGAATCTTAGCTTGAAGTTCATGCTCCCCCTTAGATGCCCTATACCCATAGTAGCCCTTACTGAGAAGCTATTTTCATCCAATACTTCGAGTTTCTCCACCCCTGGAAAGGCCTTTGCAACTTTTTCCGGCGATGTAAGGAACATATATACCCTCTCCCTCGGAGATCTGACTTCAAATGCCCCTACGTATTGAAGCTTCAATATTCTCACCATTAGCCTATATAGTAGGGAAGCTATATATCATTTCTATCATTTCACTGTATATTAATCTCCTCTAGCTCTCACTGATATATTCTTTATATTTCTCAGTCGAGCCTAAAACCACACTGCCATCCACAGCATATCTATCTTAGTCCAGATACATATAAGTTTAAATTAAGAAAAGAAACGCTTATGCCCCGGGGAGCTCATAGTATTAACAACCAAAAATCTCAGCCACTGATCTCTATAAGGCAAAGAACGTTATGACACCCTCTCCGCCCTAAAGGGGCGGGGTTTCTATGCTGGGGTCTTGGGTGCTAGCCCCCTGGAGAGGGATTAATGGTCTTACTCCATTATGTGTTACATGGTGGCTCTCTATCTTCCTAGCATCCTTATCCTATATCCTAGCTTTCTCGCTATGTTTAGCGCTACATTAATATCTGCATTGATCTTCCTCCCAGTCTTCTCGTATATACAGCCCTCTATATACCCTTCCCTCCTTGTGTTTCGCCCCACATATTGAGCATCTCTGGCTAGGTAGTCCTCAGGGACTATCTCCACGTCTATGCCATACTCCATGAATATATCCGCTATCCACAGAACTATCTTCCTGAACCACCATATGTTAGTGTTATATTCGTTGCCATTATCCTGTGAAAGCATTATTGGATAGCCTATGTATAGCTTCCTAACACCTCTTCTATACAGCTCACCAGCTAGGAATCTAGATCCTTCAATCTAAGAGAGCTTGGTGTGGGGAACATGACCAGTCTTAGGCTTTCCTTTTTCATAGGTACTTAAAGATATTAAGAACACGGATCCGCCTTGGCAGTGATCCTGCAGAATTCTCTCCTCCTTTCTGGGGACAGAAGTTTAGTTATAGCTAATTTTATGTATATTTTATTAAGGTATTATTAGATCCTCTAGCTCCTCTGGATAGTGTGTTATGAATTCGTATCCGTCTTTCGTAACTACTACTGTGTCTGAGTGTCTGAATCCTCCTAGCCCCTCCACATAGATCCCGGGCTCTACTGTCATTACCATCCCTTCTTCTAGAACTCTGTTATCCCCTATGTCAAAGAATGGTGCCTCGTGGTATTCAAGTCCTATGCCGTGTCCTGTGTGGTGTCTCCAGTATCTCACGAGGTCTTTCTCTTTGTAGAATTTCCTAACATTCCTATCTACATCACTACACTTAACCCCTGCCTTTATGCTGTCCAGAGCGATTCTTCTTGCTTCCATCATTAGTTTGAAGAACTTCTCCTGATCCCTTGTGGGCTCTCCAACGATCATTGTTCTTTCGAGCTCAGCACCATAGCCGCTTATAAGGGCAGTCGCCCCTGTGACAAGGACATCGCCTTTCTTAACTATAGCGTGTATTGTTAGTGAGTGTGGGTAGTATGAATGCTTCCCAACCTGTCCCCTGAATCCTGCTCTAGCCCCTGCGCTCCAGCCTGCCGGTCTGTAGATCTTCCCTATGGATCTCGCCATGGCCAGGGTAGCCTCCATGCTAGCCCTCATAGAGATCTCATCCTCATAGAGCCCCGGGCTCGTATACTCCTGAAGCAGTCTATGGGCTAGCGCAGCCCACTTAGCACTCTCTCTAAGGAGCCTCAGCTCCTCCTCAGACTTTACGAGCCTCATATTCTCTATAAGATCTCTCTCATAGCTATAGCTAGCCTTCAGGACCTCGCTGAGCCTTGGCCCTCTATAGCCAAATAAATGCCCATAGCCATCCACATCAAACCCTATCCTCTTACCCTCAAGACCCAGCTTCTTCATATAATCAGCTATAACCAGCATGGGATGCTTCTCATCCGGGTACTCGTCATAACTATAGATCTGGTCAGCATAAGAGTATCTCCGAGCATGCTCATACTCAAGCCTCGGAACAAAGAGGATCTTCTCACCACTCGAGAGTATCAAGGCAGCAATAGGCCTCTCAGTCGGTATGTGAAAGAAGTTAGTTGTATAGGCTATATTAGCAGTAGAAACTAAGTAGAGAGCATCGAGACCCCTCTTACTCATCTCAGAAGTTATCATAAGGATCCTCCTATCAATTTCCCTCATCGATATAACCAGCAAACAAAGCCACCACGGCAGTTAACCCAGGAAAGCTATATAAACACAATATGGTAGAAATACATGGGATGAGGCCCTTTTCGGGGACCCGATCGGTGAGGAGGCGGATATCCGCCGACCGAGGATGATGAAGCCTCGATATAGAGAAAAGTGATCGAGGATCGAGCGTCTGAAAACTATTACATAGATAACAATTAAGAGGATATGGAGATGATGATCTTGTTTACGCATACTTTTACTCGCTTTCAAAAATTATCTCTTCAAGAATCTCATTATTCTAATTTTTAATTAGCCATCATACGGGCTATGGAAAATAATAAATAGCTATAGAAGATATCGAAGATCCTAGAAAGAGCGACTATTGAGGCCAGATAGTTTAGGTAATTTTCGAACTGATTTGTTTGGGTTATATTAAGACGTAGACTTAGACAAATTTATAAGGATTTTCAACGAATTTCTATCTGGTGAACTATTATGGATATCGTAAAAAGTACGTTATTACTTTGTTTTGGTAAGTTTAGTAAATATGAATCCCTTCTACTAGCTTATTTAATTATCCCTATTCTATTTTTAGCTTTCGTAGTATCGGCAGACTCTTCGGGGGAAAGTGCTGCAGGACCCAGTATAAATGAACTATTGATCAATAGAGAAGTTCTATATAGAGGCTTGCAAACGCTAAGCGTGCTAGCTAATATTACGGATCCTGCCTTTCCGCCTGAGAAGCTTAGAGTTTTCGCGGAGCTTATGTTTTCTGATGGATTAACATTAAAGAAAGACCTGGTTTTTCTATTGGACGCTAAAGTCTTTGACGTAAGGATCCCAGTGCCTTCTTCAGCAGGTCTGGGACCAGCAATCCTAAAGGTAGTAGCTGTTAATCCTCTAGGCCTTAATTCTACTAAGGTCTTAACTATAAATATTATAGATCATACACCTGTGATGGAGTTGAGGGAGGCAACATTAATGAGGAAGCTTATAATGGAGAGCATAGTCGGTATAGCTGGTATAAATAATACAGCATATATTAGTGATCTTGCCCAAGCCGTCAAATTAATTGACGAGGCTGACATATCAATTAAAACTTTGGAAGATGTTGATAGAGGTATAAGTCTATATCGAGAGGCTCAAAACATACTCGATAAAGTTATGAAAAGAGTTATAGAGGATATAGACTTAGCCTCAAAGGTAAGAAACAGTCTAGCTGATCTTAACGGCAATATATCTATGATCAAGATTCTCCTGAAGGTCTTAGAGTCCCAAGGATATAATACTGGGAATCTATCAGCAAATATAAGAGAGCTTGAAATAATTTCTAAGGAAATTAATAAGCTCTATCAAGAAGGATCTTTTGTTAAAGCCCTTCTACGTATAAGTGATGTTCAAGGAAGGGTTGACCTGGTTTTATCAAATCTATTATCTCTAGTCCGGAGCGATGTTATATATAGAAATAATATATCTAGTATCTGGAATACCTATTTTAATGCAAGTAGTTATTATTTTTATGTAAAAGGTAGAGAAGAGATCCTCAGATCCTTAGGTATAGTGTCCTCAGAAGTCGACTATTACTTAAGGAACGCTGAGAGATCACTTACCCTAGCGTATGGCGAGCTAGTAGCAGGATCTCTAAGAGCTTCTATATATATAAGTGATGCTATAGGGAATCTTTCGATCGCTATTACAGCTCTGGATCAGGCTGCTAAAGGCTATATAGAGCTCACCCTGAGGTATGTGGATACGATCATAGGCGCTGCTAAGGGTAGGCCATTAAGACCCGACACTTCTTACTTAGAATCCTTAGTCAAAATGTCTAGGGAATCCCTAGGCAGGGGTGACTATGTAGCAGCGGCGGCATATTCCAATATGGCTATTCAGGAAGCTGCAAGGATTTCTGCTATATTATCTAACCAGGAGACGTGGCTAGTTGTTCTAATATCCATACTCATGGCTGGATTAATAGCACTTATAATAAGCTTAGTGTTTAGAAGACCTAAGATTAGTGGGTCTACATAGGGGGTTCCACAATGACTTACACAATAATAGGTTTTGATCCTTTGACAGGAGATCTCGGGATCGCTGTTGCTAGTAAGTTTTTAGCTGTCGGAGCGGTGGTTCCTCACGCTAAGGCTGGTGTAGGTGCCATAGCGACCCAAGCCTATGCTAACTATATGTTTGGACCAAGAGGTCTAGATCTGCTGGCTAAGGGTATGGATCCTGGGACAGTCGTTGAGGAGCTACTAAGAGACGATCCTTATAGAGAGGCTAGACAGGTGGGCATTATCGATGCCAAAGGAAGGGCTGCTGCTTTTACAGGCAAAAATTGTATAGATTGGAAAGGCCATAAGTTTGGGAGGAACGTAGTAGTATTAGGAAATATATTAAAAGGTGAGGAGGTTCTAGATTCTATGTTAAATGCTTTTGAGGAAACTGAAGGAGAGCTCGTGGATAAGTTATTAGCAGCACTCCAGGCGGGAGATAGGGCAGGGGGTGACAGACGGGGTAAACAGAGCGCGGCTATACTTGTAGTTAGGGAGAGTGGTGGCTTCATGGGGTATGGGGATAGATATGTTGATCTCAGAGTGGATGATCATCCAGAACCCGTGATAGAGTTGGTAAGGATTTTTCGTCTATACGATTCCACAAGATTATTAAGGCCAGGATCTAGGGATATAGTGGCTCTTCCAGCTAGAGATGTAAGGGAGTTACAGAGTTATTTGAAGAGTCTAGGCTATTATAGAGGAGAGCCTGATGGTTATATAAGTAGTGAGTTTGCTCAAGCATTAACTAAATACTTGCTGGATAAGGGGATCTCTTCAATACCTTATATAGATTCTGAAACTATTAAGAAAATTCTGTTAAAATCAAAAGGAACATCAAAGATAGTATGATAGATTGATCTGAAAAACTGAGGGTTTAGAATGGGGATACCACAGATAATGAGGGAAACTGCTAAGAGGAAAACAGGGCAGGCAGGGCTCTTACTCATAGCTTTCTACATATTCCTTGCATTTTTGGCACCCTATATAACCTCGCATGACCCCATAAGGGATCTTAATCTAGCATCTAACCTTGCAATGCCTGAGTGGGTAGCTGCGTTTCCTGGATACTCAGATCTCCCGAGAAACACTGTGTATAATTTCAATGCCAGCAATTGCTCTATTGAAGGCTATAGAGATGAGCTATATGAGGTGCTTTTCAAAAAAGCTAGTTCAGCGGTAAGCATATTAATTTATTATAAGGGTAACACAAGCATTGAAACACAGGGTCCAAAGATTCTCGCTATAGTGAGATGCAGCTTTAACTATGACTATAGGCCTCCCAACATGTTTGTACTTACTGTGCAATTTAATTACTCTTTTGCCGATCCTATGAATAGATATAAGCTATCTATTATACTCAGTACTGGTTTAAAAGAATATACGCTTTATGACACAGGGTATTTGTCTAGAGACTCGTTATCCCGATGGCAGAATCCCTTGCTAATAAGCTCTAATTCTCCGCAGATCAAAGAATTGAATAATATACCTCTAAGGGAAAATACTGCACAGATAATGCTAAGTAGTAAAGGCCTATATTCAGTAGAGCTGCGGATAATGTCAATGCCTCTTAATGGCACATCAACCTCTCCTTTGCAGAGTTCTACGAAGATCTCACAAGAAGCTAGGGTAGATCTAGGGAGAATCATCTTAACAGTCCCAGGACTCCTTTACGGTATCCTAGGTACTAACCATGTTGGTGCTGATGTATGGTCTCAATTCGTGTGGGGTGCTAGGCAATCTATATTGGTAGGTCTAATAGCCTCTTCAGTATCTGTGGCTCTTGGGATAGTGTTTGGTATTTTATTAGGATATGCAGGACGATATTCGAGGGAACTACTGGTCTTCCTAGTTGATACTATTTACCTAATTCCACTTCTCCCTATACTCCTAATAACTTTGGTTGTCGTTGGAAGAAACATCTATATTACTTCAATTATTATAGGGATGTTCTTATGGGCAGGGCTAGCGAGAGAGCTGGGGAACTGGATACTTTCTCTGAAGGAGAGACCCTATGTAGAGGCTGCACAGGCTCTTGGAGCCTCTAAGCTATATATTCTTTTAAGACACGTGATCCCTTTCACAGTGCACTTACTATTGTTTGGATTCATAATAAGGATACCATTTTCAATCCTCTTAGAGGCAGGCCTTAGTATCCTAAGCTTTGGAGATCCCTTTCAACCTTCATGGGGGAAAATGATTAGTGAAGCCTTAGCTGGAGGTGCCTTGATCTCTGGTGCCTGGTGGTGGATTATACCGCCTGTTCTAGGTTTATCAACACTTTCCCTGGGCTTTGTATACCTAGGCTATGTATTAGATGATATTTTGAATCCCAGGCTTAGGGAGCAAAAGAGCTAGCTCTTTACCCTAGGATCTAATTTATATATTATTATGTCAGCTATGAAGAGGCTGATCGCCGTTATTACAGCTACTATATAGAGAACAGCTTGGATTGCCGGGTAATCGTAGTTAACGACAGAATCGTAGATGTACCTACCTAATCCGTGCCAAGAAAATATAGTTTCTATTATTATAGCACCGCTGAGAATGAATGGTATGTTGAGAGCTACTGCGGTGGTGAAGGGAGCGCTGACGTTTCTAAAAACATAGGATCTCATTATGTATCTAGATTTAAGCCCAATAGCTCTGGCAGTAACTATATACTCCTGACCTAGTTCCACCATGACTAGCTGCCTCACATAGTATGCCCAGGCTCCAAACGAAGCTATTACTAGTGCTAAAAGGGGTAATGTCATGTACCATAGGTACTCTGGGTTAAACATGTTAAAGGAGATCCCAGCTATATTTATCTCTTTAAGCACCACAGTGCTGCCTCCAAGCGGAAATAGAGTAATACCCCAAAGGATCTTTGGCATATAGGCAAGGCCCATGAGGAGCAATATTCCCAGTATATATGATGGAATAGCATAGCTCATCATCCCGATCAGTACTAGCGCTTGATCAGATCTTTTACCCTTATTTGTTGCAGCATAGGTTCCCAGGATAAAACCTAGTACTATTGAGATTATTAGTGATGTACCTAAGAGAATAACTGTATTTGGTATTCTTTCTAAAATCTCCTCTGCTACAGGGGTTCTGGTTCTAAAGGATATGCCAAAATCAAAGGCAAGGATTTTAACAAAATAGCTGATAAACTGATCTGGGAAGAGCGGCTTGTCTAGCTTGAAACTCTGAATGAACTCATCTATATCAGCTTTTCGTGCTGCTTGCTGTTCAGCCTGCTTAACTATCATAATAGCAGGATCAAAACCATATATAGCTATAGGAAGGACTCTCAATATTATAAACTCTAGAACAAGAACAAAAATTACTAATAACATTCTATTAATTAACTTTACAAGAATTATCTGAAAAAATTTTTTACTATCCGACAATTCTATTTACCTCTGACTCTAAGAGCTATGAGGATTAGATTAGCAGCTATAATAATACCAGCCAGCACTCCCAGTATATTCAGCACTGTATTTCCTACCAAAAGATTGGTAGGTGATGGTATAACAGGCGCCATGGTGATGTTTGGGGCAGGGCTAGGGGTAGGCATTATCTGGGCTGGTGTTGGAGGCGTAGCTTGGGCTGGAGTTACAGCTACTGGTGACGGTACTTGAGGTACGCCCGTCTTAGTGACTATGAACTTGAGCTCTTTATAGCCACTTATACTTCCATAATCGATAGGGGTTTCTACGCTTATTTTCAAAATATATTCTCCAGCAGGTAGAGGCCCTATATTCACTCTATATAGATTATCTTTATCAGCGGCTACTGTAAATGTTCTTTCTATAGGACCTTCAACCTTTATTATCGCTTCTGACCTAACTAAAGATCCTAGATAATCCTTTACCTGGAACTCTAGATAAGCTCTTTCTCCTTCCTCAACCCTCTGGGTGTATGTTTTAACATCTATAGATAGGCTCTTATCGGGGTTCTTGAGATGATATTGGGGATTCCATACAAATACTAATTTTGTTCCCGGTATATATTCCTTCAGGATCCATCTCCCATTGCCTGTCATCAATGTGAGACCTTTTACAGATGGATGCGGGTTGCGTGAGGGATCTATCGTGAGATCCGGCAATTTAGACCATATATGCCTAGGTACCGGTCTGAATGTGAGTAGATTGAGTATGTAGACCCATGATCTACCTTTTACATAGATTTCCATAGTATACGGATCTGTAATATTTATAGAATCTAGCTGTCTAACCATCTCAGGATATGCCCAGAAGAGCCTTCTCTTTACACCAGCCTCCATAATAGTCCACTCTAGATCGTAGATATTCATTGGCATCCCATCATGCCACCTAATATCTTTCCTAAGCTTCACAGTGAGCTTAGTTCCCTCTGACCCGTCTTTCAATATTACAGGCTGAGCGCTCCAATCTTCTATGAGAAGCTTTATCCTACTACTTATATCATATATATTATTTGGATTACTCACAGTGAGAGGATCGTATACATAGTTTTCAATCAGATTCTCAGCAAGCAGAATACTTGTAAGAGGATTAAGAGCCGAGAACCCTGCGACAACGTCTACAAACCTACCTCCTAAAGGTTTATTCTGATCATAGATATTCATGTCAAATAATATTGTATTTGGATTCTCTGGATCATATATATCAACAGGCTTATCATAGGGGGGCGCGTAGTAATATGTTATATTCTTCCATTTACCAGCGATTGCTACAATATTTATTGGGAGATAACAGGGTATAGTGGGCACTAGATCTGTTAGTATTTCTTGCGCCTTCCAAAAGGCTCTCTTTGCCTCATTAAGGTCTAGGGTGAACAAGAATTTATCTAGATAGTAGTCCAAGGTCTGATTCCTAACTCCGAAATAGTTTATCCCTTCAGGCTTTCCATCAACCCACCTATCCTCCTTAGAATGATAGTTATAGTAGTAATAAGTGGGGTAGGCTCCATAGTAATAGCCTAATAACCATGATTGAAGAGTTCTAGAAAGAACACCTATAACTAGCTCGCTGATCGACATGGTTTTAAGAACAACCCTAACACCTACCTTCTCAGCATTCTCTTTATACTTAAGCGCTATATAGTAAAAAACAGGCTGCACAGCCTCTGGAAGAACGGCTATTTCAAGCGTCAAGATCTCCCCAGTCTTGGGATCTCTCCTCCAGCCATCAGGCCCCCTCAAGAATCCTGCCTTATCGAGCAGTTCGCCTGCCTTTTCGAGACTATAAGGATATCTGACCTCAAAATCGACCGCGTTTCTATCGGGATTAACCCAGTCTCCATATCTATGACTCACTATAGTGGTTGACTTCTCAGCTATCCCTTGTAGAGGTGAATATGCTATAATCTCGTCTCTGTTTATAAGATGAGCCATGGCCTGCCTAAGCTCCTTTATGCTCCAAGGATTCCACTTACCGCCAATATATTCTCTTACGTTAAAAGATAAATGTCCTAGGGTAAGGTGAACAGGTCTTAAATAAATTATTTGGGCTTCAGGCCTATTTTTAGTTACTCTATCAACATCTTTTGGCAAAACAGTAACCATATCTATCTCGCCTGTCTCGAATTTCAATAGCTGGACGGAATAGTCAGGTACTATGAGTATTTCCTTAACGTCCAGATTAGGGGCCTTAACCTGGTAATTGTGGCTGGCATCTACTCTTTGAGCAAGAACAGTGCTGATGCTGGTTCCTGTTGTGGATAAAATTAGTAAAGCCAGTATGATGATCGGCAAACATGCACCTATTCTCTTCATTTCTATCCCTCATTTATAGCGAGTGATGGCTAATAAATCTTAGTATAATTATTGAACACAGTGATCCAGCCCAGTAAATTAGTTTCTAATGTCATACTGACCAATAGCATAGTTTTATGAACATAAGTGCGATGGGGCGGCTTAAAGGGTTATGATAGCTAGTAATTAAGATCAATAGCTATTTAGAGAAATTATGTAAAAATTATGTAGAAGCCTAGTGTTCTCAAGTTTTTCTAATTCTGTAACTTAACATAATGTATATTAAAGTATATCTGACCATGTATTTATTTAGGATCTTCTTATATATACCTGAAACTTATACACTTTGGTTTCTGTTTTCCTTTAGAAGAATTTAATTTATGAGGCATGTTTTAGATAGCTAGCTCCATAATATGGCAGAGCGAACTAAGATGAAAATATAGAAAGGCCTTTGAGCCGGATATTGAACATAAATATATTAAGGTTTATTACAAAGAGTATTATAGTGATTGTAATGAAAACTTTCAGAATAGCTTATGTGGTTCCTGGTATAGGTTTAAAGGAGGATGAGCTTGCAAGAAGGAGAGAGATAGCGAACAAAATCGTTATGGGTAGAGCTTCCGTAGACATAATTCCGGCAGCTCGGGGGCCTTATAGCATAGAGAATAGGGTGGAGGAAGCCTATGCATCTTCTTCCTACTTACCTTTAATACATAGTCTCACAGTCTCTTATGACGCATTTGTAGTAGGGTGTTTTGGGGATCCTGGTTTAAGAGCTGCTAGGGAATTAACTAGTAAGCCGGTTGTGGGCCCTGCTGAGGCTTCCCTCTATGCAGCATCTCAGTTGGGTGATTATATAGCTATAGTAGCGCCTCTAAGATCTACTGTTAAGCTTATAAGGGATGTTATAAAGACATACGGTTTCGAAGATCGAGTAGTGGCTATAGAATCGGTTGATATTCCAGTACTAGAAATATCTAGGGGTAAGAAGGAGGCTATTGAGGCAATAGCGGAAAAAATAAATACTATGGCCGATAAGAGTGATGCTGAGGTTATTGTGTTAGGCTGTATGTCAATGGGTTTTGCTCTTGTTGATGATCTTGTGAGAGACAAGGTTCATCTTCCGGTGATAAATCCTGTTAAGATTTCCCTCAAGACAGCTGAAATGTTTATATATGCAGGTCTTTCTCACAGCAAGAAAACCTATCCCCAGGCTAATTTAGATAAGATCAAGCATCTGTTAGCTTGAGATCTGTGTATCATTACTAAAATACTGAGGCTGGGACATCCTGGGCTTATTAACCCGGAATTTTAATAACTCTTGGTAAATAGCGATGAGAAAGGCATTGCCTTATATCCTACTCATCATAGCTATTATCACCGTGGGTTTTTCTGGAATAGTTCAAGTCTCTTCCCAACTTAGAGGAGGGACTATAGTTATAGCTCTAATATCTGAACCCACAGCTGTAGCTGCTACATCAAGCTGGAATGGAGGTTTCATTGCAGCCCAGGTCTTCGAAACCCTCTTGAGATTCGATAGGAACCTAAACCTAGTACCTTATCTAGCTGAGAGCTTTGAGATAAACACCGCGGAGGGCTATTATAAGTTTATCCTCAGACCCAACGTTAAGTTCCACGATGGTAAGCCCCTAACCCCCGTAGATATCAAATTCACTTTTGAAGAGATAGTTCCTAAATATACCACGTTTGGCCCTCTTTACTTCCCAAACACCACTGTTAGTATTATTGATAACAGGACTATGATTATAAAGCCAGGTATTTTCTTACCAGGAGCCCAGTTACCTCTCTTTGCAGATATCAGCACAACAGCTATATTCCCAAGGCATGTTCTTGCTGGGCAGGACTTCCTCAAAAGCGCTTTTAGGACAACAAAGCCTATAGGAACAGGGCCTTACAAGCTCGCGGATTGGGTTAAGGGTCAATATCTGGTTCTAGAGAGGAATTCTGAATATTGGAACCCATCAGCACCGTATCTCGATAGAATAGTAGTTAGGTTTATATCGGATCCCGCTTCCTTAATAGCTGGATTGAAGAGAGGCGAGATCAGCTACGTTTTTAGAGGAATACCGTATGAGGCAGTGGCCGATCTTCAGAGAAGTCCCGGTTTAAGGGTAATAGTGCATGATAGACCTCCCTATGTCGCTGCTCTTTGGATAAATGTTAAATCAGGGCCTTTATCTGATCTAAGAGTTAGACAAGCTATAGCATATGCCCTAGATCGAGAGGAGATTGCCAGCAAAGCAACTTTCGGGCTTGCAAAAGTCGTGGATTATATGATAGATCCCAGCATAGTTCCTCCAAGTCCTGGCATAATAAGTTATAAAGCTAATCTAAGCCTAGCAGAGAGCCTCTTAGATGCTGCTGGCTATAAGAAGGGTGTGGATGGTAAAAGATTCACTATAGAGCTTCTCACAAGGACTGGAGAGCCTGACGAACAGATTATAGCACAGTTAGTTAGGGATCAACTAGCTAGGGTTGGAATTGAGGTCAATATAAAGACCGTGGACTTCGCAACGTACCTATCTCTCCAAGAGAAGTTTCAATATCAGATAGCAACTGTTAAATACTGGATCTCACCGCTCTGGACATATCAACTATTTCACTCAGCATGGATAGGTAAGGGAGCCTTCACCAATAATTTCCAGTATGCAAATCCGGATGTTGATAGGCTACTAGATCTATGGCTTAGGGAAGCAGATCAGAAGAAGCAGATCGAATATTTACAAAGGGTTGAAGACATATTAAGCAGAGATCTTCCGGAGATAGTTCTCTATAGAGTTCCATGGGTGAATGTAGTCAGCAGCAATATTGAAGGAAGCGATATACCTATAGGTAGATGGGTCTTCTGGGATCCACTCTCAGACACCTATATTATACAGGCTCAAGCAACACCAGCTACCATCACCCAGGCCCAGACAACCATGACCACTACTACGAGCCCTACATCGCCACCTATAACAATGCCTGGGGCTACACTCCTTACAGGAACCATGACACCAAAGCCTGAAACACTTCAGCCCATAATGCAGCCTGCAATAATCGCTTTAATCATAATATCGCTAATTATAGCTGGGCTAGTTGTCCTACTCATTATCAGGAGACATAGAAGCTAGATCTTTTACTAACTATAGATTCTAGAGAACTTTGTTCTTAATCAATATTATAAAATATTTTTTGTAAAACGAATCCAGGAGTTAAATATATTAGTCTCTTTAGATAGAGTAGGAAGGGGAGATATATATGGGAGCTAAAAAGAGATATGCAGGTTACAAGTCATGGCAATTCTTTGAACCGGGTAAAGATTATAGGCCTTTCAAACTGGCTAAGGTACTTAATAGAGTTCCTTCAACCATAGTCTCCCTCTCGAAGGCTGAGGAAGAGAGGGTAACTAGTATAGTTGAGAAGAATATCTTAATATCTTTCCATGAGCATTCACAGGTCTTTCCAGAGGATCCGAAGGATTTTATAGAATATGAGAGAGTGGGCAGGCTGTGGATAGGCTATGAGGGTCTCGCTGTAGCTGGCTTCGATGCGTTCTTCGATGGTCTTCAAGATGGGACCTCCCTGGTTAGGTCGAAGGATCCTTGGACAGTTGATAATATAGTGTGGCAGATAGGGATGATCCAGGCTGATATAGATCATCAAGACCTCGTGTTCATAGGAAGGAGGGTAGAGGACATTGAGAGAGCCTATAGAGAGGGGAGAATAGCTATGTTCATCCACATAGAGGGGGCTCCCCACATGGGGGAGGAGCTCGAATGGCTCGATGTTCTATATGGTCTCGGGATTAGGTGTATGGGGATAGCATACAGCAGGGGCAATGAATATGGGGGAGGCCTCGCTGATAAGGTTGATAAAGGTCTCACAGACTTAGGCTACGAGCTTGTGGATAGGATGAATAAGCTGGGAATCCTAATAGATCTCGCCCACGCAGGGGATAAAACTAGCCTCGAGGTTATAGAATATAGCAAGTACCCCGTCGCCATAACCCATGCAGGTGCCAGAGCCCTCTGGCCCTCAAGAAGGATGAAGCCCGATGAGGTGATCCAGGCCCTAGCTGAAAAGGGAGGGGTGTTCGGTATAGAGGCTGCTCCACACACAACCATAACAATGAAGAACCCCAGACATAGCCTAGAGAGTGTTATGGAGCACTTCCAATACATAGAGAAACTAGCTGGGATTGACCATGTCGCCTTCGGACCTGACACACTCTTCGGAGACCATGTAGCCCTTCACAAGGCTTTCAGAGAATTCCTATCCCTCTCTAGCGTGGAAGAAAACCTTCCACCATTCCCAAGGGTAGAATATGTTGACGGACTAGAAAACCCCTCAGAGTTCATAAACATAGTTAGGTGGCTAGTGAAAAACGGCTATTCAGATCAAGAAATAGCCAAGGTCATGGGTGGCAATATATTGAATCTGCTTCGGAGGGTTTGGAAATAAGGTGGAACATTCTTCGATCGTTATAGCAGGAGATTTCTTTCTACATTCTGAAGCAGAAATACAAGCCAATTCCTTTTTAATTCCCACAGAATTTCTGAAAAGTTATAAGGTCTTTGCTCTAAATCTCGAGGGCCCGATATGTAGGTGTAGCGATGTTAAACCCCTAGAAAAATTTTCAGCGCTTAGAATGGAGCCCAGCATAATCATGATCCTCAAAAGACTAGGTATTAATGTGGCTTTCCTAGCTAATAACCATGTTGCTGACTATGGAGAAGAGGGTATTGTTGAAACTATAGAGATTTTAAGAAAGAATGGCATAGAGATTGTGGGGGCAGGCTCCAATATAGAAGAGGCTTTTAGACCTCTTATATTTGAATTAAATAAGGTTAGGGTCGGTTTGATCAATTTTACTACAGTCTTTACGCTTCAAAGCAGAGCTACAGCTGGAAAGGCTGGAGTAGCCGGTGTGAGAATGATAACGAATATTAAAATCACCCCATATGAATTATTCGAAGAACCTGGGGCGCCTTATGTGGTTAATGCCGAGCCCTTTCAAGAGGATTTCGAACTAGTAATCAAAAATATAAGAAATCTCAGAAAGGACGTGGATCTTCTAATAACCTATGTACATTGGGGCATTGGAGCCCTACCTTTCTCATCAATTATACTTGAGTATCAGAGAAAGTTAGGAAGAATCTTAATAGACGTTGGCAGCGACCTAGTCATCGGCTCTCATCCCCATATACTTCTACCGGCAGAGAGATATAATGGAAAGCTAATAATATATAGTCTCGGGAATTTTGTCTTTTCACATAAAGATCCCAGGCTCATTTTCTCAGAGGTAGGAGGTATTCTAAGCCTAGATATTAGTGAAAAAATTGTAAAGATTATGCCTATATGTCTAGACATGAGAGGATTTCCGGGCCTATGTAAAAAACCTTATGAAAAGATTCATGATCTATCTTCATTTATATCTAGATCTGAAAAACTCGGCGTAAGAATTGAAGAGCTTGGAGGAGGATGGTTTGCCCTTTTATAGTTCCAATTTAAATAATGTCCTTTTAGCGATCAAGGATTTGAAAATCTATTATCATCAAGGAAAAACGGTAGTTAGAGCTGTCGATGGAGTTGATCTTGAGGTCAAGAGAGGAGATATAGTAGCTATTATAGGTGAGAGTGGGAGCGGTAAAACAACTTTAGCACATAGTATCCTACGTCTGCTTCCCAGCAATGCTGAAATAATTAGTGGCAGTATCCTATTTAAGGGACAAGATCTCTTAAAGACCGGTGAAAAGGAGATTGAAAAGATCAGGGGTAGAGAGATATCTATGATTTTCCAAGAACCGCAGAGTCATCTGAACCCTGTAATGACTGTAAAGGATCATCTGTTAGAAACTCTAAAGATTTTAAGAGGACTAGAGAGGGACGAAGCATATAGAGAAGCTCTTACGCTGTTAAAAATGGTGAGGATCCCAGATCCGGAAAGGGTGATGAATTATTATCCACACCAACTCAGCGGTGGGATGGCTCAGAGAGTTTTGATAGCTCTTTCGATTGCTGGTAGACCCTCTCTTCTCATTGCCGATGAGCCGACATCAGCACTTGATCCAACTATACAGGTTCAGATTCTAAGACTTCTTAAAGAACTTAATAGAACCCTCGGAATTTCTATTCTATTAATAACCCATGATCTAGGAGTGGTGGCGGCCTTAGCAAACTATATATACATAATGTATGCAGGTAAACTATGTGAACATGGAGCTACATCAGAAATCCTCATAAGCCCTAGACACCCCTATACTCAGGCTCTCCTAGCTTCTATCCCTAATATAAAGAGAAACAGCTCTTCTAGAATATTACGTCTATCATCAACAGAGCTCATCACACCAGCGGTAGGCTGTAAGTTTTACCCGAGGTGTCCTTATGCTATGGAGATCTGTAAAAGGGAAGAACCAATAGCAAAATCTGTAGGAGGATCCACCGTTTACTGCTTCCTATATTAAAGCCTTAATTATTACTTTAATATATTGATTCTGAGGTACATGCAATGCCCTTGCTAAAAGTCGAGAGCGTACGAAAATATTTCCCTCTATTACCCTCACTGTTTCGAAAAACGAGATATTTCGTGAAGGCAGTGGATGGCGTAACCTTCTACGTCAATAGGAGTGAGCGGTTCTGCATAGTAGGTGAGAGTGGAAGTGGTAAGACAACTTTAGCTAGAATCATTGCTGGGCTTCTTGTCCCAGACTCAGGGGAAATATATATAGATGGACTAGCCTATAGCTCCCTCTATAAAAAGGGATCTAAGGAGATACATAGAAGAGTTCAGATGATCTTCCAGGATCCCTATTCAGCTCTAAACCCCAGAAAAAAGATCAGAGATATACTTGAAAGACCATTTAAAATCCACAGAATACCTTATAACGAGGAAGAGCTAAAACAATTACTCAAGCTTGTAGGTCTTTCACCACCTGGCGAGTTCCTGGAGAAGTACCCCTCACAACTTAGTGGGGGACAGAGACAAAGGATCTTAATAGCTAGAGCTTTAACCTTAAAGCCCGATATCATAGTTGCCGACGAACCGGTTGCAATGTTAGATGCAACTGTTAAGGCCCAGATCCTCGAATTGCTTAATAACTTAAGATCAGAGCATAGTCTAACCTATATCATGATAACGCATGATATGGGTGTAGCCTATAGTTTTTGCGATAGAATTGCTATAATGTATCTTGGCAAGATAATGGAAATTGGAAATAAAGAAGATATATTCTCGAGACCTGCACATCCATACACACAGCTTCTCCTATCTTCAACGCTATTCCCAGAGACCTCGTCTTCGAGGATCTTAGATAATTTAGAGGATCTTGGAGAGCCTCCTTCTCTAGCATCTATCCCGAAAGGGTGTAGGTTCTCATCAAGATGTAGGTGGGCTCTAAACAAATGCTTCCTACAAGAACCCAAGCTTGCCAGAATAGGTCCTGAGCACTATGCTGCATGCCCTGTTAAAACTGGGGTTGAGTGAGAATGAAGAGATTCTTGCTATATACTTTTCAAAGATTTCTCTTCTCATTTGCGATCATAGTAGCAATTATGGTGCTAACCTTTATTCTTATAAACGCTGCTCCAGGAGATCCAGCCGCGTTACTAGCTGGTGAGGCAGCGTCTCCTCAGTACCTGGAAACAGTGAGAAGAGCCTATGGGCTTGATAAGCCGTATTTTGAAAGGTTTATTATCTATATCTCTAACTTGTTAAAGGGTGATTGGGGGTATTCTCTCACATATCAAGCTCCTGTTATGGATGTTATTATTCAAAGGCTTCCACAAACTCTCCTTCTAGTAGGTGTTGCACTTACTATAGCTATATTCATAGGTATTAGGGTAGGCATAGCCTCAGCTAGCAGACCATATAGCCTTCTGGATGTAACACTTAATATATTAATACTAGGAGCTTACTCACTCCCGGTATTTTGGCTAGGTCTCTTATTTATATTGTTCTTTTCACTACAGCTATCTCTCTTTCCTACAGGTGGAATAATTGATGTGAATGCAGCTATATCTGGAAGCCTGCTTGATAAAGCTTTAAACATGCTCTGGCACATGGTGTTACCTGTTTTAACTCTCTCAACAGTCTACATGGCAACATATGCCAGAGTTACTAGGTCCGTGGTAATAGATGTGATGAAGTCCAATTTCATTAAGGCTGCAATTGCCAGAGGGGTTCCCTATAAAAGGATACTCTACACCCACGCCCTAAAAAATGCCCTGATCCCAGTGATAGCCATTGCAGGTGCTCAATTCGGGCTGGTGGTGGCTGGTGCTGTACTTACTGAAACGGTGTACTCATGGCCAGGGATTGGAACACTTCTAGTGCAAGCTGTTAGCTATAGAGATTATCCCCTTGTTATAGGGATACTCATGCTAGTCGGAATATCGGTAGCCATTTCTAATTTTGTAGCAGATCTCCTTATGGCGAGAATCGATCCTAGAATAAGAAGCAGGCTTATCGGGTGATGCTATTGCTGAGAATACCGATCAATACAGAGATCTTCGAGAAAGTAAAGGATCCCGCTCTCTTAATACCTTTAGCGCTTCTAATGCCCACTATCTTTTTTGCACTATTTGCCGACATTATCTCGTCATATCCACCTTTAAAAACAGGTGTAGGGCCTGTTCTCTCACCCCCATCGATAAAATATTTAATGGGCACAGATCAGGTGGGCTCAGATATATTTAGCCAAGTCGTTCATGGATCTAGAACTGCTTTGGTCGTTGGGTTAGGTGTAGGTCTTATAGCATTTGTCATAGCACTAGCTATAGGTCTCGTAGCTGGTTACTACGGAGGTATAGTGGATAATATGCTTATGAGACTTACAGATCTCTTTCTCTCTATACCTTCTTTTATATTTATTATATTTGTGCTGGTAATCTATGGAGCCTCTATTAGAAACCTAATACTAATACTAGGCCTATTATCATGGCCAATAATGGCCAGGATCGTTAGATCTCAAACACTATCAATAAGGGAAAGAGAGTTTATTTTGGCAGCTAGGGCCATAGGTGAAAATAATATATCGATCATGTTCCGAGAAATACTTCCGAACGTATGGCCGGCGATCATACCCGCATTCCTACTTGACGTAAGTCTCGCAATCCTTGTTGAAAGCGGTATAAGCTTCATCGGTCTAGGAGACCCTAATACAGCTAGTTGGGGTAAAACTCTATCTCTAGCAAGCAGATCTCTCTATACAGGAGCTTGGTGGGGAGCCTTCTTTCCAGGGTTAATGCTCTTCTTAACCATATTATCCCTAAATATGCTAGGAGATCGATTAGAGAAAATTCTGTCTAAAAGCATTTAGTCTAGAGCCCTCTAGGGGTTTACATATATCATTACCATTGATCAAGTATTCCTGAGGCCAGCATTTCTCTTACCTAACTTTATTAATGGTTCTCCACAGCTCTAGGACCTTTTAGCTATAAATTTTAGCGAAGCCTTGAATTATTAGATGATGTGAGTCATGCCCTCTGATGTGTGATGTTCTTATGGGGTAGCTGATACAAAAGTAGATGTCTCCTAATATCATTAATACAGCTCAGCGTCGCGTCTCTGCTAGCTAAGAACCCGCCTTAAAAGTGCGAGCCTTGTTCCTAAATTATAGGCTAGAAGGTTAGTTTCTGCGCTAACTATTTTACTCGACAAGAATAGTATTATTATGGTTTGTGTTGTTGACTAAAGCCTCTGCGAGTAGGGTTTTAATTGTTGCGAGGTATGAGATCAGGAGGGCTCTTGCTAAGAAGAAGGTACTAGCTGGAGTTATTCTTGTTGTTTCTGCCCTGATCCTGGGGGTTTATGGCTTTAGTGAGGTTATGAGGATCTCTATTGTAAGGAATCTTCCTGTGAGGCCTGATCCGGGGCTTGCATGGATCTTCACATATTTCCTCCCATCATATCTCCTCTCTGGCTTGGCTGCTCTCATAGCCTCGGGATCTTTTTCCGAGGAGTTTGAAAAGGGTACCTCTGAGACCCTCTTCACCAAGCCCGTGACAAGGCTAGAGATCTTTTTAGGAAAGGTTCTGGGCGGATATATTCTCCAGGCTTTCTTCACATTATTATTGTTAGTGCTCTCAATATCCTCCACATCGATAATATTTGGATCCCAGCAGCATTTAGAACTGGCACCAACAATACTTATAGCTAATATATATTCCAACACTGTATTCTTCTCGCTAGCACTTGCCCTCAGCGCCTTAACGAGAAACACCCTCATAGCCTCTTCAGTATCAATAGTCCTCCTAGCATTCCTCCCCTTTGTAAGTGGGCTCCTAATATTCCTCGAGAGGAGTGTTGGAGGAGGATACTCGATCATAGCGAGGCTCTTACCAACATGGGGTGCGAGTATGCATGCATATATAGTGCCTCTAAATATACTTGAAAGGGCATTACTATTCACACCGATCTCGGCCTCCCTATATGGAGATCCACTAGCAGCATGCATATCAGTTGCAGGATACTCATTACTCTTCATATCCCTAGCCGCTTATAGAATACTCTACAGCGATATACCTAGGAAATAGCTCTTTCAATTCTATTCTCGTTTCCATAGTAGATAATGAAATATCTGGGAACAAAGATCAGGGCAAGGGCTCTGACATTCCAAAAGCATAATACCGTGGTTTCAATTCTATAGTAGATCATGTGGGCTCCATCTCTTTTGATCTATGGATGACATGTCTATATGCCTCAATTTTGATCACACAGGATCTTTCCCACGTAGATCCGATAATCCACTATAGGATAGAATGATCTCCGCTATCGAGCCACCGAGGATCTTCTCAGCTTTAATAAATACACCATGATAGCCGTGATTAGAGCAGCGACGATCACAACAAGGGCAATGTAGATTGTATAGATCTCGCTACCCCGGTCTTCTAGGCTCTCATTACTCCTCAACACTATATATAGCTTCCAGGTGCTTGGGTTAAACTCATTTGGATAGTCTATGGCCCTGGCATAGCCTTTTTGCACTAGCCATAGGTTTATATTGAGGAGGTGGGTTGTATTTATAGGTAGATATACGATGGCCACTATCCTTCCATATCGATCATATATATAGAGATCATCTATATCGAGATACACATATTTCCCGCTCAGGATAGATGCTAGAACCCTCTTGGCCTCCTCACCTTCAGGCGTCCCGAGCTCTGGCGCGTTTATATCTGCTAGCCTGACCCTTATAACGGTTCCGTTAAGTGATGAGTACCTATCTTTATATACAGAGAAGATCCTTACATCTATGGTGTCGCCATCAACGATCTTGACTACCGCTCCATAGACCTCTATACCGTACTGCTGGATCTCTGTTCCTGTCTCTCCTGATGCCTGGTTAAGCCCTGCTAGTGATAGCAGAAGTATGGGTAAAAGGGGCACTGTATAGATTCGCAATAATGTCTCCAAGTATTTTAGACATTGTTAGGCTATTTATACTTTGATCCCTTGCTATGAGGTGTTTTCACTAGGGATCCCGGGCCTTAGAATAAAAGTCCTGATCTCGAATGGTCTTAGCGAGATCTCAAAGGAACTCCCACGCGCTATAGGATCTCCATATATCCTCTCTAACAGATCTCCTTCGTAGATATAGAACACATCCCACAGGTTGATTCTGGCATTGGCATGCTTCTCACCCGGATTATATATCCTGAGAACAATTCCACCGCCGTCCTCAGCCAGCTTAATACTCTCAAGAATAGCCCCGCCCTCTACAGCTATAAAGCTTGAGAGAGGATCAGCCACGCCAGCTGAAACAACTCTCGGAGGGCTCCAAAGCTCATAAGCAACCCTGGGCACCTCTCCCTCTATATAGTTGCCTTTATGAGTATAGATATAATACCTAGCCTCGAAATCCTCTAACCCGCTATATGGATCTGGGAAGAGGGGTGTCTTAGCTAGGGTCAGACCTACCTCATCCCCTCTCGGACTATAGCCATGCCTAGTCATGGATATAATAGCGAAGCCCCTGGAGCCGTCGGAAATATCTACCCATCTAAGGGCTGGAGCCTCGAACTTACCCCGATCCCAGCTATCCCTGGGCTTAGAGCTTCTCCTAATCGAGCCAAAGGGTATTTCATAGATTACTTCATCGAAGCTATGTGATGGTCTGAGCCAGGCTTTTAATAGATATCCTCTAGAAATCCACTTGATCCTGGCAGAGATCTCAGCGATCCTAGAGCCCCTGGATAAGCAGATAGTCTGGATAACTCTAGATCCCTTATAGCTATAGCCAAGCCTTGCGCAAGCCTTTAGAGGACCTCCATAGATCACCGAGGGCCCATCTGAAACAGTTAGCATATCTCCAGTTTCCTCGATAGAGCTTCTCTCAATATCCCAAGCATCCCAGTCACCGGGTTTATCCCTATGGGCTCTCAGACTATGGACTATCCTTGTTCCGAGCTCGGTGTCTGTGATCTCGATGAGTCCGTCTAGACCGATTAAAACCCTTAGGATGCCATTATCAATTATAACCCCCTTGTCATCCCTGATCGCTGTTACCCAGCTGCCCAGCCTCAGGATCTCTGAATCGCTTCTCTCCAGCATTACATATCCAGTAGCCGGTATCTCGATCTCTACTAACACAGATTCTCCAAGATCCTGATGCATGGGTGCCGAGCCACCACTATATCTAATATATCTATATACACCCTTTGGAAGTTCAACAATAGATCTCCTAGCCCAGGGCAGGCTATTGAAAACCGCTATATAGCTATCCTGGACGCCCCTTCCCCTGGCAATTGATGTCACAGCTCTCTTGGAGATCTCTTCACACATTTCTATAGCCTCCTCCAGCTCTTTAAACGCTTCTAAATATGCTTCATAGCTGGCGGACCCAGGTAGGATATCGTGGAACTCCGCCCTTAAAAGGGCTTCCCAGATCTTCCTAAGATCCTCTCTCGGATAGTTGATCAGGTTTTTCGAGGATGATATTGAGCTCCAGACCTCAGCTGTTCTGAGACATTCCTCAGCTCTATACACCAGCTCCTTGATCTTGTGGTTAGTTGTGTATGTACCTCTGTGGATCTCCACGTAGAGCTCTCCCCTCCACCTCGGAGCCTTTTCAGATGCCTTCTTCAGAAGCTCTATATACTCCTCCTCCCTGATTAGGGGCTGTAGCCTCGGTAGCTTAGGCAACCTATTGATCCACCGGATCCTCTCTAGCATGACCACGCTCGGGCCGCCCCCACCATCGCCTATGCCATAAGAGTGTATAGCTGGCGCTAGATCCTTTCCACCATATTCATCCCAAACCCTCTTAACCTCGTCAGAGGCGAGGGTTCCGTTATATGTTGCAACTATTATGTGAACAGGTATTTCGGTTCCATCAATACCCTCCCATACAAATATGTGATACGGGAATCTATTTGTATCGTTCCACATAACTTTGTGCGTCACAAAAACCTCGATCCCAGCTAGTTTCATGATCTGGGGGAGCTGCGCTGAGAAGCCAAAGGAATCGGGGAGCCAGCCTATCCTGGATATCTTCCCAAACTTTCTAAGAAGGTAGAGCTGACCATAAAGGAGCTGCCTTGCTAGGGACTCCCCAGTGACTAAATTCGTGTCGGGCTCGATCCACATTCCTCCCACAGGGATCCAGAGCCCCTTCTTGATCTCCTCGTCAACCCCCTCGAAGATCTCTGGGTAGCTCTCAACCCAGCTATAGTATTGCGGCGAGCTCTGGACATAGGTGAAGCTATAGCCCTCTCTAACTAGTCTTAGCACGTTAGCAAAGGATCTCAGGATTTTCCTCCTGGTCTCGCTATAAGGCCATAGCCATGCAAGATCTATGTGGCAATGCCCGAGAACTATTATATCCCCCTCCTTGGGGTATCTCGATACAAGATCTTTAAGCCCTTCGATAAATATGCTATAAGCCTCATCTATAGATCTATCGAGATCACGGTCTCTGTTATCCTCAAAATCTCTTGAAGATCCTTCCAAAGTCTTAGGACCATAGACACTCGCAATATAGCTTCTATCCCACCTAATCGCCAGAGGCTCACCGAGATCTTTGAAGATCATCTCAACAGCCGTCACATTCTCTACTCCTGGAACAGCGTCTATAGGTTCAAGAGCTCTGGACAGGATCTTGAGTATCTCCTCCCCAACACTTCCCCCAAGTATCCTAGAAGCTCTGAGAGCCTCTAGCATGCCCAGACCAAGGCTCATACCCTTCCAATCCACAAGAGATGCTAGTGAGTAGCTAAAGCTGAATATCCATGGATTCTCTCCGAAAAGGGCCCTGCTAGAAGCATGGATCTGGATCTCGTGCTCTCCACTAGGTATAAAAGATATGCTGTGCCAAGGATCTAGACCCTGGTGGATCCTCCCATCGATCTTTATAACCCCTCCCCCACTAATAGAAGCCTTAAAGATCCACCTATATCTAGGCAGATCCTCTAGATAGACCTTAGTAGAGAAGATAAACTCATCGTCGGGCCTTGCCCTGAGGACAAATGGGAGCTCGATAATGGTTCCTTTATTAATGAATAACCATTTATCCAAATTCTTCACAGACTTAACGCTTATACCCAAAAGATCTAAGACCCTCCTATGGATCTCCGAATATCTATACATAGCCACCAAATAACCACCTCATCCTCATCTACTGAAATCCAAATCCATGGCTTATATTTCCCACTTAGCCATTTCAGGGTCTACGGGTGTCTATCTGAGATATATGGGGCTTGTCAGGGCTATCATAATATCTCCATTCTTTAGCATAACAGAATAGGGATCTGAGAAAATGCCTAGCTCAGCTCTGAGGAACCCATGTTCCTTGC
>JAVVGE010000015.1:0-32853 GCA_032249255.1 Desulfurococcales archaeon | reverse complement strand
ATACACAAGGCTGTAATAGAGTATGGGGAGGATAGGATAGGGATATGTAGCAAGGAAGGCGAGAAGTGGCATAGGGAGGTAGTAGCCTTGATCAGCCTCTATATGAGGGCAATGCCCAGAAAGGCTTCTGAGTTTCAAGTATAGATGGGAGCCCGGTGCCGCTGGGCTCAACAGCCACTCATGAGACCATAGGGATATCCAGATCCCTGTGGGGGAGGTGGAAGTCCCCCGATGACCACAGGGATGTGATAACATTTCTGTGGAAACAAAAGGACATAAAAGAACATCAATGACCGTCGAGGGACAAGCGACTATCTACTGGAAGCAGTTATCGGCACGCACCCAGTAGATCTAACGATGGTAGTAACCCTGGAGAGCACGTATCTGTGGAGGGGTTCTTCAAGCCCTAGCCTGTACAATATTCTATGAAGGAGAGGTGCTCTTATGAAGGCTCCCGCAGCGGGTTTATGCCCTCCTCCACCTAGCTTTATCGCTATTATTCTAACATCGCATTTTCTAGATCTTAGGCTCAGGGGGCCTGAGGGGTTTATTATGAGAGCTATGTCGCTAATACTTATTGATAATATATAGTGAGCAAGGTGGCTCGTAGAGATCTCTCTATGCTTCTTCACTATAGATGCTATCTTAACACCGTCTGCATGTGCGACCCTTACTCTCTTCCTGTAGTAGTTATAGAGGTATAGCTCTCTATCGATGACCCTCTCAATGTATTTCCTGCCCCATGTGACTACTTCTTCTAGTGTGCTGCTCTTCACAAGCATTTCTAGGAGTATGGTTCTCCATAGATTGTCCCTTCTATATGTGGAAAGTCTTCCTAGCCATGGTGATAGGGGATCATGGAAGCTCCATAGATCTAGAGAACATATGGCTGACACCAGGCTAGCGATGTATGGATCTCTCTCCTCAAACGAAGAGGCTGTAACGCCGGTTGCACATGTCCCCTTATCAATTCTTACCTCAGCCACTGAAGAGATCATTGTGATGATCTCTCTATCCCACTCATGGTGATCAAACCATTCTATCCTAGCCCCAGACTCTCTAAAGGTTCTCAGGATGATAAGTATCCTATCTACATTATTGGGATTAGGGGCTAGATCCATTATTGATAACTTCTCTAGAAAACCTCCATACCTATCCCAAAGATCTTCGAGGATCTCTGGAAGCTCCTCCGGCTCTGCAAACACAACGCGATAGTTCTTCCCTTTAAGGCCGAGCCTAATATAGACTGCAGCACTCCCAATACCATCAAGATCTGTGTGGGTTACTAGGACATGACACTTTTCCCTAACGCTCAATAGGCACCAGCTCTTTAGAAAAGCGACTCAGGGCTTTTAAGCGTTAGGTATTACACGGAAGAGCTATATTCTCTCTAGATTTGTATAGAGCCAGCTTCCTCCCAGGCTAGCCCTTCCTCTTAAGCCTCTTGCTATATATGTAGGAGGCGACCTCAAACACGATCTTAGCTCCGAGGGCAGATGTAATACCTGACGTATCTACCATGGGATTTACCTCCACCAGATCGAAGGCCTGGGTTCTTTCATCTACCACCTCGTGAAGAAGATCCAGCAGCTCCCAGGTGGCTATGCCATCAGGCTCCGGAGTCCCTGTCCCTGGTGCAAAGGCTGGGTCGAGGACATCAATATCTATCGATATATATATATCTTTAAAATTATCCATCCATCTCAATATCTTCCCCGCAGCAGCCCTCCGACCCTCTCTCCTAAGTTCCGGGGCTGTTATGAACTCAACCCCATTCTTCATAGCTACTCTCATCTCATCCCTTGTAAATGCTCTAACACCTACCATGAACATGCTTCCTGGGCCTAGTATCTCTAGTAGTCTCCTAGACACACATGCATGGCTATACTTGTTTCCCATGAAATCATCTCTAAGATCCATATGAGCATCTAGAACCAGAACTCCTGTGCCCCTTGAAAGCCCTTTAACAGATCCCAGGGATACCGTGTGCTCTCCACCAAGCAGTATTGGGATCCTCCCCTCTGCCACTAGCTCCCTCACAACGTTCTCCAAGATCTCCAGGGTCTTCTGAGGATCCCCGTGGGAAACTGCTATATCTCCTTCATCATAAATCCCTATTTCCTCCATATCTATGCTAGATCTTATGCTATATAGCTCTAAACTTCTAGATGAGAACCTCAGGTAATCGGGAGCGAATCTAGATCCCGGTTTAAAAGAGGATGTGCTGTCAAATGGTACTCCTAATAGACTGAAAACCGTTCTAGATCTTTCCCACTCAAACCCGCCGAAAACCAGTGGCTTTCTCTGGATATAGAGATCCTTGAACCCCACGAGAAAGCACCTGATCTACTTATTCTCTTCTCTACCAATAACAACGATCTCTCCGCCTGCTTCTTTGATCCGTGAAATAGCTTTTTCCGTTGCGTGCTTAACAATAACCTTCACAGGTCTAGATATCCTCCCAGATCCCAGGAGCTTGTTATATCCATATTCTTCCAGATCTATAACAGGCTTTCCATCCTCAAGCTTCAAGGAGCCTGAGGCAGATAGACTTTCAATCAGCTCCTCTAGCTGGGATAAGTTTATACCCCTTATCTCCTCCCAGTGCTCTGGCCCCCTGGGCGTGAAGCCTCTCTTGCCATACCACTCTGGGAAGTACTTGAGCACCCACATCCACTTATGCTTATGAAAGCCCACAGCACCCTTACCACCCCTGCTACCGGTTTTTCTGTGTTGCCCTACATTCCCCCACCCCATTGTCCTTGTCCTTCCCCTCAGCTTTCTACTCTTCCTCTCTCTCCTAACCACCATCTAGATCATCCTCCTAATCAGATCGTCTATCTCGCGCCCCCTATAGCCCAGCTCTCCACCAGCTCCATACGGTTTCTTGATAGAGCCCTTAAATCCTCCGCTCGGGGGGTGGAGTCTGAAGATAGGCTTCACAATATCGTCCATTCTATGTAGCATTGCTTCGCCCTTGTAGAGGGATAGGGCTAGTTCCTCTATAGTCTTGTACCTACCTTTAGTAGCCGTAGCTATGTAATCATCGGTCAGAGCCCTATTACCATGTGTCCTTCCCCTTTTTCTGAGAAGCTCTAGAAACACCTCATAGCCTATCTCACCCCATGTTATCCACATAGCAGCTCTTCTAAGCATGCCCTGGAGCCCTGGTAGACTATCTGGATACACAGTAGCGTGGAACTTCCTATATAGCCTCAGAAGCTGTAGAACCCTCTCCACATCTGGTGGAATATCAACCCTACCTCTAAGCCTGACAATAGCTAGGAGAGGCATGCTACCTACCCCACTCACTCACAGTAACAAATCTATATGCCTTTTTAAGAGCATCAAAAACCGCTAGTGCAAAGTTTATTGTTGTCGAAGTCTTCCCCCTGCTCCACGACCATATATCGCTTATACCAGCATATCTCAGAATAACCTTAGCAGTATCGCCAGCAACGAGCCCCGTTCCTTTTGGGGCTGGTTTTAGAACAACCTCAACACTACCAGCCTTACCCCTAACCTGGTACGGTATTGAATGAGGCTCTGAGCATCCGCACTCAAAGCTTCCACATCCTCTTCTAACAGGGATTATGTTGAGCTTAGCATCTGTTATAGCCTTGTCGACGGCCATTCTAAGCTGTCTAGCCTTACCTATCCCCAGCCCTACAAAACCGTTCTGGTTGCCAATCACTACCGCTACTCTGAACCTAGTTATCCTACCGGCATCTGTCATTTTCTGAACCATGTTTATATCTATGATCTCGTGCTGTAGCTCTCTTCCAAGGAGGGCGTCTATGATCTCTGGCTCCTTGATCTTCAGGTTACTATCGAAGATCTCCTTTAGAGACGTTATCTTGCCCTCCTTCACAAGCCACCCAAGCCTGGTCCTAGGCCTCCACTCCTCAACCCCTGCCAGCGGGATCTTTTCTCTGAACTCCTCAACGCTCATCCTGCCTCACCTCCACACCAACTTTCTTCCCAAGCTCCACTATCTTGGAAAAAACCTCTTCGAAGTGTTCAACAGCTTTTCTAGGATCTAGGCTTCTCGATAATATCTCTGAGAACTGCCTCTTAAACTTCTCAGGATCCTTTTCATAGAGTTCCCCGGCATATCTCGCTATATCAGCCCCCCTTATCCTATCCCAGCTGGGCATCATATCCTCGGCAACAGGTATTTTAAGCCCTGCATCTATAGCCCCCTTTGCTGCCGCAAATACCTTAGCTCCCCTCGATGGCGTGTAGAGCCCTATGTCCAGAACAGCCTCCTCTATACCCATTAGCCTAGCCTTGATCCCTAGTAAGAGGCCTGCTAGATATGCGGCTGATATATTCTTAGAGCCCCCTTTCCACCCAAACCTCTTCATAAGCTCTGAAGTGCTGGCCGAAGCCAGCGTTATATCCCCGATAGGGGTTGGCCTTATAATCTGTAGAGTTATATACCTATTGCTCTTCCTGACCACAAGCCTCGTGGCCCTCGAGAGTATATATAAATACCTCTTATAATAGTTAGTCTTACCCTCTCTCCTTCTCCTCTTAAGCACTCTATACGTTGGGCCCCTAGCCATGTGATCACGCCTCCTTAAGAACCCCTATCGACTTAAGATATGTCTTGATAGAAGAAATGTCGCGAAAGGCTCCTCCCTTGATCTTCATATATAGGCTTCTATATAGCTTGGTATCTATGGCCCCCTTGCTCCTGAGCATCCTTATATATGTCCTCATCCTCCTAACCCTGTTAATCCAGTCCCTCTTCTCATCTAGTCTCGCACCCTTCTTACCCTTTCTACTTCCATGGCCTCTTCTCCTACCCTTCTTCCTCTTCTCGTGGAGGATCCTCCATCTACCCCTACTATTCCTCGAAGGCCTTATAGCATATATAGCTCCATCCTCTATTAGGGCCTTTATCTCCTCTCTTCTGAAGGCCTTCTCTATATCCTCGATCCTCTCTGGATCGAATCTCACGTTATTAACCCCAACACCCATTATATCTGCTGCGAGTCTCCTCTGGATGCTTAGATCCGGCATCTAGATCACCTCATTAGCAACCCTGAAACCCTTGCTCCTAGCTTTCTCCAAGATATCCCTCCTCTTCCTAGCCCCTACTGTAGATGCTATATATATAATATAGCTCCTGGGATCCAGCTTATCCAGCTCCTCCGCATTATATATAACGATCGGTTTCAGCCCGCTTGGGTGGAGGCCCCTTATATCCTCTGGAACCCTATAGCCGATCTCTACTATAGGTGGATAGCCCTTAATCCTGAGCCTCATCTTATTATCCTTACCCTTCGGCTTAACCCATTTCAAGTTATTCTCAAACTTAGGGAATTTCCACCAAAGCGTTCTAAGAAACTCTACTCTCCTCTTACTACTAATCCTTCTCTGAAGCTTCCTAAGCTCTTTCAAGCTCTTCATGAAATCTTCCCTCATCTTGAGGGCGTCCTCTGCTCCTCTGATTTCCTGGCTACTCATTCCCCTACTACCTCCTTCTTATAGATATAGATCCCGTCAACAAATATCCTTCGATCTTTATCCCTGACTCTCGTAGCCCTCTCTATATTTGCAGCTGTCTGCATCACAGCTTCTAAATCCGCTCCCTCTACTATTATATCTCTATCCTTAACAGTGACCTTAACGCCTGGCAATATCCTGGCAATCTTGACGTCCTGCCCACCTAGATACCTGGTTATTAGTAATCTATCCTTCTCCACATTAACGCTCATAGAGAAGTGGGTAAATATGATCTTGAGGTAACATCTATACCCCTTCGTAACCCCTGTGAACATGTTCCTAATGTGGGACGCAACTGTATATACTAAGGACTTCTCACGCGATTTACCCATATAGCTTCTAACCACTACATAGCCGTCCTCTCTCGATATCATAATTCTCTTTGCGTGGGAGAAATCCCTCACAACCTCCCCCTTAGGGCCTCTAACAATTACCCTTTTACCCTCTATCTGGATCTCGACGCCCCTAGGGATCTCAACCCTCTCCTCAGCAACTACAAACCTGGCAGTGGTACCACCCACACAGATCACCCCCTTCAATATACGTAAGCTATCACTACACCCCCTACCCTTGCCTCAATCGCTTCTCTATGGCTTATAATACCCTTAGAGGAGGTGCTTATAATAATTACCCCTATATCCCTCGAGGGTAGGTATCTCCTGATGTGTGGGGGCGTTCTAAGCAGATCTCTATAGCTAACGGGGTATCTCGGCTTTATAGCCCCCGCCCTGTTTATCCTCCCAAGCAGCTGGACCTTTATCTTTCCCCACCTACCATCGTCTATATACTCAAACTCACCCACATAGCCGTATCTCTGCATAACCCTCAGAGTTGCAGCTATGAGCTTAGATGCTGGGTACACAACTACCTCGGGCTTGCTCCTCATCTCAGCATTCGTTATAGCTGTTAACGCGCTTGCAAGGGGATCCATAACAACCATTCTCACCACCCTACATATAGATCCTAAATCCTATAGATCTAGCCACCTCTCTGAAGCACTGTCTACAGAGATATATGCCGTATTTCTGTATAACAGCATCTCTAGATCCGCATCTTCTACATATCTGGACCCCTCTACCTCCTTTCCTCTCAGCCTTGGCCCTGTACTTCCCCATCTCAGCTCCCCAGCTACTATGGTATTATATTAACGTTGTATTTAAGTGCCAATAACAGCATGGCCTCTTCCCTCGAAACCCTGTGCCTCCTAGGGATTGTAGATCTAGCTCTTCGTCTTCTAATAACCCTGTAGCCCTTCCTCTCTAAGGTCGCAGAAACATCCATGCCGAAGATCCCTATCTCTGCATCGTACTTAGTTCCCGGAAGCACTAGGTACTCCTTTATCCCTATAGAGAAATTCCCATACTCATCGAAGCTAGAGGCTCTGATCCTCCAGCCAATCCCCTCCAGAACCCTTTTTAAAAACTCCTCTGCATCCCTTTTCCTTAGGGTCACTATAGCAGCTATGTTCTCACCCCTTCTCACACCGAACTCCCTTATAGTTCTCCTAGCAGCCCTTGGAACAGGCTTCCTACCCGTTAGCCTCTCAAGAAGGATCATAGCTTTCTGTAGCTTCTCACCGCTCTCACCAACTCCTATGTTGACTGTGACCTTAGCTATGTAGGGTATTCTAAGAGGGTTCGATCTCCAACTCTCCAAGATCTTATTGATTCTTTCGAGAGGCACTATCTCCAATAATCCCTTAGGCAGGTTCTCAGGCTTTAAATCCTCCAGCATCAACTCTTAAACACCTCCGGGGGCAGGGCTATGACCGGCTTCTCCCTCCCTATCACGAAGACCTTATCAGCCGTTGTCTGGAATACGTGCCCAGAGGGGTCCTCAAGTGTGACCAACGTTCTATATCTCCTCATCCCCTTCACGATCTTCAAGATCCTCCCCACCCTGCCAACGTTTCTACCACCTATAATCACAACCATTGAGCCTTCCTCAAACTTTATATGATCAGCTATCTTCTTGTCTGGGAGCGTGATCACAACGGTATCCATGGTGCTGTATATATCCTCCTCAGCCTTCCTAGGATCTGAGACTCTAACAAGCACATTGTAGCCTCCATATAGATTTAACTGTATATGCCCACCCTTCACGGTGGTCTTATCCTCAATCCTGAGGGGCTTTATGCCAGACTCAGATCGATCAATAGGGTATAGCTTCATATAGATCGTGGGGTATGGGATAACCCTGTATATCTCACCAGAGGAGGTGATCTCGACCACATCCATAAAACCAACAGGGTACTTATAGCTCCTCCTAACAACGCCATCAACCTTCACAACACCATCGCTTATGATCTTGATAGCTTCCCGAGACGTTTGAGCTACCCCAAGCACATCCCTAAGAATAAGGTGAAGAGGTATTGAGGTCTCTAGCGAATGAGGTCCTGGAGAGGGCTTCACAACCCATTTATACTCTTTTCTCAGAATCGGGTAGAACCAAGGCGCTGCAAACCTCTTAAGATGTCTCGAGCCACCCATGCTACCCATTTGCGTCACCTCCAGAGCTTTTCTCAGGCCCGGCCCTCTCCTTCTTCTCTTTCTTCTGTCTCCTCTCGATTATTTTCCTCCTAACATCGTCTATCTCGCCTAGCTTCTTTATCATGACCTTGGATGGGTGTATCACGTAGAACACAGGCGTGCCATCAGACTTCTTGATAGTTACTCCCTCCACAGCTATTCTAGATCTCTTGAGATCAACCTCAACGACTTTCCCCTCATGACCTTTCCAATCACCTCTCATAATAATCACCGTATCTCCAACCCTCACAGGAAGTCTCTTAACCCCGTACTCCTTCTCAAGATCATCTGAAAGCCTCGCGTTGAGGAACCTCCACCTAGCATGTAGAGGTGCCTCGGCAAGCGCCTTCCTCTGCTTCCTAGGCTGGCTAGATCTTGTGAGGACCATCGAGATCACCTATATAATCATAGTAGCTAGATTAGCTATGGCAGACCACCTCTCAGCAGCTTCTCTTGCAACAGGGCCTCTTATCTCAGTGGCCTTGGGCGTCCCCTCAGGAGTGACTATAACCACGGCGTTATCCTCGAAAGCCACTCTGGTCCCATCAGGTCTTCTATATGGTTTCTTCTGCCTAACAACGATCCCATAGAATATCTGTCCAACGGTATCTGGAGACCCTCTCTTAACTGTTATAACCACCAGATCACCTACCGACGCAAAGGGCTGCCTCCTCAGCCTCGTCTTAACCTCTGGAACCCCTATAACCATTCCCACCTTGGCACCGCTATTATCCGCAATCACAACCCTAGATCCGGTCACAAGGGCCGGTGTAAGCCTCCTCCTCGGATGAGCCGCCTTAGACCTAAGGCTCTTCTTAGCCATGCTATCCACCTCCTCTCTTTATAACCCCAAGCACAACAAAAGAAACACTTTTAGCCAGAGGCCTTGTCTCCCCCACAAGTACTAGATCCCCCGGCTTCACATCTATACACGGGGGCTTGTGAGCATGGATCTTGCTTCTCCTCCTCTCATACCTCTTAAACTTTCTATTATACTTTAGATACTCCCTCTCAATAGTCACTGTCCTAACCATTCTAGCCTTGCTAACGACGCCAACCAGAATAAGCCCTCTAACCCTAACGCTACCATGCCACGGGCACTTATCGTCCTTGCACGTATCTCTAGGCGGTTCCAGCCCCGGATATCTAATACCTATATCCCTAGTAATCTCCTTACCGGCTGGAGTGCTCATGGCATCACCTCCTAAGTATCCTCCTCACCCTATCTTCTGGCCTCCCAAAAAGCATGTCACCATCCACCTCTACCTCCTCCCCTGTCTCTGGTATCCTGAATCTGTATCTAGTGCCTATCTTAAATGTGGTCACAATCCTCCCTCCAGATCTTATTGTTATGGTCTTCATACTCTCATACACAACAACCCCTTCTAAGCCTTCTATACCAGGATCTAGTGATGATATAACCTTTACAGGCAGACCCAGGATCTCGTGATACACTAAGTTACTCCTTCTTCTCCTCACCCTCAGCCCCCTCCTTTCTTCTTGATATCCCTAGCTCCTCCTCCCTCAATATGGTCAGGATCCTGGCTATATTCTTCCTAGTGATCCTCATCTTATGGGGCTTATCCAGAGTACCCATAGAAGCCTGAGCCCTCAGCTTAGCTAGCTCTGCCATTAGATCCTGTAAAGTCCTCAGCTTCTCCTCCCGCGACATAGATCTAATCTCATCAGGATCCAGACTCATAGACCACCACCCTGAGAGCCTTCTTGGCTAACGCTTTGCCCTTTCTCGCTGGGGCTGGGAGTCCCTGTCTGGGGTGCTTGCTGCATAGCCTGGGGCTGCTGCTCAACTACCTCTATATAGTCTGCAGGTCTACCAGGCTTCACAATTATTACCTCAATCCCGTATATTCCTGGTATTAGCAAGACATTATATACGGCTCTATCAACTAGATAGTTTATCTGGTCACCGCTTCTATATATCTTACCAGCCCTTAGCTTCTCGAACTTAGCCCTTTCAGACACTAGCTTACCGCTTATGACTACTTCACAGCCTATCGCCCCCGCCGCCATGATCCTTCTAAGTGTTATGAAAGCAGCCCTCCTGAAGTGGAAGCCCTTTTCAAGGGCTACAGCGAGTCTTGATGCCATTACCCTCGCATTTAGCTCTGGGTTCTCAACACCCATTATGGTTATCTGTGGATTCTCAATACTGAAGTGCTTCTCAAAAACAGTTTGGAGCTTTCTGATAGTCTCTCCCCTCCTACCTATTAGGAGGGCCGGTCTATCCGCATATATTATGATCCTAGTTCCGAGAGGGGTCTTCGTGATCTCGACACCTGCATACCCAGCTCTAGAAAATGTGTGTGCTAGATACTCGTCAACCTTCGTCCTTAGAAGACCCATCTCTAGAAAATACTTCTTCTTCGAGATCTTCGCCGAGAAGCTAGCCCACCTCTCTCACAATAACCTCGAAATTGGTTGTGGTAGAAAACCAGGGTGTGGATCTACCAAATGCCTTCGGCATGTACCTTTTTAAATATCTACCCCTATGGGCTGCTGCATGAACGATCACCAGCTTCTCAGGATCTAGACCTTGGTTCTCAGCATTATTCCTAGCGTTTCTAAGAACCTTCAGAATATGCTTAGCAGCCTTAACAGGGTATCTACCAACGGGGGTCCTCCACTCCTGGAACTGTGAATTAACACCCCTTCTATGGGCCACCTGCTTCCTATGCCTAGTATAGGGAACAGGGGTCTCTTTCTTAATCACCTTCTCAAGATAGGCTATAGCCTCATCAAGCTTCATACCCTTTATAACCTTCGCTATCTCGACACTCTCTTTAACAGAGATCCTTAGCTCTCTACCAAGAGCCTTAGCAACCCTTCCCTCACCACCTACTTGGGGGTACACCCAGCGCGGCGGCATCTTATACACCAGCCTATACTATAACTAAAATATCTTCTAAGTATAAAAGCTGAAATCTTTTGAAACACCATGAGCTAAGGAAATGCTGGTAAGAGGATACGCCTTAATCAGTATATTTCGATCCAGCTATTTTTACGAGAATCTTTCGCTAAAATTTATAACAGACTAACAAGCTCCACGCTAATCTCAAGACCTCCATAACCGGTTCCAGACAGCGCTTTCCTCACTCCAACGAGGCTCGAAAACTGTTCCAGGTTTTATAGTTAGAGGTTAGGTTCTAAGTTTTCTATCTCTATAGCTGTACCGGATTATGATACGATATCCCAGTGTGCTGGGCATATGGATGTCCTCGAGAAGCCATGATACTTAGAGCTCCCGAGATCGAGGCTCTAGATGGGGGCTCTGCCCCAATGGAGCCTCGGGATCCAAGGATGGTAGATGGGAGCCCCTTTCCGCTAGACTTAAAAGCCACTAGCGGACCCATAGAGATCCCAGGTCTCTGTGGGGGAGGTGGAGGTCTCCTCGATAGCCATGGGAATACCATAGCATCCCTATGGAGGAGAAAACATAGGAAACAAAACAAAGAAAATTAACAATCAAAGATCATCGAGGGATGAACGGTTTGCCACATGGATTAATATGCTATTCAGACACTTGGTGAAATCCCTTCCCGGCTAATCTATATATTTGAAATCTATATTATATATCTTAATACACCTATACCCAATATTCTAATATATTCTAATCAATGCTACTCGGCAAACCCTTGATACCTAGCTACTCTAGATATAATTACTCTCTATACCCTCTATATCTGGGGACTGGTATGAAATACGTTGAAAAAGCCGTTGAGGTCTTCCTCTCAACTGGTACTAGATTCCCCAGGAAGATCATATGGGCTATGGGCCTTATAAAATACGCTGCAGCTAAGGCAAACACAGAGCTAGGGCTCCTAGATCCGAGGATCGGGAATGCCATAATGAAGGCTTCTATGATGATGATCGAGGGAAAGCTGGATGATCTAGTTGTGGTTGATGTATTCCAAACGGGTTCCGGCACAGGGCTTAATATGAATGTCAATGAAGTGATAGCGGCTAAGGCCTCTGAGATCTCTGGTTCTAAGGTGCATCCTAATGATCATGTGAACATGGGTCAGTCCTCCAATGACGTTGTTCCCAGCGCTATAAGGATAGCAGCTGTCTCGGAAGTTACTGAGAGGCTTGTTCCCTCTACCAAGAGGTTTATAGATAGCCTCGATAGACTTGCTAGAAGGACAGAGGATGTCGTGAAGCCGGGGAGAACACATCTAAGAGATGCTCTCCCAGTCACTATGGAGCAGGAGTTCTCGGCCTATGTTGATGCCTTCAAACATGATCTAGGGCTTCTCGAAGGCGTTCTCCCATACGTTAGGGAGCTGCCCATAGGGGGCACAGCCGTTGGAACCGGTGTGAATGCCCATCCAAGACTTGGTGAAATGGTTGTTGATGAGATAAAGAGGATCACGGGTCTCGAGTTCTACGTAGCTGGGAGTAGGTTTAGAGCTATGAGGCTACTAAGCGACATGATAGCACTGAGCTCCGTGTTCAGGACAATGGCTATAGATATGATAAGATTGTGCCAGGATCTGAGGCTCATGTTCTCAGGTCCATTCACAGCTATAGGAGAGATCGATATCCCACAAGAGATTGCCGGAAGCAGCATAATGCCTGGAAAGACTAACCCGGTAACCGTTGAGGCTTCTATGCTGGCATCGGCACAGGTAATTGGTCTAGACACTGCTAACAGCTATGCGAATCTCTTTGGGGAGTTCGAGCTGAGCATGGCGGTGCCCTTAATAGGCTATAACATCGTCTCCCAGATATCCCTCATATCGGAGGCTATGGATAAGATGGCTATATATGTAATAGACAGAGTAACACCACTCAGAGAGAGGGCTAGAGAGCTGGCTGAGAAGAGCCCGGCCCTCGTGACAGTGATCTCGCCTATAATAGGCTATGAAAGGGCCACACAGGTCGCGAACAAGATTGCCCAGGGAACGCCTATAAGACAGGCCCTCAAGGAGGTCGGGTTTAGCGAGGAAGAGATAGAGAAGATTCTAGATCTTAAGAGGCTAACGAGGCCCGGTATACCTGCTAAGGAGAGATAGATGTCGCTAAACTATGCAATATACAGCACTAATTGGCTATGGGATATCAGGCAATCCGCGAGATATCCGCTAGAAGTATTCGTATAGCCTCGCTATAAACCCTTATCCCTTTTTCAAACTCCCAGTATAGGATCTCCTCATAATCTGTGTGAGAGAGCTCGGATCTTCCCGGTCCATAGGCTGCTATATTATTAGAAACACTACCATATAGAAGATTCATATCGCTGGTGCCGGTTTTTATAACTACCTCGGGCTTCATCCCGACCCTGCTAATAGCCCTTATAAGGGATCTAACTATGGGGATTGTCGGCCTCACCTCCACAGGCTCTATAGGATCCTTAAGAAGAGAAGCCCTACACCCGCTTGGCAACATATTCTCTATAGATGCCAGGATCTCTCTCCAGCTAGGTCCTCTAGGCGGATACCTTATATCGATCACTGCATACCCCTCTCTAGGCACCACGTTAGGATAGTCACCACATCTCAACACGGTTAGTGATGAGCTCACTCCACCAGTATTAGACCCGCTGTATATCCTTGAGATACTGGTCCATGCGCTTATCAGCTTCTCACACGCAGATGTATAGATCCACGGGGCAGAGGCGTGTCCACCTGCTGAGGAGCATTCTAGCCTGACCTTCATCGAGCCTCGATAGCCGATGGCCACTTTGCTATTATTAGTAGGCTCCCCTATCACTATAGCATCTGCCTTGAAACCTCTTCTAATGAGTCCAAGGGCCCCTCTGCTATCGCTCTCCTCTCCCACAGACGCTATCACATAGATCCTAGCCATATTTTCTGGAAGAGCCCCTGAAAGCCTTAGCTCGTTGAGGGCTGCCAACATAGCAGCCAGAGGGCCTTTTGCATCAACAGCTCCTCTACCCCTTATACCCTTCCCATGCTCTGAAACCTCTATATATCCTGGTACTGTATCTATATGCCCTACGAGGGCCACGATCCTCTCTCCTCTACCCCATAGAGTGACTCCGTTCCCGTCCTCATCCACATAGCTTTCGAGCCCAAGATCCTCTGAGATCCTTACAAATTCTCTCACAGCCTTATCCTCATCTCCCGAAGGGCTGTAGATCTTTAGAAGCCTTCTCAGGATCTCTCTATAGCCCTCCAATACAACTCGCCATAGCCCCAGCTATTGTCTCGATATCTTCCCTTGTAATCATATATGGAGGCAGGAATCTAACGACCGTGGTTCCAGCCCTAGTAGCCAGCACCCCCCTCTCTTGAAGGCATTTGACGACATTAAGAGGATTTACTCTAAGATCTACGCCAACCATGAGGCCCCTACCCCTAACCTCTTTCACCAGCCTAGAGGATCCTATGGCCTCTCTCAGCCTATTGATTAAGAGATATCCTGTAGCCCCCGCCCTTTCCCAGACCCTCTCATATATATATGCCCTCAGACCTCCTCTAAGGGCTGCTAGAGCTAATGGGTTACCTCCAAATGTAGATCCATGTATTGCTGGGGGCATCTTAGACCCTATCTCGCTAGAGAAGAACACAGCAGAGATCGGGAAACCCCCTGCCATGGCCTTCCCAGCTGTGAAAATGTGTGGCTCTAAACCCACATCGATAAAGGACCAGTGAACCCCTGTTCTGCCAAACCCTGTTTGTATCTCATCCACTATTATGAGGGAGCCCCACTTATCTGAGAAGGCCTTAACGCTCTCTATCAGCTCCTTCGGAGCTGGGTTAACACCTCCCTCTCCCTGTATAGTCTCGAGGATTATAGCTGCTACATCAGATCCGTCAACTGAGTATATCTCGCCTGGCTTTGTAAACTCAACGGGTATCGTTCCTAGATCCAGTCCTTCTATCCCAACCCAGTATCTCTTATTTCCCGTCACAGATAGTGCTCCTAAAGTTCTGCCGTGGAAAGATCCGGTGAAATATATTATTTTCTTCCTCCCAGTATATATCCTAGCCATTTTTATAGCTAGCTCAACAGCCTCTGCACCAGAGTTTAGAAAAGATACGTTATCATATCTAGGCGGAACTATCTTAGATAGGAGTTCGAGAGCCTCCTCAGCGACTTCGAGATCGTACGAGGATGAGGCAATATATATGTTCTCAAGCTGCTCCCTAATGGATGAGATAACGTATTTATTACCATGTCCCAGGAAGCCCACGCCATTCCCATTATGGGTATCTAGATATCTCCTCCCAGTAGAATCCCAGACATATTGCCCAAGGCCCTTTACAAGCTTGAGGCCCCTGGGCTCGTAGAACCTGTATAGCTTCAACCCTACCTCCTCGCCTGTGAGATTACATATTCAGCTATTAACCCAGCGATATCCACGCCAGTAGCTGTTGCAACGCCCTTGAACTCTGGGACGGGGTTAACCTCATTCACGAGATATCCCCCAGATCTCTTCTCAAATATATCTACACCAGCAACCTCTAGGCCCAGAGCCTCTACAGCCCTAACAGCGAGATCCTCGACCTCTTGGGAGAGTTTTGCTGCAGCAACCTCGGAGCCTCTAGCATAGTTAGTGACGAAATCCCCGATCCTGTACATGGCCCCCACAACCCTCGATCCGATCACAAGCGCCCTTATATCCCTATCACCCTTATCGACTAGCTCCTGGATAAGGCCGATCCTCATTCTAGGATCCTGGATAACTTCTCTATGCTCATACACAGTTCTCAGCATCTCCTCATCCCTTACAAGGGATACGAGCCTCCCCCAGCTTCCCTGAGAAGGCTTATATACTAGTGGGTATCCAAGCTCTTTAGCAGCACTTATTATAGATCCTAGGCCGTATGTTACATATGTCCTGGGTACCGGTATGCCTCTAGAGGATAATATGGAGAGGGATATAGCCTTATCCTGAGCAGCTAGGGTAGCCATACTCCTATTAATTACCCTCACACACTGGGATTCTATTGCCGCGGAAACCGCTGGTGCCAGCGGTCTGACCATGGATCTCTGGATATATATTTCAGCTTCTTCGGGGCTTCTTATTCCTATGGCTATAGGCTGCTCCTCTAGATGTACCAGCTTTACCTCGGCTCCCTTCTCTTTAAGGGCTCTTGTGAGCTCCTTCTCTTCCCATCTATAGATGGTATATATTATCCCTACCCTTATAGCCAAAATCTATTCTCCCCAGTCCTCGCCAGCGTTCTCAAATGGTTTGAGAACCACCTTGCCGTCGTTAATAACGATCTCTAGTGAAACCCCGCACTCATGGTCCACAAGTTCTCCCGACACAGCGTCTTCAGGTATAATTACTGGGAGACCGCAGATTGGGCACCTCAGCTCCATTCATAGCACCAATTTTAATATAGACCCGTCTACCTATAAGCTTTCTTTACATTACTTTCAAAGATCTGGTTCTATTCACTTATCGTGTTGCATATGCACTAAATATATATTCATGCATCCTGTCTCTTATAGAAAAATTTTAACTCAGCTTATTAGCTCTTAAAGCCTTGAGTACTCGGTGGATATTGGTCAGAGTATGTGTGATTGGTGGATCAGGTTATACGGGAGGAGAGCTCCTCAGATATCTAGCAATACATAAAGAAGCTGAAGTAGTATATGTAACCTCCAGAGAGTATGCCGGAAAACCGATACACTTTGCACATCCAAATCTCCGGGGATTCTTTAGAGGAACAAGATTCGATACCATAAACATTGGCAAGGTTCTAAAACTATGTGACGCTGCTTTCTTTTCAACACCTTTAGAAGTCTCTCTAGAATATATACCCAAGATAGTTACCTCAGGAATCAGGGTTGTGGATCTAAGCCCTGCCTTCAGACTAAGGGATCTAGGGGCCTTTAAGAACTATTACGAACTGGATCACCCGGCACCGGACCTCGCTGAGAAAGCTGTCTACGGACTCCCAGAGATCCACATATACAGAGAGAGGCTCAGAAACGCACAGCTAATAGCTTCGCCGGGGTGTAACGCAACGGCCGCAGCACTCTCACTCTATCCCCTCACACAGAGCAAGAAGATCTCCTACCCAGTAACGATTGATATAAAAGCGGGGAGCAGTGAAGCGGGATCAAAGCCAACACCATGGGATCACCATCCAGAGAGGGCGGGGAGTGTTAGGCCCTACAGCCCTAAAGGGCATAGACATGTGGCAGAGGTGATCCAGGTTCTAAGGGATCTGGGGGAGACATCGCCGAGAGTAAGTATAGTGCCTCACGCAGTGCCTATTGTGAGGGGCGTTTTGTCATCAACTCATCTATATATAGATATATCTGAGGAGGAGCTGGCTAGAATATATGTCGAGAGATACATGGGGAGCCCCTTCATAAGAATACTATATGGGGCCCCCAACCCCTACCCGGATCCCAGGAACGTTGTTGGGACCAACCTAGCAGATGTGGGGTTCGCCACAGAGCAGGATGTTAGGAGGGTCTCGATATTTGTTGCGATAGATAATCTTGGTAAGGGGGCTGCGGGACAGGCTCTACAGGCTTTTAACATATCCATGGGTTTTGATGAGAGGGAGGGGCTATGGATACCTCCTCTAAGGCCGGCTTAGCAGATATAGTTATTGTTAAAATAGGGGGGAGGGCTCTCGAGAAGAACCTGGGAGGGCTTCTGGATAGCATAGCTAGGGAGGCTAGGACCAGGAGGATCATTCTCGTGCATGGAGGAGGCGATCAGGTGACAAGGGTTAGTAAAGCCCTTGGAATAGAGCCTAAATTCGTTGTCTCTCCCCAGGGTATTAGAAGCAGGTACACATCTAAAGAGGAGCTCGAGGTCTTTATAATGGTTATGTCAGCTATAAACAGAAACATAGTGTCCGGGCTAGCTAAAAGGGGTGTAGAGGCCCTCGGGGTTGCTGGATGCGACGGCCCCCTCTTCGAGGGGAGTAGGAAGAAGCAGATCGTGATAGTAGATGAGAGGGGTAGGAAGAGGGTTATAGAGGGAGGCTATACAGGGAGGATAGAGAGGTGCTACTGGGAGAGAATCCAAAGGCTCTTAGAACTATACAGAGTGCTAGTAGTATCGCCTCTAGTAATAGACCCGAGCGAGGGAGTGCTTCTAAACACTGATGGAGATGAGACGGCCGCCTCGATAGCCAGCTGTGTGAAGGCATATGAAGCCATATTCGTAACAGATGTTCCAGGGGTAATAATAGATGGAAAGGTCATGACGAGGATCAGTGCTAAGGATATATTGGAGAAGATAGGAACTGGGATGAACAGAAAGATATTGGCAGCACTCAAATACATCCAAGAAACTGGTGGAAAGGCATACATATGTGACGGAACATCGGGAGACATATTTGAAAAAGCTAGAGCAGGTAGATGCACAGAAATCACAGAATAATTTTAACACTGGAACATAGACTAGGAACCTATGAAGGGCAGGGCTTCTCCAGCGTTTTCCCGCTAACGGTATTTGATGGTTTTTCAAATACTTGTATTTCCGTTAGCGGGGTTGCACCTAGGCTCGGGTTCATCAGCTTCACCCACACTTCATGGACCACCGTCGAGCCACAACGCCACAGGCCTCCCACCTGAGGATAAATACTCCAAGCCGATGTTTATAGCCCCACAACGTCTCTCTCAACAACCCTGCCATCAACATATGCTACCCTCAACACTATCTTTATCACTTTGTATCTACCGTTATTCCTCTTCACTGCAGAGCGGATCACTAGGGGGCTGTAGCCATCAATCCTCTTCCTAGAGAATGGATCCGCACTTGAGGATCCCTTCTCAGATACCCTTACAGCATGTATAGGCCTATCCTCGAGAAGCTCTATCAGCTTAGATACACTCCACAGATAATCCTGTGCATAAGCCTCCCACCCCTATTCCTCTCCATCCTCTCCTTATCATCACCACCGATATCACCTATCACCTATAACAACAACAGCATTGTTCTCCCTAGCAAGATCCTCTACGAGGCTAGCAACCTTATAGAGTATATCCCGCTTCCTATCTCCTTCTCTAAGCTTCCTCAATTTCCTCCTAACATCCCTCTCACTAGTAGATCTTCCCCTAGAGATCCTCTCCCTCCTAACTGAATAAGCTATAACCATCCTTCCAAGTCCGGTCTCAACCCTGATAGCCTCAACAAACATGCCACCCCTGAATACTGCTATCGTAACATCATTCTCATTAACATCTAGAGTGACAACGTTCTTAGGATCGTAGGTGATCTCGAAGGGTCTTGAGAATGCTAAATAGGCAGGCACCCTCCTCCCATCAGGTTCTAGCTTAAGCTCTCTAGATAGTCTCCAGCCGCTGTAGAGGTATCTATGTAATTGCTTGTTACCCCTATACCTCAGCTCTCTCAGCTCTATCAGCCCCTATGGGTTCTGATCCTTATGCCTCCATTCTCGAGCCCCCAATCCTGGTTATCTGGGTAGACTATCTTGACCCTCCTAACCTCTGGTTTATCTGTATATGCTCTACCCCTTTTCCTAGCCTCTCTAAAGGCTTTAGCCCTCCTAACAGCATCTCTATAGGATCCCTTAATAACCCTTGTTGGCATTCATGGATATTGCTCCCTATACATCTCATAGAAAACCCTGTGCAGCGTCTCCTGAGAGGCTTTATGATCTAGTGCATACTCAACCATCTCCTCAATCATAGCTTCTAGCGGTTCTACAATCTCCCCAAGGGCCCCTCTAGCGGCTTGTTAGCATAGCAATCCAGCAAAACAGCTCTACGAAGAACCTTGAAAAGCCTCTCCAAGAAATAGATCACCCCACACATATACCAAATACAAGGATCCAGGATATTAAAACCTATAATCTGTTTGGCGATAGAATGCCCCTCCCCTAGCAATCCCAATAAGCCTCTCCCAGCCCTCCCCCATCCCTTGAAACACCGAGAACCCTAGCAAACTCCCTAGTACTGAGATAACGCTCCTCCATACATACATCAAGTATTTATAAATAACTAGAAGTATTTAAATCTATTGCTTGCTCTATAACAGCCTCTGAGCTGGTCCTTTTCACGATAGCAGGAACGTTTCATATCTGTTTATTATCAATTAACGGTTGGAATGGAAATGCTTGGCTTAGGCTTATAAATATCTAATCCCTATCTATTTTGATGATGAGGTAATAATATGCGCTAGATCTTGGTGTGCAGAGACCTCAAGATGTCTTTGGGGATGGGGTCCCTCAATGGTCACAGGGATGCCATAGAAACCCTGTTGATCAAGAAACACGGTAACCCCAAACGAGGGAAAAGCAGCGATCTCCAGCTTAATGATCTATCTAGCTATCTAACTATATAAATAATATATTTAGGGAAAATTAAGGAAAAATATATGTCCAGGTTGGGATCTGGTATTAGTTCATAGTTTTACTTCTTTTCCTGTTGCTTTTGCTGCTCTTGCCCTTTCTGTTCTTTCTTCTCTCCTTTCTTCTTGGGCATTCTCTTCACCATATATATTAAATCTATCCTGCTTATAAACTTAACTATTAATCCTTTATATATTGCATCTAGATTGTTTCATATTAATGTTATTAGGTGCATAACTTATTAAATAATATTTATAATAGGAACAAATAAATTAGCTGGGTCCAACTAGTTTCACATCAATAATCTCGCCTCTTTTCAAGATTATTCTGTATGGCTGGTAATCAGTATGTGATGTGTAGATAATGCCTTCGTTAATTACTAATGATGCCTGTCTATATTTTAAATTAGAATCTATAATGCCGTCTATGATAGCCTCGCCAGGCCCTAGGTTTATTAGTATTAAGATATAGCTAGATCCATTCTTTATACAGTAAGCCACTATAAAGGGAGTCACTGCTGGTTGGTGGACATCGGTGCTGGTAATGCGTACCCTATCTAAGATTATAAACCCGATAGGAACTAGTAGTGATAACATTACTATAGATGTTATAAGATTTGAAAAGCCCCTCAAATGGCCTCCCCAGAAAAGCATAGGTCTTAAATAGTGTTACTCTTTTTCGTTTCATTGTGGATCGTAACAGTATCTTATTACTTTTATTGCTGACCATTGTAGAAGCCATGTTTGAGGTAGGAGTTGTATGAAGATCCATAAATCTTCGATCCCATGGTAACAATCACAACTGGAAGCCACGCCATTTATGGTTAACATGAATAGGAAATGTATATAAGTTTTCTTATATCAAATATGATAATGCGGGAGCTCCAACCCTCCTGAAACCCCAGGTAATAAATATAGCCCCGAATAGATGGGGAACAAGCAGAAACCTATGAGCTGCTTGGATGGGAAGACGATCAATGATGATCTGAGGGCAGGAGAGGAGGTTAGATAGCAGCTATAAGCTATAGATTTCTTAGATTATCCAGAGTTTCTAGACTTTCCACTCATTGTATTGCTATCAAGAGCCTCAGCCTTTTAACGTTTATAAGGAGTCTTCATCATATTAATACTAGAGGAATAAGTTGGATAAGCTCTTTTATGAATCTCATGATCTTGATTTTCGGAGAGCTGGTCTAGTACTAAATAAGTGGAAAAGAACTGAGGATATGTAGGAGGTGTATAATGCGGGAGAAGGAACTAGATTTTGGGGATAGTTGGAGGCGTATTGATCCCAGAGTGTCCCTTATACTGATATCTATAACATCCTCTCTCGCCGTGCTTCTCTTAAGAATACTCGCCTATATCTATAGCGGTAGTCTTGCTATTTTTGCAGATAGTTTTCACAGCATTAGTGACATCACAGCAGGATTTATAGCTCTAATAGCTATGAAGGTTGCGTTAAAGAGGCCAGATCCAGAGCATCCCTACGGGCATGGAAAGGCTGAGAGTCTCGGCTCGCTCGGTATCTCTTCTGCTTTGATAGCTGTGCTGATATATATATCTTACGAAGCTCTTCTAAGGGTCTTGTGGGGTGTTGGGAGAGAGGTTGAGTTCACACCCCTAATATCGTTTTTAGTAGGGTTCACAATAATCATAGATTTTTGGAGATCCAGGGCTCTCAGCAGGGGAGCTCAGAAGTATGGGTCCTCTATACTTGCTTCAGACGCCCTTCACTATAGAAGTGATCTATATGCAACTCTATCTGTGCTCATATTATCCATCATAGGTATTGTTATTGAGGATCGCTTACTCCTATCTACGCTAGATCTTGCAATCGCATTGGCGATCTCGTCCTACTTTGCATTAGCAGCAATAAGAGTCGCTAAGATAGCCATAGATGATCTAATGGATAGGGCTCCTGAAAGCGTTATAGATCTGTTTAGAAGATCATGTATAGATCTCGGACTAAGTGTGAAGAGCGTGAGAGCCAGGAGATCGGGATCAAAGATCTTTTTAGACGCCATCATAGAAATACCAGGAGATATGGAGCTAGCTGAAGCCCACAGGATCGTGGACATGCTAGAGGAGACTATTAGAAGGAGCTATAAACAAGATATGGACATGGTGATCCACATGGAACCGAGGGAAGGATCTAGGACCGAGGAAATAGCTAGAACAAGCTCGGAGGTGGCTTCAAGAATAGCTGGAGTCCTGGGGGTTCATGACGTTGAGGTATATAGCGATGAGAAGGGCTATCATGTGAGGATGCATATCGAGGTGAGTCCCTCTATAAGCCTCGAAGAAGCATCCAGAATAGCAACTGATGTTGAAAAGGCCGTCAAGAACCATAGGGAGGACATAGTAAGTGTTTTAGTCCATATAGAACCTAAAAGAGGAGATATTAGAGATATACATAAAGTGGTATATAAGATCCTCGAGAGAGAGTACATACTTAGAAATAATATAAGATTACATGGCATAAAGGCCCTCTATATAAGGGGAAATCTAGTCATTGATGTAATATGCACAATGCCCAGCAACCTTAGTATTGATAAGGCACATGAAATAGTGTCTAAATTAGAAGCAATGATCAAGGAGGAGCTAGGCAAGAATGCATCAGTAACCATTAGATACTCATTCAATTCTATATTAGATCATCTTAGTTAGAGCCTCAGGAGCCCTGATTACCATCACTCTTCAAGGCCGGGGCCACGGCTCCGGTGGGACCATCGGGATCTCCTTCTTCGCACAGGCTCCTCTCCACAATACCATATACATAAACCTTAAAAATCCTCATCCCCGCCTTGAAAGACGAGGCTTTTAATTGTAATATCTAATGAGATGCTAAATTTGTGGATCGCATTTTCGGTTCTCTTCATAATTATGCTATTTTCTTATTGGCTGAAGAACATTTCATAGTCTTTTCCTAGAATATCTTTTAATAGGTCTAATGCTAAAGCCCTGATCTTATGATCTATTTCCACGATCGCTATACCTTTTCTAGGCACTCCGTATAGGAGGATCTCTCCAATGTTAGCTGTTCCCGCAATTACTAGAGATAATAGATCCTCCTCTCCATTAACGATCACCAAGAAAGTTTTCTGAGGAGAAACTGCGATATATTTTATGGCATTGATAGCCTCACTCGATATAGCCCCTCTAGGATTACTTATCCTCAGTATGATCCCAGCTCGGCTATATATGTCCTTCACTATCCTTATATCAACACCCTCTTCTCTGAGCGTTGCTCCATCGACTACAGCTACGTGGGGTATGAACCCTGCTTCAATGAGGCTCACAGTCACGATATCCCCAACGCTCCATACCCTTCTTTTTCCAACAATCTTAATCGCCTTCCTGGCAGTAGATGCTCTATCAAAGCCCTCAACAAGGATCCCGTACTCCCTTGACAGAACACTCCTAAGCCTCTCAGGAAGGATATAGACTTTGTAATCCATACCCTGCTTCCAGATCTTAAAAATGGTTCAAATAATATAAGGAGTGATCGCTATTATTATCGAGCATTGTTCCTCCAGATAGCTATAGGGATCACAACTATAGCCAGCAAAGCGGAGGCAACCATGACATAGCTATATGGATACTCACTACCACTAGACTGCTGTGTGGAAATCGCATAAGGGGTTGTTACATTAATTAATGATACCAGGACTATCCACATTCCCGCCAAGGCATGCCCCGGAACGCCGCATGCTATCCAGTAGATCCCTTCTGGTACTGAGGAGACGCTTAGATAGGCTGTGGACCCGCTCGATATACCGCTAGTATATATAGATGGTTGAGAAGCGATAACCATTCCATCAGCCCCTATATCTCTGCTTTGCGGCACTGCAGTACTATTCCTAACAATTGCTATGCTATGGGGTATAGTATGGCTGTTTGTAAACACTATTTCTAGACCCCATCCAGCTGGTATATATATTATAACCCCGCCTCTAGATGATCCGTTGAAGTTGAAGCCTGTTGATATAAGAGCAAAGGCTGTTTTACCCGAGAAAGGAAGAGGCGTTGCTCCTGGTGGGATAGTCTCTCTCAAGGTTATGGTTGATAGCTGGGTAATAGTCTTTATATCTGTTCTCACAATAGTTGTCGGAACAACGGTTGTTAGCTGGGTAGTTATTGTTCTCTCAGTAGTCACGGTTGTTATTTGAGTTTTTATAGTTGTGAATGTCGTCTCTCTAGTTATAGTTCGTTCTGTTGTATATGTAGATGTTATATGTACTGTTTCTCTTGCAGTTATTGTCTGTATTGCTTGGATAGTTATTGTTTGTGCTGGCATTGGAGGCTTTGTGATAAAGCCTACTGCGAATCCTAAGATCGCCACCGCTATTATAGCTATAAAAGCTCCTCTAGAGATTCCTTTTAACATGGCTATTATACCTCATACTTCCTAGATATCTATATACTAACTAACATATATATGGCAGATATTGCCTAAGAGCGTTTCCCATCTAATGGTATTTCCGCTAGCGGGATTAGGTCTTGGTGTCGGTTTACTGGCCTCATCTGCACTGCATGGGCCCCGGTCGAGCTCAGCGCCATAGGGCTCCTATCGAAGGTAGCTTCAAGTAGTTATAAGTATTCCGTATATCTATACCTATCGTCAGTTTAGTAGCAGCCTTGTTCCTTGGAACTCAGGATCCTTATGAGACATATCTAGATCACTCCTTTATATTTTTTCTATCTATATTATAGAGGGCTATGGCTCTACGCCTTGGGATAGAGTGTCTGTCTATGGATTGAATATTCTGCCAATCAAGATTCTCGCGATTCTTGTAATGCTTCTGGCTATTCTTGTATCTCTCAGGGCTCTGAGCCCTAGCAGATTTATTGGCTATCTAATAGATCTCTACTTTGTGTTTATCGTGATTGTGTTGGTATTGATGATTCTTCGGAGAAGATCCTCATTAGATGTATTCTTGAAGCCAGATATATCGATCCTCATAGTTTCCTCTATATATGCTCTTATTGTTAGTGGATATATCCCTATATTGGTGGCTCTCTTCACGGTATTTATTGTTCTCTCATCTATGTATGTGGAAAATATTATCGGGCATTCGATCTTTCTATCACCAAGATCCCAGGACAGCCTGGGCCAGGCAGGCGGGGCTATAGGATCCCATGTTAAGCTCTACCCAGGGGTTATCACATTGGGAGATGCGGTTGTCTCAAGAGGATCTATTGTTGTGAGGGAGCCATATAATTCTGACTCCAGATCCTATAGGGAGGCTGGCGACCTGGTAATCGGCTACTCTAGTGTGGAATCGGGCTCGGCTGAGGCTCTCGTGATTAGCGGTGGATCTATGTTTAGCGGGGAGTATGACGAGGCTATGAATATAGCTAAAAGGGTCTGTACTGTATTCTCAGTGCTGGTATATGTGGTACCGCTCTTAGGGCTAATCGTGATCCCTGGTATAGCTGTCTTTCTGTCTATAGCTGCTCCATCGATCCCGTACATATATACTCTATACATGGCCAGAAGATCCTCGGATCTTGCGAGGATAGGTGTAGTAACATGGAGATCTGCCAGGGTATCCAGCGAGATCTGTAATGTAAAGGATCTATATTTGGATGCAGGATCAACTATATACACATCATCAACAGGCGAGATATCTATAAAACCTAGGAGCTCCCTTGCGAGGGAGGAGCTTATGAGGATCATATGCGCTGTAGACAATATTGATATTTCGAGGGCTATTTGCAAAGGTTATGAGGATTATGGAAGAGGATACATAATTGTGAAGAGGAGCTCGGATCTAGCTATTGTAGAGGATACCAGATCGAGGATTAGAATATGCATATCCACCCCAGATAAGGCGAGGATCAATGGTTTCCAATGGGACATATCATCTATAGATCCAGGCAATAGCTGTCAAGGCACTCTATATGTCATCTCAACTAGATACGAGATTCTAGGATATATATGTGTCAGCAGATCCATATCAATATCCAACCTCATGTCCTTATCCAGGCTATCGAGAGACTATAGAGTATCCATTATACTCGATAGCGGAGATATAGAGGTTCTTAATAGATCCAGTAGTGAGATCAAGAAAATACTTGATAACATTGATCTAAAGATCCAGAGGACTGGGGATAGGTGCCCAGAAAAACATGTGCTGGCAATAATGAAAAACATACCAGTTAGCCCGTGCGGAGGAACAATATACATTGTTGATCCTAAACAAGCTGCAAAAAAGTATAAAGACCTGAGAACAAGTTTAGCAAAAGGTGCGGCGATAACCCTTAAAAGGGATATAGAGTGGGTGGAGAAGATCCCAGGACTCTGTAGAAGATGGGGAGAAGACCTAGGCCTAATCATAACGCTATACACAGTCTTAAGGGGAGGAGGCGCCATACTATCAATAATGACCGGCATAATATGGGCATCATATATTCTAGAAGTGACCTCCTACGCCGTATCAATGCTAAGAATGTATAGCCGTTGATCCCTTATTCTATGTGCAAAAACAAAAGTCTTAAGCTGTGCAGAACCAGCCTATCTCTAAATCTAAATCATCCCCCTCTAAGCGCCATCACCATCCAGGACATCGGAGTTTTAAGCATACATATTAGCACTGTTATACTAGACATAGCAATCCCTGGAAAGCCCTCAATATGTGGGCCTCCAAATAGCTATGAAGTGAAGAAGATAATAAAAGGGCGCTCTAGCTCTGGGATCATCAGAAGAGATCGAGGCTATCTGTTAGGGCTTCCACAAGTTTCGATACGATTATATCCCCTATACTATTCATACGCGTTTCCGCTTGTCCCTCGATGATCATTGATTATCGCTGATATTTATTTGTTTTGGATTGCTGTGTTTTTTGATCCACAGGGTTTTGATCCTGTGGCATCGGGGGGACCCCCACCTCCCCCAAAGAGATCTTGGGATCTCTATGGGCTCATTGGTGGCTGTGGAGCCCAGCGGAAAGGGGCTCCCATCTAGGGCTATGCCTAGAGCCTCGAAGCCCTTCTGGGCAGCGCCCTCATGCAGGGCTTCGGTCTCGGGGGCTCTGAGCATCATAGCATCCCGAGATCTCTGCACACCATGATCTAGCAGAGATGTCGCCTCATCATCAAATTGTGATTAGGGATTGGATGCTTATATGCTTAAGCCCAGCATTCCTTCTCCATGCTACACCAAGTATTCATAGATAACCAGAAATATTTAAATTCATGATAATCCTGTAACAGCCTCTTAACCGCCTTATATAGAGCCCGATCCACTTAATGACTCTCTCCCCGCTCTGAAGGACGAGGCTTTAGTTATTAATAATAATAATAATGCAGTACTAGGAGTACTAGGTTAAGGAGTTTTTACCCTTGGTATAGATATATAGAAAGGGGCGATCTACCTGAAGGCACTTATTTACTGGCCCTCGGCTAGGGAGGAGACAATGAGGATTGTTGAGAAAGGGTTATCCAGAGACCTAGCGCTTATATGGGCTTCGAATCTCTCTGAAGCTATGAGTTCTGTGGCTGATATAGAGATCTATATAGGGCCGGCCCAAAACTGGGTTCTTGAAAAGGGGAATAAGCTTGTTTTTCTTCAGGCTACGCACGCCGGTGTTGATGGACTGGATCTGGGTCTTGCTAAGAGGAAGGGGGTTATTGTAGCCAGTGTGAAGGGGGTTAACTCATATTATGTAGCTGAGATGGCGCTTGGGCTTATGCTCTCTCTTACTAAGAGGATCGTTGCTTTTGATAGGATGGCTAAGAAAGGGGTCTTCCCGCCATATAGCTGGGAATATTCGAGCGGGTCTCTGAAGGGAAAGACGGTGATTATACTTGGTTATGGTGGGATCGGGAGGGAGCTTGCTAGGATGTTGAAGCCATTGGGAGTGAGGGTTATAGGTGTTAGAAGGGGATCAGGGGGTTCAGATGGGTATGCCGATCTAGTGATCAGCGTTAGCGAGCTAGAGAAATATATAGGTGAGGGGGATTTCCTAGTAATAGCAGCCCCACTTACAAAGGAAACCAGAGGCCTTGTGAATAAGGAGCTGCTATCGAAGATGAAAAGGGGGTCGTATATAATTAATGTTGGAAGAGGAGCTATCGTGGATGAGGAAGCACTGTATGAAGCGCTTTCTAAAGGCGTCTTGGCAGGAGCTGCCTTGGATGTCTGGTGGCTATATCCTGGGAGAGATCATGGTAAAAGCTACTCTTCCAAGGGGATACACATGCTTGAAAACGTTATTGCAACCCCGCATAGAGCTGGCTTTGTTGAGGATGCCGAGAAGGATATAGCTATGTTTATTGTAGAAAATGTAAAAAGGTTTATTAGGGGCGAGCCTGTAGAAGGTCTCGTGGATCTGGATAAGGGCTATTGAATGTATTATTGATGCATCTCTACGGCGTTAGATCCCAGGAGATCTTGCCCTGGAGATATTCATCAACAGCCTGGGCAGCTTTAAGGCCCGAGGCTATTGCATTTCCTATTAGGCTGGGCCCTGTAACAACATCGCCTGCCGCAAAGACGCCTTTCATCGTTGTTCTCATCTTCTTATCAACCCATATGGTGTTGTCTGGATTTATCTTTAGCTCCTTATCCAGTATAGGGGGTGTCGGGATCTCTCCGATAGCTATTAGAGCTGAATCTATTTCCAGAATGAATTCCGAGCCCTCGATAGGTATAGGTCTCGGCCTACCGCTCCTATCAGGCTCTCCTAGCCTCATTCTAATTAGCTCAACACCTACTACACCCCTTTCCCTGTCTCCTAGGAATCTCTTGGGGGATGCGAGTTCGATCCATGTTATCCCTGATTTTATCAGCTTCTCAATCTCGTGTCTTCTCGCAGGAGCCTCATTAATAGTTCTCCTATAGATCATATATACAGTCTCTGCACCAAGTTTTTTAGAAACAGCTGCAGCATCAACAGCTGTTAGGCCAGCTCCTATAACGGCTACTCTCTTCCCCAGGGGCGGGAGATCCTCGAGCCTCTCATACCCAGCCTCGGATCTACAGTAGTGGAATAGATAGTGAAAAGCTGAATACACCCTCGGAAGATCCTCCCCCTCGATGTTAAGCCTCCTCTCGGCCCAGGTTCCCGTAGCTATTACTATGGCGTCATAGCTCCTCAAGATCTCGTTAAAACCTAGCTCTCCGTCTCTATATCCATCTCCAGGAACTATCTTGACCCTCTGGTAAAATTTAACACCCAGCCTAGCCAGATCCTGGGTACCTTCTCTTACGTTCTTCTTAGGTATCCTGAAATCAGGTATGCCATAGATCAGAAGGCCACCTGGCTCCTCCATCATATCATATACATGGACCTCATACCCTCTACATATAAGATACCCAGCGGCAGCAAGCCCTGCCGGCCCAGCTCCTATAATAGCAATTTTTTTATCGAGCTTCTTTTGGGGAACCGCATTACATCGAGAAAATTTCAAATAGTTTCCCATAGAAATAATATTCTCATAGCTGATAAATGTATGTAAGAAAAACAACCCTTCTTCGCTCTAATGTTTTTCCTTGTCTCCAGCATGCTGGGAATATCTTTGTGGAGTATCTTGAATAATTTTTTATATATAGATATATGCTTAGCTAAGTATATAGACTAGGTGTTTTGGTGAAGATATCGAGAATTATGGAGAAGCTTCTAAAGGACTACTGCGGGGAGACGGTAGAGGATTTTGTTAGACTTGAAAACACTATAGAGAGTATTAGAAAGAAGATCGAGGAGAACATGGATCTTACGAATCACCCGGAAATATTGAAAAGATTGGAGAAGTTTAGAAAAGAGTTTGAGGACGAAGTCAGACAGATCATGAGGAGATTCTCGGAAGCCGAAGAAGATATTATGTGCATACATGATGCTATAATAAATATAGAATTCTCAAAGCTAGAACTTGAGGAGCTCGAGAAAGAATTGGGACTGGTTAAAGAGACGAAAGAGAATAAAAAGAAGCGTCGCTACGATGAAGATGAGGATCCTTGGGATATCTATCCTATAATCCCTTAAGCTTATATAATAGATCTAGTTAGGATAAGCTTCTTATGATCTTTTTCATCCTTGAAAAGCATGCTTGTCCTCATTATCATAAAAATCTCTCGTGGTAGTAGGTACTACCTATGGAGGATCGTCTGTATTAAAAGTTAAAGTTCTCTAGGAACCACTGAGCAGCTAGATCTAGATCCACGGGTTTATTCTGCATTTGAGAACACTCTCTTGTCTTAGTTGCTACATACTCCATCTTCCCCATATCCTCATCAGAAAGAACTAAGGATCCCACGATTTTTCCATTCCTCATGACCATAAGTTTTCTGGTTATCGATGCTGCTTCAATAATCCTTATAGTCTCCCCGTCAAGAGGATCTAGAAAGGATGCTAGGAGAACCCTCTCACCAGCAATAGAAGCATCAACGCCTATAACAATTACGCATCCATATGGGGTTGAAATTGCCAGACCCGTCGCCCTGGTGTCCTTCGGTATTCCTATATCCCCCCATAGATCTGTTTCCCTAACTTCTATAGCTACAGCACCATGGATATTCTTGGCGTACCCTCTCACAACTAAAACCATCGTGCTCATCTATATATAATCCTCTCATATCTTATAATCTCACATCAGTAACTCATCATAGGGGTTCGGATTTCATCGGGCTTGATGTTTATCAAGCCCTCTTAACTCAACTTCGAAGCCCTCAGGATCCCTTTTCATCGGGATCAGCATCGCTGGGCTCCTCCCACTCGGGGTGACCCCTACTCATAGTTCCATCCTCATATAATTCTAGTTCATTGCTGTGGGGAAACCCCGCCTCCTGGCTCTCCTCCTCTTCCCTCCTTCTGGATATCTTCTAGCGTTTATCGATGCTACCTTCTGCCTACCCATTTTTAGATTGCATTTAGAGCATTCAAAGATCTATTACCTCTCGGGTCTCTACAACAAACCTACACCTGGGATACCCACGAGATGTATTTTTCAGGATCACATAAGCTGTTGATGCTATCTCTGACATCCTTCTACGGATGACCCTCCATGGCGTTCTAGCGTTCCTCTTCCTCCTAACCTTCTTAGCCCTTTTCCTATTAACAGGATCCTCTTTCTCCAGATCCTCGAAGGCATGGATAATTTTTGGTAATAGTCTTATCGGGCCTGCTATTAGCTTGTTCACAAAATCCCTCTCCTTATTCCTCTACCTAGCCATATACTTCTCATAAAGCCACCTCTTATCCTTGCTCTGTGTGATAGCTTTCTTACGTTCACACACGATCTTCATGCTCTGAAGAGGCCTGAGATCGACGTAGATATAGCCTAATCGAGGACTCGTAGCCATTTAATAATTGCTCATTACTATTTCACCCAATAACTCTCTTAACCCCGATCTCCTTAGAGCTCTTAAACAGTATTATCACCCTGTCATCCTTAATTATAACCTCGCCAACATCCCGTCCCCCTTACTCTGTGCTCGAACCACGTTGATTTCCAGGATACATAGAGATATTCTCCTTGTCTCAGAGTTATCATAATGGTTTTTGATTGGTAATCTATCTTCATAAGTGCTGTCTTGCACCTAGCGAACTCCTCCTAATCCTAGGCTTAACCTTCCCAGCCCTTCCCCCTCAGATACCTCTTCCTCCAACTCTTCATAATCGAGTACGCTTTCCTAATAACAGCATCTACCCAGTGCGCAGCATAGGGATTATCCTTCATAAGCTCTTATCTAAGCCTTTTCCTGAAAGCCCTATCCTTCAGTATTGCTGGGATCCTCACCTTCAAACCTCTGATCACGACCAGCTTTCCACCCCTCTAACGAGCTCTGGGAAGCGGTATCTCCACTCAATATTATCTCAGATCAGATCTAAAGCCCTCTGGAGAGCCTCAATATACCATGTTACCAGCTTCGAAACCCTCTGCTTGTCCCCCGATGGTTGCTGGTTGTCGCTGGTTTTCATTCGTTTTGGATTGCTGTGCTTCTTAATCCACAGGGATGTTAGAGCATCTCTGTGGCCATCTCCCCACTCCACCTCCTGGGCAATATGCCCTAAGAGGCTTCTCGGAAGGGCTGTCAAGCCCAGCGGCACCGAGCTCCCATCTATACTTAAAACCCCGAAACCCTTCTGGGCAATGCCCTCATAAAGGGCCTCGGTCTAGGGAGCTCTAGGCATCATCGTTTCTCGAGGATAGCTATATATTAAGTACATAGAGGTGTCGCCTCATCATCAGACATAGCTAGAGATTAGATGCTTATAAGCTTAAGCCAAGACAACAAACAAATATAAAGATATTTCCTATTAACATATTAACATAAAGGATACGGTCCATCATCCAACATAGTTATTGATTGAGAATTTATAACCTAACCCATAATCATAGGGTATGAAACAGCTGGTAAACTAGGTATCCAAAGCATCTAAGCCATGCCGTAGCTATGTTAGCTTAGCACAGCTTATGCTGAATTATGAGCTAATAGTTAATGCCATATGAAAATCTTTGATCTTTTCTTCCTAAGAGCAAGACCTGTTCATTTATTTAATGCCGTAGTGAAACTGTTTTTGGTTTCATATATGT